>NZ_AP028803.1:320159-640319 GCF_045864955.1 Atrimonas thermophila | reverse complement strand
CATCACCAAAGCTGCCTTGGTTACGTTGTAAATTGGTTCGTAGTCGAGCGGTTGCCTGGCACATATGGACGCATTGTTAATGATCACTCCACCGCCTCGCTTTTGCATAAGGGGCGCCAGCAAGCGGGAAAGGCGAACTGCAGCCATGACGTGCAGGTCCCAGTAATACTGCCACCTCGAATCAGGAGCATCGATTATTTTCTCAGCACTACCGGTTCCGGCATTGTTGATCAGGATGTCCACACCTTCAGGATAAGTGTTTTTCACTGCTTCCACAAATTGCTCAATGTCTTTGAGCCTACTAACATCGCAGGCAAAGCCCAGTGCTTGTACCCCAAATGTTTCAGAAATTTTTCGGGCAGTATTCTCGACCTCCTCTTTGTGTCGAGCACACAGGGCAAGGTGAACACCCTCTCTTGCCAGTTCCCTGGCAACTGCTTCCCCAATTCCCTTGCTTCCCCCAGTGATTACAGCGATTTTATCTTTCAATTCAAGGTCCAAGGTTCACACCTCCTCCTTAACACAAAAGAAAGCCCAGAATAGGGCCTTCTTTTGTTATTCGAAATCCTTCCCTCAAATCAATTACTTGAGGACACAGATTGCCTCTGGGATTTCCACAAGCGGCAAAAGAGCTTCGGACACATAGAATTCGAGGGAATCTTCAGTGGGACCAATGAACCCTATCTGCATATCCTGAGCCAGGATAATTCGGCCCACCTTGCCACCTCGACCCAGGAGTATTCCCCCTTCCTCGAGAACTGGTGATTTCAAAACACCGGCCTCACAGAGTAGACGCATATGTTCAATCTCCAATTGATTACCGCTTGGATATCTACGGAAAAGAAGGTTGAAGCGCTCCGGAGCAAGAACCAGAAGGTAAGGGCCAGGCACTCCTTGCTTTTCAAGCACATTTATGGCTTTGATAACGTCCTCGACCGCCTCCCCGGTTTCGTTCCAAGCAGAAAGAGGACTCTTCTTTGAACCCTCAGCTTTGAGAAGTCCTGGAACTCCAGAAATGCCCTGAAAGACTAGTGAATCTTCTTTACGTGCGCAAGCTGAAACGGCATCTTGTAAGGGACGAAGATTAAGGTAAACTCCGTTTTCTTCAAAAGCTGCTAACATGCGTTTGGAGAGTGAGAAGACCTCACTGAAAGAGGGGATGCCAACCGTCTTTACAAGGCGAACTCCTTCCTGCAGGCTTTCTTCAAGCGGTACCGCCGAAAGACCCAGACCATAGGGTCCCTCAACGGGCAATATTCTTCTTCCCACCAGTAAACTGCGTGCAGTTTGAATCATGACCTCTTCAAGCTTTTGCCAGGTAGCCTCCTGAAGGGGTACATCCTTTTGAAAAAGATAATCTCCCATTGTTAAACCTCCTCACTCCAGAGAACCAACGGTTGGTCTTTTATCAGTATCAACATGTTCTTGGTTGCCTTCATTCGCTGTTTCTTCCATCATCTCTTCCACTTCTTTTCTGCCCTCCTCCAGAAACTGTGCTTCATCAGTTGCCAATATTTCAAGCAAGCGGCTGAACTCACCGATATGGACTCTCTCTTCATTGGCAATGTCTTCAAGCACTTTTTTGGCCAGCGGATGGTCACAGGCAGCAGCATGTGCAAGATAAAGGTGGACCGCTTCGTGTTCAGCAGCAATGTTGAGACGAATCGCCCGAATTAGCTCTTCTTTGCTCATTTTCCTTCCCGGAACCATTCCCGAAAAGGGGTTTACAAATTCTGGCATTCTACCTGCCTCCTTTTGAGGATACTGTCAAAATTATACCAGAGTTATACAGTGCTTTCGGAGAGGCTATTTCCCTTTGCGCCAGAAACGCAAACTCGAAAAAACACTTAAGCCACCCTGTATTGGTGGGAATACACCCTTTGAGGCCAATCTTACATCCTCTACAGCGTAAAAGGCAGAAGGTGTACAGTTTTGGATTATTGCCATTACCCTCGCCAGGTTTTTACGATTGATAATCGTATAGATGATTTTGACCGGCCCCCGGGAGCCATAGCCATCCAGGATGGTGATTCCAAATCCCGACTGTTTCAGACTTTCAATGAGACTGCTCGCACTTCCTGAGACTATGACTCGTAACATGCAGAACCCAACTGCCAATTTTTCCTCAAAGTACATACCCAGGTAGGTACCGGTTGCAAACCCGGCAGCATAGGCGAAGTAAGCCAACACATTGTCCAGGTTGCGCATAATCTGGGTTATAGCAGCAACCCAGATGAGCACCTCGAAAAAACCCAGAACGGGAGCCAAACGGCGCATTCCTCTGGCCACCAGAATTACCCTCAAAGTCCCGATACTCACATCGGTTATTCTGGCTCCAAAAATCAGAAGCGAGGTCAGAACCATTCCTGCCAAATTACTAGCCAGGATAGAAACCTCCTTAAAGGATTGAAAGCAGTACTATATTACTACATATACATCAGAAATGCAGAGCATCATACCATGGGATTCGATTACGAAAAAGATTTGTACGAGTGAATGCATTCGCGCCCTGCCAAGTTGATTAGTTCTCGAGCCAGCGCTGTCCTTTGCTTTAAGCTCCAGAAAGCCATTTTCATTCTCCATAAGATGGTATATCATGGTTCATAAAAGAATATGGCTCAAGAGAAAGGGGGTTAGGTAGTGAGAAAATTTCTTTGGTTTACAGTTTTGGTTATTCTGGTAGTTTTTGCTGCTGCATCGTTTGCTGTTGCCTATCAGATTACTATCCTGGGGAATTTGGACAAAGCGCCTGGAGAACTGCCCCGGGATAGCATGTTTCTCATAGACATAGGCAATCATGCTATGAGTGAGGAAGCCTGGTTGCAGATGCTTTCTGAACAGAAAATAGAATCAATTATTCTTCCCTCTCAAAAAGATTGGGAAGCGAAAAGCCAGGCTTTAAAAGAGCTCGCCAGAAATCTGAAGATTGTGGTCACGAATCCTTCAGAAAACATAAAGCAGGATTTCTTTTTGCCCTGGCATACAATCACTTACAACTACCACAAAATAGTTTTGCTTAATTTCTGGGAAGATGGTTCTCCACCCGATTTGGAGGCGCTCAATGCCTTTCTCAAAAAAGAGAACCCGGACCAGATTGCGATTGTAAGTGATAAAGTGCTTGTCGAAAAGCTACTGGAGGGGCTTTCTGAATGGAAAGCCCGGACCTCTGTGATCATAAGAGAGGAAAGCCCTCAACCCCTGATTGATACTTTGGAAGTGAAAGAGAAGCCAGTGTTTCTCTTTTTCTATTCTTCACGCTGTCCAGTGTGTCGCAAGATTAAAAATGAAATAACACCTCCGGTTTTTGCCAAATATCAGGACCAGATTAAGGTAGTGTATTTTGATTATGTCATAGAAAGCAACTATCGCAAACTGGTTGAACTCGAAGAATACTGGCAAGTAGAGGACAAAACTTCGGTGGAAATATTTTCAGAAGTTGGTTACCTGGCTTCTGAAGACCTGGATACTTATCCACAAAGGCTGGAAGAGTTTATTAAAAAAACCCTGGAGGGTCGCCTCCCTCCAGGGCAAGAAAAACCTATACGGCAGTCCATCCGGACCAGCAAACTGGAAGAATATCTTTTTTCTCGCCTTAAGGGAGCTACATTCTGGGTCATTGCAGGAGCTGGTCTCCTTGACGGCTTAAATCCCTGCGCTTTTGCCACCATAGTTTTTATGGTCAATCTCCTCTTTTTGCTGGGCCACGAACGGCGCAGGGTCTTTGAAGTCGGCATCACCTACAGCGTATCTGTTTATGTAACTTACTTCTTGCTCGGGCTCTTTTTCTTCGAAATCTGGCAACATCTTGGGAGATATCACATCATCTCTCAAGTGGCTTATGGTGTCATGGCTGCTCTGCTTTTTCTTTTTGCTTTCTTAAGCATCAAGGATGCAATCCAGTATAAAAAAGAGCGAAGAGAAACTGGTTTTACCCTGGGCCTTCCTAAGAGCTGGCGCTTGAAGATTAACCAGTACTTAAAACAGAGTTTTGCCGAGCGACGCTTGATTATAGCGGCTCTTTTAAGCGGTGTGGTGGTTTCCTTTCTGGAAGCAGGCTGCACCGGACAAATTTATTTCCCCATTATTATGCTTATCCATTCCGAAACCGTCTATCGAATCCGGGCTATTTTTTACCTTTTGCTTTATAATGCTTTTTTCATTATTCCCCTCTTTGCTGTTTTTCTGAGTGTGTATTTTGGCAGCCGCTCCAAGAAAATCGTTGAATTTGGAAGAAAAAATATCCTCTTTTCAAAAATTGCTCTTGCGGCTTTATTCATAGTTCTTGGTATCCTGCTTCTTGAGGGAGCTATATACTGACAGGGAGGGATGTAAGGTGAAGATTGCTTTTCTAATATTGGTAGCTTTTTGGATTGCCCTATTTTTTACAATAACGGTTAGTGCTCAGGAAGAGCTCATGCCAGTTACTGTACTCAAGGTTTCCCGTCCCCACATAGTGCTTGCAGAAGTCTGCTGTAACGGTAAGATGCAAAAAGTAAGAATTAAGTTGGCTGGAGTGAAGCCTCCACTTGGGAACTTCACTATATTTGAGCAAGGCAAAGCTTTCCTGCGAGAACTGGTGCGGAATCAAGAAATCTATTTCGATTTTGCCACTGGTCACACCCAGGAAGAAGAAATCTGGGTAGGTTTTCTCTATCTCAGATATTGCTCCGAAGCAGGAGAAGAATGGATTCTGGTAAACGGAGAACTTATCAAGGAGGGTTTCGTTGAGGTGGATGTGGAAACAGCCGGGGAAAACCAGTTGCCGTATTTACTCTCCCTTGAAGAAGAAGCCAAAAACAGTCAAAAAGGCCTCTGGAAAACACGCAAACCTGAATCTCGCAAAAGTAAAACCGAAGAGTGTCCCAGTTGTATCCGTTAAGGAAGCTGAACATACCTGAAATTCTGCGATATTTGTGCTTCAAAAGCATTCGTAACAGTTGTTTAGCTGGGTTTCTCGATTTTTCGTTTTTCTTTCTTTCGTGTTACAATGGAATCAACAAAAAATGAATTTGGTGTCCAGAAATAATGAAGAATGGAAATCAGGGGGAAATCTGGATATTTGTGCACACTCGCGAAGAAACCTTTGAAAGGCTGGCTGGGTCCACGAGGGCTGACGGAAGCTTTCTAAGGGATCCCTTAACACATCTTTTTTCGCGCTTATACTTCGAAGTTGAGCTGGAAAGGCTGGACACAGAAAGGCAGTTGCCCCTCTCGATTGTAATGGCCGATCTGAATTATCTGAAATTGATAAATGACGCTTTTGGACACCGGGAAGGGGACTTTTTTCTTGTTCAGGCAGCAGAAGGGTTGCGAAAAATATGCCGTAGGGAGGACATTGTTGCCAGAATAGGTGGGGATGAATTTGCCATCTTGCTTCCCAGAACCAACCGGGAACAAGCAGAGGCACTCATGGAGAGGCTTTCTGTACATCATCCTCCGGCTAACTCAAAGTGCCCTATTCCCATGTCCTTGGCCTGGGGTATAGCTACCAAAAGCCATCCCCAGCAAAGCGTTGAAGAAATTCTGAGGCGGGCCGAGCAGGAAATGTATCATCAAAAAACCCTTAAAAAGAGAAAGCTCGAGAAAGAAATTTTGGAATTGATAAAGAAATGCCTGGAGGAAAAACTATACCCAGTCGAGCCTCGCCTTCCGGTCTTTCGTAGGATAAGTCTGGGATTAAGCTTGGCGACCGCAATGGGACTTTCTTCAGAAAGCAAGGAACTGTTTGTTAAACTTTTGGTTTTCCACGACTTGGGAAAGCTGAGCATTTCCCCAGAAATCCTGAAAAAGCCTGCTTCTGAACTCGATCCTGGTGAGTGGCAAACCATTCGAGAACATCCAGAAAGAGGATACCGAATTGCCTCCCAGCTCCTGGAACTTGCGCCCATCGGCGAGGCTATCCTCTCCTTCCGAGAACGTTGGGATGGTAAAGGCTATCCCCAGGGTCTGAAAAGAGAAGAAATTCCACTGCTTTCTCGAATGGGTTCAGTAATCAATGCATACGAAGCAATGGTAATGGGTAGGCCTTACCGACCTCCATTGATTTCTGAGCGAGCGCTGGAAGAAATCCAGAAACATGCAGGGGTCGCTTTTGACCCCCAGGTCGTTTCAAAGTTTACCGAGGCAATGCGACTCGAGGCTTCTGGTAACTGTCCCGTCCTGTAACACACAATGGATAGTGTTGAGAAAATCTGGTTTGTCTAAAGTCTCAAAATAGAATTATTGGTCAATACGATTTCTAACAAAGGAGGGCGATTTCGTGCGAGTTCCGAAAACGGTGTCATTTTTGATTCTGGCTGTATGTCTTGGCGTTTTTTCTGTTTGCAATTCTGGTTGTCTTTTCGCAGCGCTGGGCTCCCCGAACCCGGAAAGCACCTCTCAGGCCGATGCTCAACAATCCTCCATAGACACCCTTTCTTGTCTTGAGGACTGTCTCAGCTTTTGTGCTCAGTGGTGTGAAGGCTGCACAGTATGCAGTTGTGAGGAAGGAAGCGTCGTACTGGATGGGACAACCTGCCTTAGTCAGTGTTCCGCTTTTTGCGAGGAATGGTACAGCGTCTGTCAGCAGTGTGAAGAAGAAACCTGTCAAACCTGCCAGGAGTCACCAGAAAACGAAGTAAGTTGTTCTACCGGGAACTGCCCTCTTTAAAAGAGCAGAACAACGCAACGACAGTTGTTTGAAAACGAGTATCTGTGGAGTTATTCATTAATCAAGAAAGGAAAAAAGCGGTGAAGAACAAGGTCCTATGGTTTTCCTTCTTGGCGCTTACAGCCATAATGGCAGTTTCTTTTTACCTTCTCTACACCGCTTTACACCTTTTGCGAGAGATGCAGAAACAAGCTTTCTTCGGTGCGCCATAAGGAAAACCAAACATATACAACTCTTCCTTTTCTGGTAAGAAACTGTTGGTTGTTATATTTACCAGGGTCGGCTTTTAAGGGTACCCTGCTCTTTAAATTTTCTTAAAAAGAAAGGATGGCCTTCGTAGCAACGATTTCTCGGAAGAGAAAAAACTCAAATTTTTATTGATACTTTGGTACCTATTATTGTATACTCATTGCAAACAGAATATGGAAGAAATTTTCAAACCTTCGGGGCAGGGTGAGGAGGGAGTCTTCCAATTCCCGACCGGTGGTGATGCCCCCTTGAGGGGACGAGCCCATCAGCCTCAGCGGTTGAACCGGTGAGAATCCGGTGCCGACGGTATAGTCCGAATGAGCGAAGGTTAATATTTATTTTAAGGCCCCAACGAAGGTTGGGGCCTTTTTTTATCGGAAAGGGAGGTCTTTGCAAAATGCAAAAAGGAAACTGGATAGTCAAAAGGGGCTTTGCAGAAATGCTTAAAAACGGGGTTATCATGGATGTAACCACTCCCGAACAAGCCCGCATTGCGGAAGATGCAGGGGCAGTAGCTGTGATGGCTCTCGAGCGGGTGCCTGCGGATATACGTCAGGAAGGTGGAGTAGCTCGTATGGCGTCGATCGAAAAAATCGTTTCCATCATGGAAGCTGTGTCCATCCCGGTCATGGCAAAAGTGCGTATCGGACACACTGCTGAGGCACGAGTCCTTGAAGCGTTAGGAGTGGATTTTATTGATGAAAGCGAGGTACTTACTCCTGCTGACGAAGAATGCCATATCGACAAAAATGCTTTCACAGTACCCTTTGTTTGTGGTGCTCGAGACCTGGGAGAAGCCTTAAGAAGAATCCAGGAAGGTGCGGCAATGATCCGAACAAAAGGAGAAGCTGGAACGGGAAATGTTGTTGAAGCCGTTCGTCATATGAGGAGAATGGCGCGAGAAATCAATTATGTGTGTACTTTACCCTCTGAAGAACTTCCCCGAGTGGCCAAAGAAATGGGTGTGTCTGTTGCTCTTCTTGAAGAAGTCCGTAAGGAAAAACGCCTTCCCGTAGTGAATTTTGCTGCTGGTGGGATTGCAACACCCCAAGACGCTGCCCTCATGCGGATGCTTGGAGCTAATGGTATTTTTGTCGGTTCCGGCATCTTCAAATCTGAAAACCCAGCGGTTTTTGCTCGAAGCATTGTGCAAGCTTGCGCTTTCTTCGACGATCCCGAAGTACTTCTTGAAGCATGCAAAGGTATCGAAGGAGCTATGAAGGGTTGTAGTACAGAAGAGCTTCGACTCTCTTTACAAGAACGGGGGTGGTAAACAATGAAAATCGGTATTCTTGGTTTCCAGGGAGGAATTGAAGAACACGAAAGAATGCTAAAACAGCTTGGGGTAGAAACTCATCGGATACGCTATATCCAGGATCTTGATAAAATAGATGCCGTAGTTCTTCCTGGTGGAGAAAGCACCACAATGGGCATTTTTCTACATAATTCTGGGCTTTTAAAACCCCTAAAAGAAGCAGTCGAAAAGGGCATGCCTGTATTGGCCACTTGCGCAGGCTTGATACTACTTGCTCAAGAAGTTGAAGGATTGAGCTTCGCTTCACTGAAAGTACTCCCAATCAGGGTGCGAAGAAATGCCTATGGAAGACAAAAAGAAAGTTTTACCAGTCAAATTAACCTTTCTTTTGATAAGGCAAAGCCTTTCCCGGGTGTTTTTATCCGAGCTCCCAAAATAGAAAAAACACTCGAGGGTAAAGTAGAGGTACTCTCCCTTCTTGAGGAACAGCCAGTAATGGTTCAGTACGGCAAGATAATCGGTTGTACGTTTCATCCCGAATTGACACCTGATACCAGAGTGCACAAGTATTTTCTGCAAGTAATCTCCTCAAAAAACTGATACGCTTAAATAATTGCTTTTAAAACTTGACAAAAAGGCTCACCTCCTGTGTTTTCGGGTGAGCCCTTCAAGAAGCACGAACTCGGGTTTTTGTAACAGAAAAACAACCCCTAAAAGAAAGAGGACGTTTGCGCCATCAGGCGGCTTATAAAGCAGGTTTCAGCACTTCCTGGCGCGCCTGGAGGGACTCGAACCCCCAACCTACGGATTAGAAGTCCGTTGCTCTATCCTGTTGAGCTACAGGCGCACCAACAACTCTTTACCGTTTTCGCCTCTTTGAAATATATTACTATTTATTCGAAAAGTCAACAGGTGCCAGTTTCCTGCATAACCCAAAAACAGAGAAAACTGCGTCTGGTTCTTTAAATAGAATACCCGGTTTCCTCAAGGACTACTTTCAGCTTTTCTCGTAGTTTCTCCACTTCGGAAGAAGAAAGAGCTTGCAAGGGAAAGCGCATAAAGCCACCGCCAAAACCACGCATTGCCAGTGCAGCCTTCAGGGTTGCCAAACTGGCTCCTTCTCCCAACGCTTTAGATATGGCAATCAGCTTACGTTGCAAAATCTGGGCTCTCGTGTACTCCCGCTTTTGAAAAGCCTGCCAGACATCCAGGAAAGGCTCCGGAAAAACTCCTCCCGGGCCAGTTACCGAACCATGAGCACCAAAAATCAACACTGAAAGAAAGAGCCGATCACAGCCCACTATCACTCTGAACTCACCAGGAGAGGAAAGAATATACTCAGATATGGTATTGAAGCTGCCGCTCGAATCCTTAATGCCCACTATATTGGGGAATTCCTGCCCCAAACGGGCAACCGTAGACGCGGAAAGATTGTTCCCGGTAAGAGAAGGAATGTTATAAAGGTAAAGCGGAAAATCTTCAAACTTGCGGGCTAACGAAGCGTAATAATGGTACAGTTCTTCCTGGGTGTAGGAATAGTAAAAGGGAGTTACCACACCTGCTCCGTCAACACCCAGAGAACGAGCATGCTCAATCAACTCACAAGTATCTTCAAAGTTGACAGTGCCACAGTGAGCAACAATGGTCATTTTTCCCTCATTTGCAGAAACTATGGTCTCAAGAACTTTTTTCCGCTCTTCCAGAGATAAAATCTGTGCTTCCGCAGTAGTACCGCAGGCAAAAATTCCATGCACTCCCTTGGCAATCAAAAATTTCATATATTCTTTCAGCGCACCATGGTCAACCCGACCCTGAGCATCAAAGGGTGTCAGGTGGGCAACAACAACACCTTCCAGTAACCTCATGTTACTCTCTCCTTTCTTTTTCGACGCATGAAAACAGGACCTAAAAGAGCTATAATGGTTCCTACAATAAGGACCAAAGCTATGGGCCTATTCAGAAAAATGAAGGGACTACCATGAGAAATGATAAGCGCAGTACGGAAATTTCGCTCCACCATAGGACCAAGAATTAAAGCCAGAATAATCGGACCCAAAGGAAATTCGTAACGGCGAAACAGAAAACCCAGAATACCCCCACCAAGCGCCACCCATACGTCAAAAACCCGATTGTTCAGTGAAAACGAACCAACTATGGACAAAATAACTATAACCGACCACATGATGGGCTTGGGAAGTAAGATAAACCCTCCCACAAAACGAGAAAAGAAAAAGCCAAGCGCCAAGAATATAAAGTTAACAAGCACCATGAGACCAATTACCGTAAAGACGAAATCAGCCCTATCCCGGAACATCGCTGGTCCAGGTTGAACGCCATACATGATGAAAGAACCGATCAACACTGCAGTAACTGCATCACCAGGTATGCCGAGAGACATCATGGTGGTAAGGGCACCACCCAGACAGGCATTGTTGGCAGCACAAGTTGCTGCCAAACCTTCTATTGAACCCTTGCCAAACTCCTCCTTACGGCGGGACACCCTTCGAGAAAACTCCCAACCCAAAAGCGAAGCAATGTCAGCCCCCGAACCCGGAATGGCACCAATAATAACTCCTGTAAGGCTCCCAATCAATGTCGCGGGAAGGGTTCGGATAAATTCACCTGCGGTAACCAGCATTCTTCCCAGCTTTTTACCAACCAGATACCCTGCCTGGGTTTCTGCACTACTTTCACTCTCAACGCCAGTAAACATTTGATAAAACACTTCACCCAGACCGAAAATACCAATCATCAAGGGGATAAAGGATATACCACCCAGGAGTTCGGTCGAACCAAAACTAAAACGGGGAGTAGCCAGCATGGGGTCAAGCCCTACCATAGCCAGAGCAAGACCAATAAAACCGGCAATTAACCCCTTCACAATAGAACTCCCAGAAACAGCAACCATCATGCTCAAACCAAAAAGACCGAGAGCAAAATATTCTGGAGGTCCAAAAGAAAGTGCAAAGCGGGCCAGAGGAAAAGCTGCCAGAATAAAAACCAGAGAACCAAATAATCCTCCAATTGCTGAGTAGAGCACGTTAATCCCCAGCGCTAAACCCGCTTTCCCCTGCCGTACCAGAGGATAGCCATCAAAAGTAGAAGCAATGGAAGCTGGCGTACCCGGTATGTTAATCAATATTGCTGATATTCCACCTGAAAAAATGGCTGAGTTCCACACTCCAACCAGTACTGCAAGACCGCTCTGATACGGTAACCAGAAAGTCAACGGAGTAAGAATAGCTACAGCCATAGTAGCTGTGAGACCTGGTAAGGTCCCAACGATCAGTCCAAGCAATACCCCTACCACAAGGTATAAAAACACATCAGGTTGTAATATTTGCACCAAAGCCATTAGCATATCATTCATGGCTACTCTCCCACAATTATTGAGATGTCAGAAAAACCTGACCCGGAAAGCTTGAGTGAAGAGAAAGTAAACTCCAACCGAAATTAACCCTGAAGACAGCAATGAAAAAAGTGGCTTCAGCTTCATAATATATTGAATAAAGAAAAGATAGAGTAAAGTGTTCACCAAAAAGGAGCCCCGCCCCCACAAAAGCAGGTAAACTACAGTAGCTGCAATCAAAAGCAAGAGGCGAAACGCTGATGGTAAATTTACAGGAGATTTCTCTTCATGTTTGCTCTTTTTCAGACCCTGAAAGAACAGCAAACCACCTAGAACAACCAGACCAAAAGCCACAATACGAGGAAAAAGGGCCGGGTCCAGAGCGTAACTTAAAACGCCTCTGGGGAGCAAGGCGGCTCCCCAGAAGATGAAAATACCCAAAGCAACTGTAGCGAGACCAAAAATTAAATCAGCCACGTCGGTGCTTTAACCTCGACTATTTTTCAGATTTACCCATTGCCCGGGGTATGAGCTCCATATACATCTCGTACTGCTGTTTGGCAAACTCTGCAAAAGAGGGACCGTCAAGATAGGCAAGCTGAATACCTCGCTCTTTCATAACTCTGGTGAAGGTCTCTGAGTTGAAAGCCTTGTAAAAAGCATCTGCGATTTTATCGTACACCTCTTTGGGAGTGCCTTTTGGCAAAGCAAATCCACCCCAGGCCATTACGTTGATATCGTAACCCAGTTCTTTAGCCGTAGGCACATCGGGAAAGAGCTCGGTGCGGGAATCTCCTAAAACAGCAAGCATGCGCAAATCGCCCGATTGCACTCCCGAGAGTACTTCTGATGGACTGCAGGTTACTGCATGGATATGCCCTCCCAGAAGAGCAGCAACGCTGGGAGCCGCACCGTCGAAAGGAACAAAGGTGAACTTAACGCCCAGTGCTTCCTCAAGAGCCAGACCAGCAATATGCCAGATAGAACCCGTGCCGGAAGTCCCAACCAGTATCTCGCCCGGGTGTTCCTTGGCATAGGCAGCAAATTCCTCGAAGGTCTTATAGGGTGCGTCGGAACGAACCGTTAGCGCTGCAGGAACAATGTTAGTTCTCATTATAAGGTCAAAATCATCAGGCGAAATATCAGCATAACCCAGAGCCTTTACCATCGAAAGCTCCACAGGCACATACCCAACTGTGTACCCATCGGGTTTACTTTCTTTCAACTTACCCATGGCAATGGCCCCCGAAGCACCGGTAATGTTAGTGGCAGTAATGGGGACACCTAAAAATTCCTGAGCAGCAGCAGCCATAGCCCTTCCCACAGCATCAGAAACGCCCCCCGGTGCAGCTTGAATGATTAGGAGTATTTCCTTCTCCGGAAAGTCAGCACTGGCAACACCAGTCAGAAACACAAAAGAAAAAAGAGCCAAAACCAGTACCCCAACCACAAAAACCCTACTTTTTCGCATACTCAGTTACCCCCTCATTAAGGTTGAATAGCTTACTTTTCAATTGTAACAGAACAATTTTCACTAAACAACATGTACCATTAGTTTTCAGCTTTACCTGCGCCTTTATAGAACCAAAATCACCTACCCAGCTCAATTTGACAAATCCCAAAACTTCCTTTACAATCATCTCGGTTTTCTAAAAAACAAATAATAAAAAGCTTCTTCAGGGCAGGGTGAGGGCAGAAGTCCGATTCCCGACCGGCGGTGAGAGGCAAAAAGCCTCAAGCCCGCGAGCCCCAAAGGGGGGTTGATCCGGTGTAAATCCGGGGCCGACGGTAAAGTCCGGATGGGAGAAGAAGCGAAGCCCACAAGCCCTGAAAAATTTCAGGGCTTTTTGCCTCCTGAAGAAGCAAAAAGGGAGGTAACAACCTTGAAAAAGCTGGTCTACGGCGCTGCTTTAAGCGGACTCTCTCTGGTTATCAGTCTTTTAATCCACTTCCCCATCATTCCCCAAGCTCCCTTTTTGCTCTACGACCCCGGTGATGTCCCGGTGCTCATAGCTGGTTTTAAATTTGGAGCACCACTGGGAATCATGGTCACTGCTATCGTCGCTGTGCTCTTTGGACTCATCACCGGTGAAGGTGGACCCTGGGGTATTTTAATGCACTTTCTAGCAACAGGGACTTACGTACTGATAGCCAGCCTCATCTATTCCAAAAACCGAACCAGACAAGGAGCTTTGTTAGGGCTAATTGTAGCTCCTCTTTTCATGACCGGAGTAATGGTGCTCGCCAATCTGGTGGTAACTCCCATATATCTTGGTGTACCAAGGAATGTTGTGGTTGGAATGCTTCTTCCTGCTATCATACCTTTCAATTTACTGAAAGGAACCATCAACGGCGCACTCACTTTCCTCTTATACAAGAAGGTGAGCCATATTTTGGAAGAGCCTACAAAAGCTAAAAAGGTGGCCGTTAGCGCTCAGGAAAGCAGTCGTTCCTGCTAATTTCCAGAGAAAGCAGGAGGATTTTCCAGCGCAAACCGTAGCTGGAAAATCCTCCTAAACCCTTTTTACCAACTACCCGATGACAGGGTAACAAAATAGGGAAAGGATTTTTGCCCAAAGCCAACCCCACCGCCCTCTGTGCCCGAGGCTTGCCAATCCTTTGGGCCAACTCCTGGTAGGTAATGACTTCACCCCAGGGGATAGTTTGGAGCTCCCAAAGAACACTCCTTACAAAAGGGGTAAAGCGCTCAAGATACAAATTGAAAACAGGCACAAAGTTCAGCGGACGATTTGCAAAATAGGCTTCCAGAAATTCTTCAACCTCTCCCCGGTCAGCATTGAAAAAAAGTTTTTTGTCCCGACAGAAAGAGTCTTGCTTCAAAAAGGAAAGCAAGCGTTCTTTCTCCAACCAGGCAGGAAGAACCACGCGCAAAAGGGCATCATCACAATACGCCGTGAGGCCTGGTCCCCAAGGCGTGTCATAAAAACGGTAATAAACACAATCCCAAGCTAACACCGCTCGCAAAACTCCCTGAAGCGGAGAGCAGCAACTTTCACGTCTTCTTTACCAGAAAAAATGCTGGAAGTGCCAGCAACAAAAACGTTGGCGCCTGCCCTTTTAAGCAGGGGAACCGTTTTTTCACCAATACCTCCGTCCACTTCAATGTCCAGTTGCCTATTTTTTTCGACCAGCATTTTGCGGACTACTTCAACCTTGGTCACTGCTTCGGGAATAAACCGCTGACCCACAAAACCTGGATCCACAGTCATAACCAGCACTAAATCAAGGTAGGGCAAAAAGTATTCCAGTGCAGAAGGAGGCGTAGCAGGCGAAAGGGCTACTCCTACTTTTTTCTGGTACTTTTTGATGAGATCAATCAGGTGATAGACTCGGGTCGTGGTTTCCACGTGAAAAGTGATGATGTCAGCCCCCAACTCTGCAAAAAGAGGTATGAAACGTTCTGGATCCTGTACCATCAGGTGGACGTCAAAAAGCAGGTGCGTTTGGGGACGAAGCTTGCGCATTAAATTAGTACCAATAGCAAAATTGGGTACGAAATGCCCGTCCATGATGTCTATGTGGAGCATGTCCACCCCACTCTCTTCCAGCTTCTTCACTTCGGAAAGCAAATGCAGGTAATCAGCGCAGTCCAACGAAGCAGAGATTTTAATCGACAACGGAAATTCCCCCTTCGGCCCAAGGAGCAATAATTACCTTGGAGTAAAAAACTTCTTTGCCAAGTATGGCTTCCAAAAAACCGGGAGCCTCGTGAAGAGGTAAAATATGCGAAATAACTTTTTTAAGAGTCCTTCTTTCCGCTTTCAAAAGCTGCAAAACTCGTCCCCAGTCAGAATCAAAAGCGGTAAAATGAGAGTTCCAGCTACCCAAAAGCGTTAATTCCTTGCGAAGAATGAGACTAAAATGTTGAGGAGTAATGGTAAATTCTCTTTCCTGATTACCCAACAAAACCAGAGTGCCTCTTTTCTGTACCCGGGAAAGGGACTGCAAAAAGGCAGAGGAGTTGCCCGAAGCTTCAAAAACCTTCTCAAAAAGCAAGGTTTTCTCTTCATCAGGCGACATTATCATATCAAACGCAAAACGCTTTGCAAAATCCCGACGCCGGGGGTCAACCTCAAAACCAGCTACCAAAGATGCACCGCCCAATCGAGCCCAGTATCCGGTTAAAAGACCAATAGGACCCAGGCCAAACACAGCTACCCGGTCACCTGGGGATATCAAAGCACGACGGACAGCATGCAAGGTTACTGCAGCCGGCTCGGTAAGTGCACCTTCTTCAAAGGAAACTTCGTCCGGCAAAGCAACCAGATTATCAACTGGGGCGACGACATACTCTGCGAAAGCTCCATTCCTGCGAGAACCTAAGTAATCATAGGCATCGCAGAGTTCGAAATACCCAGATTCACAAAACGCACACCTACGACAGGGAATAAGCGGATAAACAGTAACTTTTTTCCCAACCCACTTCTCACCAAGGTCACATCCCGCTTTCACCACTTCTCCCGCAAACTCGTGTCCCGGAACAAGCGGATAAAAATAGGCAAGGTCACCAAAAATCCTTGGTAAGTCTGAACCACAAACACCGCAGGCCCATACCTTAACCAGCACTTCACCCCTGCTCGGCTGCGGCAACACCACTTCTTCCAGAACCAACCGCCCTTTGTTCTTCAAAACCAGGGCTCTCATTGTGTTCACGGATTAACCACAACCTTTAATCCCTGATGGGATTCTGCAACTTCAAAAGCTTTATGGATTTCAAAAAGCGGAAAGCGGTGAGTGATGTACCGGGAAGCTTTCACCATTCCCTTTTCCATTACTTGAAGAGCCTTGCGGTGATGCCTGGGCAAACTCCCATGGCTCCCCAAGAGCATACATTCTTTATAGTGAATGAGGTTACTGTCGATGCTAATTTTTCGAGATCCCTTAGGCAACCCACCAAAAAAGTTGACCCTTCCCCGATGGCGAACCAGCTCAAGCGCCAGCTCCTGGGCATCGGGCGAAGCACAAGCCACCATTACCACATCAATTCCCTCTCCATGAGTTACCTCCATAACTTTATCTATCAAATGCTCATCACCAGAAAGAAAATAGTGGTCAGCACCAAACTGCCTGGCAGTTTCCAATCGGCTCAAAGAACGCTGAATAACTATTATGCTGGTAGCACCCATATAGCGACCCATTTCAATCATCATGCAACCGATTGGCCCTGCGCCAATAATTCCCAGCGTATCTCCAACACCCAGAGAACTCATCTCTAAACCGTTTATAGCACAGGCCAAAGGTTCGGCAAGGGCTGCCTCATCAAAGGAAAGTGAATCAGGTATACGATGCACCGCTCCCTGAATCACGGTAAGTTTATTCAAAAGAATGTACTCGGCAAAACCTCCCGGAAACTGATACCCTATGGCGTAGTTTATGGCACAGTTGGTACCCATGCCATTCTGGCACCAGTAGCACTCTCCACAGGGAACATCTGCCCCTATAGCCACCCGGTCACCAGGTTTGAATTTCTTCACCCCTTCCCCAACTTCCACCACTTCACCGGCAATTTCATGACCAACTATTTGGGGAAAGTGAACCCGGGGATTACCGTAATGCATGATTCTGATATCGGAACCACATATCGCACAGGAACGAACTCGAACCAGAACTTCCCCTTCCGAAACCCGGTAATCGGGAACTTCTTCTACCACCAGTTGATCAATACCCCTGAGAAGTGCTGCCTTCATCGTTGCCTCCCCCAATCAATATATAAACAAAGTTGTAGCCCTGCAGAAGATTAACTGCAGGGCTACAACTTTGTCAAACACATACTCTGAAACTTCGAATCTCAAGCCTTAACAAACGCACCGCTAACCTGGGTACCCTTTCCCAGGGTATCAGAAACCGGACACCTCTTCTCCGCTTCTTGCATCAGTACCTTGAGCTCTTCATCGCTGAGATTACCCTTGACTTTCACTGTGTAGCGCACAGCAAGAAATCCTGGACGGACCAGATTATACTGGCCCATGAAGCCCCGGGGATCCAGGTCACCCTCTGCCTCCACTTCCACGCCCTCAACGGGCAAGTTCTTCTCCTGGGCAACCACTCTGACAACGATGCCCAAACACCCAATTAAAGAAGCAAGTAACCCTTCAACCGGGTTGGGTGCTGAGTCTTTGCCACCCAGATTCTCCGGTTCATCAAACGCCATTTGAAACTGACGCACCTGGACATCCACTCGCAAGCCTTCCTGAAGCTTACCATTTGCCTTAAACGTTAACGCCATAACACCAAACCTCCCTATTCAGTATTTTGGAAAGCACAGCACTTCACAAATCTTGAGCTTGAAAAAAGAATTCTGGTGTGCTGCACGTAATACCAAAGCAGTATCAGCACCCCTGCCGCTCCCGCCAATAGAAATGATTTCCCGATCAGTAGGTACACATCCTGCATCCGCAGCCATAATGGCTACCTCCACAGCTACTTTAAAGCCCTGAGAAATGCGGCGATAGCTTTCGGCAATCACTTCAGGTATGCTCAAACCACCAAATTTTTCCCGAAAAGAACGATTGATGCCACTCAGGGCGTGAGAAGCCATAACTATCGAAACGCCAGCCTCGGTAAGCTTCTCTCTGGCTTCAGGAGAGAGGGATACGCTATCTCCTCCATTAAAACCACAGTGATAGGTAACCGCAACCAGCTTTCCTCCAAAAGCGCACTGTTGAGCTTTCTCAAGAAGCCTGAGTGCAGTATCACCACTGCTTGTGGCTACCACAAGGTGCTCAATTTTATCCTGAAGGGCTCTTTCCAGGGCCAAATCCAGGGTAAGGTCAGTATTTTCTGTTCCGGGTTTATCAAAGTAAATGATTTCCTTTCTTTCCACAGTCTCCACTCCTCACTGGTGCAGCTCGATCATCTCACCGGTCTCCATATAGTATATCCGCTCGGTAACGTTGGTAATGTGGTCTCCAATGCGCTCCAGATAGCGAGCAATCATTAAGACCCAAATGCCTGGTCGGGCAAGATGGGGATTGGCTTCAATACTGGTCACCACTCCCTCATGCACTGTGCGGTAAAGAGCATCGACCTGCTCATCTCGATCAATAATTCTCTGCACAATTCCCAGGTCTCTCCTAACAAAAGCGGTAGAAGTGTCCTCAAGCATTTCCACAACGATTTCCGCCATTTTAACCACGTCGGTAACCACTTTAAGAAGCGGGCTATCGGAAAGGCGAATGCTGAATTTAGCAATATCAATGGAATAGTCACCGATACGCTCCACATCGGTAATAATTTTAAGAATCGCCGCAATGGTTCTCAAATCTCTGGCAACCGGCTGCTCGAGGGCAATAAGCTGCAAACATTTTTCCTCGATCTTAAAATTATAATCGTCCACCACGTCATCAAGGGCAATAACTTCTTTAGCCTTTGCAACATCTCTCTCTTTAAGGGACTCAATAGCCATGACCAGCATTTTTTCTGCTGCCTTGATCATGTTGACCAGGCTCTCCTGCAAGTTTTGAAGCTCTTGCCTGAAATGTTCTCGCGGTATAGTCAAACCCAAAAACCTCCCACACAAGCACTATTTGTAATATTAAATCAAATCTCGATTAATTTCGCTACCCCCTTCGACAAATCACAGATTGCCACCGTGGGTTTACCACTCAAAAGACCACAAACCTCCCCAGGATTAACCAGCAACTTACCCTGGTTTTCCCTGATAACTGCCTGATGCGTGTGGCCATACACTACCAGGTCAAAATGGGCACTCTCAAAAGCAGCCTCGGCAGGTTGCGGATAGTGACTAACCCAGATGCGGTATCCCTTTTCTTCTATCTTCAGGTGAAGACTGGAAATCTTTCCCGAGGAACGTTCAAAAATCCCCAGAACCTCACCATCGTTGTTGCCCCTCACTCCGTACCAGGGCAGGGAAAGCTGGGCAAGCAAGGCCACACTGAAAGGGGCCACATAATCTCCGGCATGGATGATGAGCTCAGCACCTTCATCTTGAAGAACTTCCAGAGCTTTCTTCAGGTTCTGCAGGTGGTCATGGCTATCAGAGAGTACGCCAACCAACAATTGAACCACCTCCTAAAACTTTTCCCAGTGTAGAACGTCCTTTAGTGCCCGTTTGTAAACTTCCCCTCGCGGTTGCTCCGCAGGATACCCGATAGGAATTAAGCTTATCAGTTTGTAGCCGTTGGGAACACCAAGCTTTTCTCTCACCGCTTCAGCGTATGCTTTTTTGTCCCCTGCTACCCAACAAGCACCAAGGCCCAGGGCACAAGCAGCGATTAAGATGTTTTCCGTAGCCGCACAGCCATCCTCAAGGTAATACTTGGTCTCCTTGCAAAAAACAGCAACCAGAACTGGTGCATCCTTAATAAACTTGCCGTAGTCAGTAAGCCGCGCAATTTCCTCTCTCTTGGCGCTATCAGTGACCACCACAAACTCCCAAGGCTGGATATTGATTGCTGAAGGAGCCAGTCTTGCACAATCAATAATGGTCTCGATTTTTTCCTTCTCCACTGGTTGATTGGTAAACCTGCGAATAGAACGCCTCCTTCGCAAGGCCTCAATGGCATCCATGAACAACACCTCCCTTACCAACCACTCAAAAGTTTTAACTGTTTATACATTTTATTTTTTTCCTGAGGGGTAGTCCGAACCCTGCGTAACAGCTCTTCGAGAAAAGTAATACTTTCCTGATAGGTTTTACGATCCACCGGGTAGGGAATTCCGTCCTTTCCACCATGGGCAAAGGAAAAACTCACCGGGTCTTTAAAGCTGGGAGGCGCACCCAGTACCACTTCCGAAGTAAGCGCCAAAGCCCGCAAGGTTTTAGGTCCCACCCCAGGTGTAGCTAAGAGACCCTCAAAATCAGCCGGCTTTTCCGCACACAGATTGTAAAGAGTTTTGGAAATACGGGAGAGGTCAAAGTCTCCCTCTTCAATATGGTGCCGGGAAGGAAGTGCAAAATGTAATACCTTGTGCACTTCACCAATTAGTGCCTTTCCATTTTGCTCGATAAGCTGCACCATACCCTTCCGACAGTTTTCACTCTCTCGGGCTACCAGGTTAAGCACCCTGCTCTCCCTGCGCTGGGCACATATGCCACGGTGGGGCTCACAGACCAGGTCTTTGACTGTTTCGCTCAACCAATGGTATCTCCTGGCCAGCCGTAGAGCTTCGTTCATTCCCTGTTGCACCACCGCCCAGCTACCGGAACTGGTAAAGAAAAACACGTGGTGATAAAGCTGGTACCCATCCTGCAAAGCAGCACTGTCAATCTTGGCCGTCATCTTGCTTAAATAAACGAGCTGGTCGGCAAAGGAGAAAGAACAGCGTTCTCCGTAAGCCTGAATTTCCTGAGGTGTTTTGCGAGAGGTAGCCCCCTTGCCACCACAGATAAAAATCCCCAGTTCCTGCTCTCTGCCTCTAATTCCCTCTTTCAGTGCCCCGCAAAGGGTAGTGGTAACTCCGCTTGAGTGCCAGTCAAAACCCAGGAGACATCCCAGAGATTGAAAAAATAAGGGGTCCGATATGCGACGCAAAAACTCCTCAGCACCAAAAAACTCCACTATGGCTTCAATAATCAAGCCTCCCAGGCGCTGCATCCTTTGAAAAAGCCAGCGGGGACACTTTCCCCCGTGAAGCGGAGAGTCCACAAAACCCCGACGTATTGCGCTCACAACTTATAGCCAAACCTCCTCAACAAAGCTTTGCGCTCTGCAATATCCTGCTCGGTTTCCACACCCTTGGTTTTAAACCCATCAACAACTCCGAGAATAGCTCTCCCCTGGTCAGTTTCGGCAATAATCACCTGCACTGGATTAGCAGTAGCACAAAATATCCTGCAAACTTCAGGTACCATCTTCACTGCGTTCAGCACGTTGATAGGAAAACCTTCTTTAAGGAAGATCAAAAAAGCATGCCCGGCTGAAAGCAACATTGCGTTTTCCTTGGCAAGTTCCGTCAGCTCCTCATCATTGCCACTGTAGCGAACCAGGCAAGGCCCAGAAGCCTCACAAAATGCGATGCCAAACTTGAGGTGAGGCGAAATTCCCACCAAAGCTTCGTGAAGGTCTTCGACGGTTTTAATAAAGTGCGAGTGACCCAAAATGAGGTTATACTGTTTTGGGTTTTTAAGCGCAATAATCTGGAGTTCCAAAGACAGTCCCCCCTTTCAAGTTTATTCCCTTTTTAACCAGGGTAAAACCTCCTCCAGCAGCCCTCCAACCTTTTGACCCAAAGTTCTTCTCTCCAAAGCAGGTCGTTCTGGCTGCTCAATCCCTAGAATTTCTTTCATAAAACCTTCCAGAGCTTTTTCAAAACCTATGTCATACCCCACTTTCTGACTCTGAAACCACTTGTAATCCATTATATAAGCAAAGATATCAGCCAGCCCTTTGCCCGGGAAGGCTTCTTCGAGATTTTTCTCCACGATTTTCTGAACCACAGGAGTGTAAACACATAAAAACCAGTTTAACGCTGCCTCCTGAATGGGAACCTCCCTGCCCAAGGAAGCGCTCATCTGCTTGGCATGGTCCTGAATGTAGTTTAAAAAAGCATCATAGTGGCGCGGTTCGGTAGCATCAATGCCTTTCAAGCCAGTAATTCTTTCAAATTCAGCTCTTTTCTTGCGCAAAGCTTTGCTTTCGATTTTTGGAGAAGGGAAAAATTCAATCACTTCAGCATCGATGAATTCTCTTCCCAGCTCTTTGGCCACTGCCACTCGGTGATTTCCATCGAGTACGTAGTACTCATCTCCTACCTTGTAAACGATAATGGGGGGTAAAATTTCCCCCTTTTCCATCGCCCTCCTTATCCGGTAGTAGCGAGTGTCCGGGCGCTTAAGTCTAAAACCCGGCAAAAGGTCTGCCGCTCGCCCCACACTGCCCACTATTTTTTCAACCGGTATAGCATGAATTCCCCGATAGACTCGATTGGAAAGTCCCAGCCGCCGTGAAACTTCGCCGAAGGCCTTGATCCGTTCCCTGCTTCCTCTGACGGGCATTATTTCACCCCTATTCAATCAAGAGATATTCAGGACTCACCAGGTTACCGATGCCCAGCCAGTATACCAGAAAATCAAGGCGATTCAACAACATCAAAACGCCCAGAAACAAAAGCAAACCACCGCTCACTATTTCCACCAATCTCCCTCTTTTTTGAAACCTCTTCAAAACCTGCATCACTTTGCCCCAACCCACACCGAGAAGAATAAAGGGCAGAGCAAGCCCCAGGGAGTAGAAAGCAAGCATCAGGCCTCCTTCCCAGATTTGCGCCCTTGCCGAAACATAGAGCAAAATAGCACCCAAAATGGGTCCCACGCAAGGAGTCCAACCCAGACCAAAAGAAATACCCAACACGAAACTGCGCAGTTGGGCCCAGTTTGTCTTGAACTGAGCCCTTTTTTCAGCGTATAGAAGACGTATCTTCAAAACACCCAGAACCTGAAGGGCAAAAACGATGATAACCGCGCCAGCAATCCGGTTGAACCAATCTTTATAAAGCAGAAAAACTCCTCCCAGAGCTGAAGCACCAATACCCATCAAAAAGAAAATCCCCGAAAATCCACCCACAAAGAGCAAAGTATGCCATAAAACCCTTTTACGCTCTTTCTCTATGGACTCAACCCCACTCAAATAGCCGATGTAAGCGGGAGCAATTGCCAGAACACACGGTGAGAGAAAAGAAAGAATCCCGGCTACAAAGCTGATCACTACACTGAGTTCAAAGTCCAAACAAAGCACCTCCCTTTATTACCAGTACTCTGACTCAACCAATAATACAAATAACCAATCTGATACGTTTAGTATATCACCACTTCAAAAACCTTCACTGCAAGCACCGCTTAAAAACCAACAACAACCTCGTTGTTTCCAAATAATACCCTTTTTTTAAGAATATTTGTTTCTCACTTAAAAGTTGTGCTATAAAAATAGCATGAACTAAAAATCTCCACTGCACAAACCATCTCAAAGGGGGGCAGTAAATTTGTACTGGGAAAAAGAAATCGAGACTATGCCACGCGAGGAGCTCGTGAAACTTCAAGAACAACGACTCCAGAAAACCTTGGAACAAGCACAGAAAACAGCTTTTTACAAAGAGCTTTTTCGCAAAAACCATCTGGACCCTCAAAAAATCAAAACTCTTGAAGACCTGCGCAACGTCCCACCAACCACCAAAGAGGATCTGCGCAATCACTTCCCTTACGGGTTTCTGGCCGTACCCCTTGAAGAAGTAGTGAGGCTCCACTCCTCTTCAGGAACTACCGGTACCCCTACCGTTATCTATCACACCGCAGAAGACCTTGAGAAATGGACCAATCAGGTTGCCCGCTGTCTTTACATGGTGGGAGTGCGACGAGGGGACGTATTTCAGAACATGATGAGCTATGGCCTTTTTACCGGGGGCCTGGGCATGCACTACGGTGCAGAAAGAATAGGTGCCCTTACCATTCCCATCGGTCCTGGAAACAGCAAGCGCCAAATCTGGTTTATGCGCAACTTCAAAACCACGGTCATTCACATCATACCGAGTTATGCCTTGCTTCTCGCTAGTATTATCAAAAGCGAAGGCCTGGACCCTAAAGAAGACCTTTATCTCCACACGCTTTTGATTGGTGCTGAGCCCCACAGCGAAGAAACTCGCCGTCGCATTGAGGAAAGTTTTGGTGCCAAAGCCTACAATTCTTACGGACTCTCCGAGATGAACGGCCCGGGGGTGGCTTTTGAATGCGTCTATCAGGAAGGGATGCACCTCTGGGAAGATTACTATTACCTGGAAATCGTGAACCCCGAAACGCTTGAGCCCTGCCCACCTGGTGAAGTAGGTGAAATACTCCTCACCACCCTGAACCGCGACGCAACACCCATCATACGCTATCGCACCCGTGACCTTGCCTATTACTATGAAGAACCCTGTCCCTGCGGAAGAACTCACCGTAGAATCTCCCGTATTAGAGGAAGAAGTGACGACATGTTCATTTTCAGAGGCGTGAACATTTTCCCCATTCAGATAGAAAAAGTGCTTATGAATATACCCGAGGTGGCTTCCAATTACCGGATAATTCTGGATCGAGAAGATTTCAAAGACACCATGAAGGTGGAAGTAGAGATAAAACCAGAGTTTTTCTTTGGAGATTTGCTCAAACTGGAAAGGCTCCGGGAAAGGATTAAGGCAGAATTGCGGTCCGAAATCCTGGTCACTCCCGAGGTGGTTCTGGTGGAACCAGGAAGTCTTCCTGTCAGTGAAGGCAAAGCAGTGCGAGTCATCGATCAGCGCAAAATGTGAGGAAAGGAGGGCAAAAACATGGCACATCAGATTTCGGTCTTCGCCGAGAACAAACCGGGGAGAATTGAAAAGATAACCGGTCTTCTGGCCCAGGCTGGGATAAACATCAGAGCCATCACCATCTCAAGTGCCAACGGTTTTGGGGTCATCAAAGTGCTCACCGACCAGCCCCAAAAAGCCTATGCAGTGCTGCGCGAAAACAATCTACCAGCTTACCTGCAGGAAGTAATAGCAGTGGTCATGGAAGACCAGCCGGGAGGGCTGCATCGCATCGCCAAGGCACTCACGGAAAACCAAATCAACATAGAAGATGCTTACGGCTTTGTCATCGAAAGCGGTAAAAAGGCGGTATTGGTGCTCCAGGTGGAAAGTCAGCCCCGTGCTCAAAGCATCCTGGAACGGCAAGGGTTTTCACTTTTGAGTGACGAAGAGCTTTACAGGTTATAAAACAGAAACTCGAAAGGAGGGGCCCAGATGGCGAAACTGGTCATTTTCTATTCTCGCTCGGGGAGAACCAGAGCCCTGGCTTCAGGCATTGCCCAGGAAATGGGAGCAAAAATGGAGGAAATCAGGGTTAAAAGAGTCAAAAATCGTTTGCCAGGTGCTGCGGCAATGATTGGGGCTGCCAAAAAGGGGAAGTTGCCCCCGGTGTATCACGAAAGTATTTCCATCGAGCAGTTCTCCGAAATCTTCATAGGTGGCCCGGTGTGGGGAGGTAGCGCTGCGCCACCGGTTTTAAGCTTTATTCAAGATAAAGACTGGAAAGGGAAGAAAGTATATACTTTTGTTACCTGTGCCCTTTTCGGTGGCAAAAATGCCCTGCAGCAGATGAAGAAAGCTTTGGAAGAAAAGGGCGCCAGTGTTTCAGGTGAAAAATATTTTCGGAGTATCCTCAAAAGCAAAGAACGCCTGAAATCCGAAGGAATACAGTGGGCCAAGGAATTATCCCGAAAAGTCAACAATCATTAATTAGCCATTCATCGTATACTGCCTGCTCCAAGAAGAGAAAGCAGGCAGTATACGATGTTTTCAGCTACTCAAGGGAAAGCTTGTATTTTTGCATTACCGCTTCAAAACGGCCCTGCAGCTCTCGGGCTCGCTGGTCATAGAGTCCAGGGTCTTTCCAGGTTTTCCGGGGCACAAAAATTTCTGCGGGCAAATCTCCCACCTTTTTGGGTACCAGAAATTTGAACACCGGGTCCTGATAAAATTCCTCGTCTTCAATACTCCCATCAATTGCTGCCCTCACGATAGCTCTGGTATAATCGATGTCGATACGGTGCCCCACCCCATAAGGACCACCAGTCCACCCCGTGTTCACCAAATACACTCGGGTTTTATATTTTTCAATCTTCTCTCCAAGCATTTTCCCATACACAACCGGGCTTCGTGGCATAAAAGGTGCTCCAAAACAGGACGAAAAAGTAGCTTCCGGTTCCACAATACCCCTTTCTGTTCCAGCCAGTTTGCTGGTATAGCCCAGGATAAAGTGGTAAATTGCTTCTTCTTTACTGAGTTTGGCAACCGGCGGCATGACCCCGAAAGCATCAGCAGTAAGAAAAATAACCACTCTGGGATGTCCGGCTATCCCCGGTATCAAGGCATTAGGTATAAGCTCTATGGGATAGCTCACCCTGGTATTTTCGGTGTATCGGGAATCAGAAAAATCGGGCTGGCGAGTTTCCTCATCCAGAACCACGTTCTCCATGATGGCACCGTAGCGTATGGCCTGATAAATCTGAGGCTCTTTCTCCTTGGAAAGGTTGATACACTTTGCATAGCATCCGCCTTCAAAGTTAAAAACACCCTTGTCCGACCAGCCGTGTTCGTCGTCCCCAATCAGCTTTCTCTGGATATCAGCGGAAAGCGAAGTTTTGCCAGTACCAGAGAGACCGAAAAACACTGCTACATCATCCTCATCACCCACGTTAGCCGAACAATGCATGGGCAAAACTCCCTTTTCAGGAAGCAGGAAATTCATCACCGTGAAAATGGCTTTCTTGATTTCCCCACAGTAGGAAGTACCACCAATAATAACCATACCTTCAGTAAAGTTAATGATTACAAAGGCTTCAGAGCGGACACCGTCCAGATCAGGAACAGCATGGAAGTTGGGAGCACAGATTACTGTGAACTGAGGGACAAAGCAAGCCAATTCTTCCTGAGTTGCTTCAAGAAACATGTTCTGAACAAACACATTCTGATAGGCAAATTCATTGATGAAACGAACCGCCATTCGATAATCCGGGTCTGTGCCTACAAACCCGTCGTATACGTAAAGATCCCTTCCCTGCAAATAACTCAGCAATTTCTCCTTAAGTTTTTGATAGGTGTCTGGTTCAATGGGGACGTTAACTGAACCCCAGTCTATTTCTCTCTCCGTCCTCTGGTCACAAACGATGAAACGATCTTTGGGAGAACGACCAGTGTATTTGCCCGTCCAAACAGCAAAGGCTCCAGTCGAAGACAGCACTCCTTCCCCCCTGGAAAGGGCATGCTCAAAAAGCCTGGGAATAGAAAGATTATAGTAAACATTGCGGGGATTCACTATGCCAGCTTTTTCCAGAGGATAGAATAACCCCATACCTTGACCTCCTTTAGGGGATTTTGGAAATTGTATCACAAAGCCTGCGCAAGTCAAGCCCCCGAGTTGAATCATCTAAAATCTTGATGAACTCCTATCGTTGCCTCAACTAAAAATCTTGACATAAACTATTCTACCTCCAGGTGATTTTTTTAAAACAGGAGGTAACAAAATGGAGCTCACCATGAATACCAGAAGGGAAATCATTAAGAAAATGGCACCCGAGTATCAAAAAGCCACTAAGAAAGAAAAAAGAAAGATCTTAAATGAACTCGTCCATCTCACTGGATACACCCGAACGTATGCCTCCTGGCTCCTTTCTCATCATGGACGGAAAGTCTATCTCACCGGACAAGACGGCAAAAAATATCGAATCATTGGATCCATCACCAAGGTAAAAAGGAACCGAAAAAAGATCTATGATGAGGAAGTCCTTTCTTCTTTAAAAAAGATCTGGCTCATCTTTGACTGTCCCTGTGGGAAAAGACTCGCTCCCTCACTTCCTTGGATGATCAAAAAACTGGAAAAGCATGAGGAACTGGTTCTTTCCCAAGAGGTCAAAGCCAAACTTCTTTCTATTTCTCCAGCCACCATTGATCGGCTTCTCCAAAAGGAAAAACGAAAGTTCACCCCCATCTCCCGGTCCTACACCAAACCCGGGACTCTCCTTAAACACCAGGTTCCAGTTCGTACCTTTGCCGATTGGGATGAGAAAAGACCAGGATTCTGTGAAATTGATCTGGTTGCCCACGATGGCGGAAACCCCAGTGGGGATTTCTGCCAAACTCTTGATGTGACCGATGTCTTGACAGGCTGGACCGAAACTCAAGCGGTCAAAAACAAAGCTCAGAAATGGGTCTTTGAAGCCTTAGAACAGATCCGAGCCCAGCTTCCCTTTCCTCTTTTAGGAATCGATTCTGACAATGGAGGAGAATTCATCAATCACCAACTCATCCGGTACTGTCAAAAAGAACAGATCGTCTTCACCCGGTCTCGACCTTCTAAAAAGAATGATAACTGTTATGTCGAACAAAAGAACTGGACTGTGGTGAGAAAAACGGTTGGCTATTGTCGCTATGAGACCGAAGACGAACTCCTCCTTCTCAACCAACTCTATTCCCTTCTTCGTCTCTATACTAACTTCTTCCAACCGGTTACCAAACTGGTTTTCAAAGAGCGAGTGAATAGTAAAGTCAAGAAACACTATGATGAAGCCAAAACTCCACTGATGCGAGTTCTTGACGCCTCATCGATTGATAACTCCCTCAAGCAATCCTTAAAAGACCAATATGAAGAACTCAATCCAGCCGAACTCAAACGACAGATTGTCAAAATACAAAACCAATTGATCGAGATGGTGACCTTGAAAAATGATTCAATTCCTTACCCCAAGGAGGTGAATTTGGTATAGAATTTTAAATGAGGCATCGAATCCATTTCATCAAGATTTTTAGGTGAGGCATCACTGGCTTGACCAACTACAGGGGTAGAAGATAAAACCGATAACCCTTGACAAATATTGCCTTTTGCATAAAATAAGGTATGGTCTGAAAATAATGAAAGCGACGCGGGGTGGAGCAGTCAGGAAGCTCGTCGGGCTCATAACCCGGAGGTCGTCGGTTCGAATCCGACCCCCGCTACCAGATTATTAAATAGGGTGTGTTCAGTACACCCTTTTTCTTTTGGCGAGGCTTACGCCCCCCTTTTGTGCCCCCAAAGCCCCAGAAAAACCCGCTCAAGGAAAAAGCTCCACATTTTTGAAAAATTGAGGAAAAAGTAAAGATGTGCTACCATGAGATAGCTCTTACTCAAGAGGGGCAGGCGTGAATCAGGATAACAACCAGAAATCCAAATATTTCAGCTTCGTCTTTTGGTGAACAACTTTTCCTGCTCTTTTTCTTCTGGCACGAAGGAATTATCTTTTCTTCCATACTATCACAGAATTATTCGCTATTTTCACCGGCTTTTCAATTACACTTATTTCACTTGCCACCCGCAATTTCATCCAAAACAGGATATTTTTGAAATTCGGCATCCTCTACTTTTTTGTGACCATCATTGACTTCCTCCACACCCTCGCTTACAAAGGTATGGGGGTGTTTCCTGGCTGGACAGCCAACCATCCAACCCAGTTCTGGATTGCCGGAAGATTGCTGGAAACCACTGGATTTTTTCTCATCATTTTCTTCGCTCACCTGAAAGAAAAAACACTCTCTATACTGCTTGGATTACTATGCACCCTCTTCATTGCTTTTGTCTGGTTCGGCACGTTCCCAAATTGCTTCATCGAAGGGCACGGTCTTACCATTTTTAAAATAGCCATGGAGTACGCAATGGTGGCTATACTATTTATCGTTCTGCTTAAAATCCTGAAAGGGCGAGAGCAATCACTTTCAACCCTCAGGAACTCCTTGGTGCTGGCCGTCATTTTCACCATGCTTGGCGAGCTTTCCTTTACGTTGTACAGCGATGTATACGGCTTTTTCAATTTCCTTGGACACTTGTTTCGATTTTTATCCTACCTGGTTATCTTAAGAGGTGTTATTATCAACTCACTGAATAATCCTGTTCAAACGCTGATGATTGAACTTGACAGAGAAAGAGAAAAACTTAAACAGATAGCTCATTACGATAGCCTTACTGGTCTTTACAGCAGAAATTTCTTCAACGAGCTGATTCAAAAACAGGCCGCCATCGCTCTGCGGAAAAAGGTTCCTATTTCCTTCATCATGGTTGATGTAGACCGCTTCAAAAAAATAAACGATACCTGCGGACATCTGGTCGGGGACCAGGTACTCAAACTGGTCGGAAACTGCATTGCCCAATCAATTCGCGAGTCTGACATAGCTGCACGCTATGGGGGAGACGAGTTCATTGTGATACTCTACGGCACAGGCGAGGAGCAGGCAAAAGAAGTGGCCACAAGAATCAGGGAAAAAGTAAAAACTTCCGGTAAAACCGAACAAAAATGCGATGCGGATGTGGACATTAGCTTCGGCGTAGCTCAGCTTGAGCCGGGCGAAAGCTACCTCCAAGCCATTCATAGAGCAGACGAAAGGATGTACCTCATGAAAAACTCCAAGAAAAACACCAGCCCACCTTCAATCTTTCAGTAAATTTCTTAATCAGTACAACCGGTAGGCTCTCTTTACCAAAAAGCTCAACCCTGCCCCCAGAAGGGCCATCAAGCCGCTAAACACAAAGGCGGGGGTAAAGCTACCGGTAAGGTCAAACATCCAGGAGCCAATACCAGAAACCAGAGCTGCTACACCGAAAGCTGTGAATACCAGCCCATAATTCGCTCCCAGATGCTTAATTCCAAAACAAAGAGCCACCAGAGTGGGAAAGAGAGCCAGGTTTACTGCGTATCCAAAGCCCACCATAGCTGAAGCTACATAAAGCCTGACCTGGCTCAACACCAGCTCTCCAAAAAGCACCAGAGTGAGACCCTGCAGCACATAGGCACCAATCATGGTGAAAAGAATGCCAAAGCGGTCTCCCAGATAACCCGCCAGTGGGCGACCCAACCCGTTAACTCCCGCAAATACTGAAATGGCCAGGGAAGCAAAAAGGGGATTGAGCCCCAGAACCTCCTGTCCATAAGAAGAAATCAAACTCAGCGACACAAAACCGCCAGTACTCACCAAAAAGAAAATGAACCACAATTCCCAGAAAAGCCTTTTCCCCACAACCTGGGAGGGAGCAAGTTCAGCACGAACTTCCACCGTCTTGCACTGCCCACTTTGCAAGCACTGCTCGTAAAAAGACCAGTTTTGAGGAGGATTTTTTAAAAGTCGGGAAGCCAGAAGAGAGATCCCAGAAGTCAATATTCCAATTATCAAAAAAGTGCTCTCTATTCCGTAAGCTGGGATCAAAAAGCGAGCCTTAAGCGGAGCAAAAAAGATAGCAGCCAGACCAAAACCCATCACCGCAAGGGACACCGCCAGGCCGGGCTTGTCTGGAAACCACTTCCTGGCAACCGGGGCTACGCAGCTATAGGTCAACGCACAGGCTAAACCTCCCAGGAAACCATAAGATAGAACCAGCCACCAGGGGTTGGGGAAACGGTCCACCAAACCCGATAAAATGTATGCAATCAAAAAAAGAATAGCACCCACCGGCGCGACTTTGCTGGGACCTTTCTTATCCTGCCAGTGACCCGCAGGAACCATAAAGAAAGCAAAAACCAGCATAAAAAACGTGAAAGGAAGGGTAGCGCCGTATCTTGACCAGCCAAAGCGTTCCATCATGGGAACCACAAATACTCCCCAGGCATAGGCCACGCCACCCATCAAAGAAAGAAGAAAACCACCCAAAAGGACCTTCCACCTTCCTCGCAAAGCACGGTCCTCACTACCCATGAATGCACTCCACCCCCACCAAAACTACTAAGATAACCACTTGACTAAGTAATAATTTTTCTTGCCTCTTCTAATCACCAGGTATTTCCCACCTAAACAGTCCTGGCGCCTAAAGGTCCTGTCAATTTCCTGCACTTTAACCCCGTTGACCTGAATAGCTCCATTTTTAAGATGCTCCCTGGCTTCCCTTTTAGAAGAAGCAGCACCACAAAAAACCAGTAAATCCACAATGTTAATTTCTTCCTGTCCTGCAATCTCATAGGAAGGAACGTCCCGAAATGCCTCCTCGAGTTCCAGAGGAGTCAGTTCTTGAAGCTGACCATAGAAAAGTGCCCGGGATATCTTTTCTGCTCGCTCCAGGGCGTCTTTTCCGTGCACCAGCGCAGTCATTTCTCCTGCAAGTACCCGTTGGGCTTCCCGGCGTTCAGGGTTTCTCTTCACTTCCTTCTCAAGCTCCAAAATCTCCTCTTGAGATAAGAAGGTGAAATACTTGAGATAGGTAACCACATCCCGGTCGTCAACGTTAAGCCAAAACTGATAAAATTGATAGGGTGTGGTACGTTCCGGATCCAGCCAGACTGCGCCCTGCTCGGTTTTGCCGAATTTCGTTCCATCAGAACGGGTTACCAGTGGAAAAGTTAAACCATAAACTTTTTTACCCAGTACTTTCTGAATCAGGTCCATGCCTGCTGTTATGTTACCCCACTGGTCACTACCACCAGCTTGAAGTTCACAGTTGTAACGCTTCGCAAGCTGCAAAAAATCATAGGCTTGAAGCAGCATATAACAGAATTCGGTAAAAGATATGCCCGATTCCAACCTGGATTTTACAGATTCCTTAGAAAGCATATAACCCAGCGAAAAGTGCTTACCTATGTCTCGCAAAAAGGGTATCATTTTCAGCTCTCCAAGCCACTCAAAATTATTGGCAATCCGAGCAGGATTAGAGGCGACTTCAAAGTCCAGAAACCGTTCCAGCTGGGAACGTATTCTCTGAGACCAGGCTTCAACCACCTCCTGAGGGTTTAGTGCTCGCTCTGTGGTTTTCCCGCTGGGGTCACCGATCAGACCGGTACCTCCACCTACCAGAGCTATGGGAATATGCCCTGCCAGCTGGAAACGACGCAATCCCAGAACAGGCAAAAGATGTCCCACGTGCAAGCTGTCGGCAGTGGGGTCAAAACCCACATACAGTACAATCCTGCCTCTGGACAGCCGTTCCCTCAAACCCTCAAGGTCGGTAACCTGATAGATGAGTCCTCTGAATTCAAGGTCTGCGATAAGATCCACTTTCCTTAAACCTCCTACAGGTCAAATCGTTACCGTTTTTTTATCAATCTCTCTATTTTCAAAGGGAAAAGTTGCTCTTTTCGACTCCTTGAGCATCGAATAGAGCAAAAAGGAAGAATACCTGGTATGCACCCGAACCAACCAGTTCAAGCATAAAAACTCAAAAATATCCTTGAGAAAAAGATTTTCAGCCCTGATGGCCGAGAGCGGAAAATGAAAGTTTCCTATCATTAGCCCTTCGTGATTCAATCTGAGCATTCCTCTTTTTAGGGATTTCAAGCGGCCGCTTAAGCGGTCTCTGATAGATACCAAAACCCCGGCAATTTCTAAGCCCCGTTCCTGAGCAAAGCAGGATAGCCACTTTTTCTGAGCTTCCATAAAATCGACCAGTGGAATCCCTTCCACCAAACCATACTGGTCCAGAATCCACTGTGCTCTACAGTGGCGGCATCCAAACGCATCTCCCAGAGCCTCTACAGAGCGGAATGTACCACACGCAGGACAGAACCATATTACCCTCTCAATTCCCTTGGACTTATGGTCGCCGCGATACTCGAACCCCTGCTTAAGTTGCCAGTCCCATTCAGAATGAAAAAGAGCTTGTTCACCGGGAAAATTTTTATAAACGTTAATCTCCACTTCCACTGGTCCTTTTCTGCGAGCCTCTGCCCACACCGGTTGGGCAAGCCACGCCCCCTTAATCTTTACCACCACCACTGGAATACCCAGCGTGTTAACCAGCTTTGAGGTACCAGGCATTACCCCCTCAAAGTTCCCTGACCAGGTTATTGAACCTTCGGGGAAAATACCCACTATCCCACCCTTTTCCACCACTTTAAAGATTTGTTTTACCGCACGGGGGTCTGGATAGTTTTTCTGCTTAGGTATAGCACCAACCATCCTTATTAACACACCCAGGGTGGGATGGTGAAAAATCAAGCGGTTGGCCACCCAGTGAATGGGGTAAGGAGAAAAAACACTGATTATAAAAGGATCCAGAGCGCTCAAGTGATTGGCAAGCAACACAAAGGGTGGCTTTGGGAAATCACCAAGCAAAGCGCACCTGGTATATCTTTGGGAGAGATAGGCCGCAAAAAGCGGTTTCCCCAGGCGCCAGAGCGGCGCAACATTTGAAACCGTACCAGTAGCAACCGAGTGATGTTCTTTTAACATGGAAAAATTTTAACATGAAGAATTAAAATCCCCAACACTTCGGAGAAAAACCAGCGTACCTTCTCCTAAAAAGAAAAGCCTCTCCCTTACGGGAGAGGCTTTTCTTAAAAAGCAACTACATTCAAAATCCAAAGTTATTTCTCAAGAGGTGAGCCTGTTTTTACCCAACCAGGGACGCCACCTTCAACTATCCAGGCCTCATAACCCAGCATCTGAAGAACAGAAACCGCAAATGCTGAATTGGTATCCAGCGAACATACCACCGCAACAGTCTTGTCCTTGGGGATTTGGTTTAGATTATCGATCAGGGTCGGAAGCGGCACATTCACTGAACCAGGAATATGGCCGTTTTTGTACATGAAATCAGGACGCACATCCAGGATGAACAGAGAATCTCCCTTTTCTTCAATTAGAGCTTTGAGCTCTGCTACAGAAATAAGCCAGAGCTTGTTCTGAGGCACCGATTTCAGAAAGGAATCTGCAGCCTGAGTTATCTCTTGCGCACCCTGAGCCAGACCCGAAAACACAAAAAGTAGCATCAAAGAAACTGCCAGCACTACACCCGAAAAATTTGTTTTGCGGAACATAATGTCCGCCTCCTTTTTCTTTGAAAAACTTTAAAACAAATGTTTTAAAGTTTTATTCCCGTCTCTTGATTATTGCTCAAACATGGGCCTATTCAAATCACCAGAGTTGCTGTAGCCTTTACTCTCCCAGTAACCTCGATAATTGGCATTATCCGAAAGCTCAATCCGTTCCAACCAGCGAATCCACTTGTAGCCCCATTTGCTCTCTGCCACCAGCTGGAAAGGAAAACCCTGAGCAGGAGGAAGGGTTATTCCGTTAATTTTATCAGCTATGATGATATCCCGCTCCAGAATGTAGTCGAGCGGAAGAGAGGTGGTATACCCATCCACGGCATAAAAAATAACCGTATTTGCTTCTGGCAAAACCCCTACTTTCTCAAAAAGAGCAGAAAGAGGAATACCTTCCCAAAGAGCCTTAACCTGCCATCCTTCAACACAGAAAAGAGTCACCAGTTTCTTTTTACGAGGAAAAGATTGAAGCTCTTCAAGAGAAAAGCTCAGCGGTTTTGTAACCAGACCATCTACAACCACGCGATAGGTTGCAGGGTCGACCTTCTGAACTCCTCGAATTGAGTTTTCACGAAAGTCGGAAACAGAACCCAGCTTTTCTCCCTGATACTCCCGAATTTCCACCTCATCAGTGGATGAGTTTTGTTCGCCGAAACCAGCAACCACCACTACCAGCACAAAAAACAAAGATAGAGCCAAAACCGTGAATACCCGGTTCAATTTCTGCATCAAAATCACTCCTTTTCAAAGAGGAATAGTAAAACAAACGTTTTAGTTTAAAACCCCGTGAGAGAATAAGTATTCCACAACCTACAGGAAGTCGGGAGAAAGCTAAAGCACAATCTCTTCAAAAGCGACTTTCAAGCTCTCATCAATGTAGCGATAAAAATCGGGGATATCCTCTTGAGATAACCCATACCACCGAAAGTGGATTTGCCAGGTGAGTTCAAAATATTTCTTCCCGCAATGGTGATGAAAAAGAGCAGGCTTAAATCGAGCCACCAAAGCCCGCTCACGGAAAGCTTTTCCTTCAATTGGCTTTCCGCAAAAAGCACAGATTTTTTCCTCCATCTCTCAACCCCACAAAAAATCACAAAGCAACCAGTTCTATTTTACCCCTTACCCCCATAATTTCGCCAAAGGCTACAAATACTCCCTGAACGCCGTAAGCACTTTCACTAATCCGCAAAACTTTCTCTATATCCTCTCTGGCTCTTACCAGGTTGGCCAAGCTGGTTGCCCAGGCATCGGCAAGTGCTGCAGAATCGCTAATTACCACTACGGCATCAGCCTTGCCAAAGCTCAAAGAAGGACCCACTTTGCCTGAAGAGGTCGCTACCCCCCATTTGCCGGGTGGAAGCTTAATTCCCAGTTTAAAGCTGAAAGGCGAATCTTCTCCAGCATAGATTGCCACCACTCTCGAGCAAGAAGAAACAATTAGCAAATCCCCGCCATTTTCCACTATAAACTCCTTAACCTCTTCCTTAACACCCTCGAAAACCCGCTCATTGATGGCTCCGGCCACTGCAGCCATGGGGCCCACCCGGGCTTTTTCAGCAGCCCAGGCCATGAGCCGGCAAATGGGGGGAGCAAATGCAGGCACCCGAAGTGGTTCCAGAGAGCTCAGAAATTCAGGGTGGTAGCGCAAATAGGCTTTCAGGTTGCTGCGTTCCCACTCCAGGAGCTCTCTAACCTTTTCCCGCACATCGATATTCGCCATTACAAAAAGGTCGCTCTCTTCTATTTTCACCTCAAAAGAGACCAGTTCGGGTACCTGCATCAATTGGCGATACCATCTTTTCACGTACTCCACGTTCAAATCAAAGCCTCCATAGCAAAGGTAGGACAGGCCATAATGCACATTTCACAGGCAATGCACTTGGCACCATCGAAACGCACCTCAAACGACGGCTTCTCTATAAACAGCGCTGAGGTAGGGCAAACACCAACACAGGCTCCACAGTTGATACAGCGTTCATCGTTTTTGCGAATATCCTGGCTGAGTGATTCAATCAGTACTCCCTGCTCACGCAGGTACTGCAAGCCTTTTTCCTGGTTTACACCTTCACCAATGATTTCCATAACCATAATCCCTTCACGATGCGGTGAAATAGAGGCCCTGAGAATGTTGAAAGCCAGTCCAAAACGCAATGCCAGATCACAAACTATAGGCCTATCTGCAACCTGCGCCGGAAAGTGCAGAACTATTTTTCGAGAAACGGTCATCGTACTCTCACCCCTTCAGAGTTCCTGCGTAGTTTTCAACCGGACGCTCTTTAAGGTTTTTAAAGCGCACTCCGGATTCCACTCCGGGAAGATTGACTACCGGGCGGGTCAATTCAAAACTGCCTTCCTGAATCCAGCGCTTGAGAGTTTGGGCAATTTCTCTTGCTCGCTGATAACTGGAAAGTGGAAAAGTGGGAATTTCTTTGCCCTTGATTACTATTTTACCACTGCGTAGTTGAGCATAACTCACATAACCGAGAACCTCACCCGTTCCTTCCGGGTACGCAGAGCTGTAGTCAACCACCGGAGCCAGGATTTCTTCGTCGCTCACCGAGCAGTAATAAAGGGTCTCTTCATCGAGAATAGGTATGGGAACTCCAACTCCCACTGCAAGAGAACATCCATAACCTCTGATGCTCACCCCCCAGAGCCACCGAGCACTCATCCCTTTCAAATCACCAATCAGAGCCAGCGTTCCGGCACCGCCTTTGGGAATACCCCTTTCATTGCGTTCTACCGAGGGATTATGTTGGGTACCCTGCCAGGCAACGTAACCAATGCCTCCACCCAGGAAAATCCTGGTTCCCACCCCAATGACCCGATAAAAGGGGTCATTCAAAAGAGGGCTTAACTGACCTGCCGAAGAATAACCAGCGTTCCCGAGGCGAGGCAAAAGAATACCCATGTAAGTATAAATAGTTCTGTCAGAGAGATTCACTGCCACATTGTAATTCTGGTATGCATTACGAGGGTTGAAAAGATAAGCTTCATTCAGGTCCTTAAGGTTGATCCAGGTAACCAGCTTTTTGCGTGGATAACAGTCCGTGCCGTAAGCATAGGCTTCAAGCAGAACGTCTTTTCCGGCAACCAAGTCCTGAATGACATGCCCCCCGCCATAGCGAAACTCGCCAGGATGCACTTTGTTAAGAGGGTCGTCTTTGGCAGGTTGGGTCGCTCCAATGTACATATCAACAGCGGCCAGACCGCAGTAGGCCATCACTCCGTTTAGATAAGCTTCAGAAATTTTCATCCGGGGCTTGGTGTGTCCAATATTCAAAAAAGCGCCTGAAGAACACATGATACCGAAAGTACCCGTGGTCACTACATCGACCTGACGGGCTACCTCCTTCAGGCCTTTCTCTTTCACCATTCCAATTACTTCTTCAGCAGTAACCACCACCGCCTTCCCCTCGCGGATTTTCTGATTGATTTCTTCATAGCTCCGCAATACTTCTTTCACCATCCATCACCTCCATGGTTTGTGGATTACCAAAAACAAAAAACCCTCGCCCAAGGGGCGAGGGTTTCCCGCGGTACCACCCTTGTGACCAGCAAGCAAGAGCTCACCAGCCACTCTTCACCTTTAACGGGGTTCACCGTTTGTGGCTACTTGCCTTCACCACAACCTCTCCAGGGCCATTTCGCCAGGCTTTGGAAACCGGGCTCCCACCTTACCCCGGCTCTCTCTGTTCCTCCCCCTGACTACTAATCCCTTTCTTCGATCTCAACTTCTATTCACTTTGTGCTGAGAATTATAGTGAGCCAAAGGTAACTTGTCAATAGGTTTTTCTACTTTTTCTATAAAAAAACTAATATTTTTAAACCCAAATATTTTCAAGTACACTATCTGGGCAGAGAACATTACAAAAAGAGGTGGTAAAAGTGTACCGACTTTTGATACTCAAAATTGCGGCTCGTTCCCAACAGGCTCCCCAGGTTCAGGAAATCCTCACCCAGTTCGGGTGCAACATAAAAACCCGCCTGGGACTTCACGAAGCCTCTCCTGAATACTGTGCCGAAGACGGCCTGGTAATACTGGAGCTCACCGGAAAACAGGAAGAAATTGAGCAACTCAAAGAGCGCTTACACAAACTGGAGGGAGTTACTGTTCATTACCTCGAAGTATAAATCCGGGCTCTATCTCAAAATTCTCCAGGACAAACGACCCATTTCTTCGCCCTGAGGGTTTACCTTCAGGCTACCGCAAACCACAAAGTGGGGCTCTGCCTGAGAGAGGGTGGTGCCCCATACTTCCATTTTGCCTTCTGCAAGGTCAATTTTTCTTATAATTCCCAATCCTATTTCCTGAAGCTGTCTCGAATACAGACAACAAAGGAGATTGCTCATATCCTCAGGAAGAAGCCAGTACCCATCCCAGCCTTCAAGGGGAACATCTTTTTTCGCTGCTTCTGAGTAAAAGAGGTGATACCGTTTCCCTCCCACTTTGAAAACCACTCCCCACTCCGGTTGCAAAACCTGCTGAAGATAGAAATAAGGGGAAAGGGGTGCAAAAAGACGTAACTTGGATAGTTCCAAGACAAGCTTTCTACCTCGTGAAAAATACTCTGCAAAAAGCAGTTTCCGGCGAGCTTTTCTTTCTTCAGCACTTTTATTTTTCACTGCTTTCGGAGTAGGCAAAATCAGAAAATTCCTACCCTTCAAAACCTTAAGCACCCGGAATTCTTCTTCGTTGCCTAAGCCAATCACCAGCTGAGGCATCAAAAGCTTTATCTTAAGCATTTTTAAATACAATCCTTCCAGCCCCCGAAAAAGACCACAGGTGTCGACCACTACCACCTGGGAAAGTGCTCGAGCCATCTGCACCAGCTCAAAAACAGAGAGCACGGTCAAAAGCAAATGCCTGGAAGGCGTGGTATCGCCTATAAAACGGAAATAAGGAGTGAACAACGCTTCCTGACTCCCCATCTGCCTCCCCGGCGGAAGCATTCCCACCGTGGTTGGCGGACCCACCACGGACTGTCCCAGGTCGCTATCCACCAGAGCACAGTCTCGACCACATTCCCTGAAAAAATCACAAATAAGCTTTACCAGAGTGGTTTTACCCCGGTCCACCGGAGCAACCACCAGGATTATCCCTTCAAAGTTGGTAAGCCTTTCTCGAAGAATAATCCACTCCTCCGGCCAGGAAAGTTCAACGTCCATAAGCTCCACTCAAAAGACAGGACAAAGGCAGTATCCGATAACCCTCTTTAGTAAGTGCAGTAATCATCTCATCCAATAAAGAAGCAGTCTGGGGGACCACATGGAGAAGAATAATATCACCTGGAGAAAGATCAGCAAGCAGGTTCTCCATAATTTGCTCTTTGCAATCACCCAGCGCCCAGTCCCTGGTATCCAGAGACCACATCAAAATACTGTAGCCAGTACGCCCACAGGCTTCCTTTACCCGATCGTTAAGAAACCCTCCAGGTGGTCTGAAATACAAGGGGATGCGGCCTGTAAGGTCAAAAATCACCCGTTCACACTTTCTAATATCCTGTATCATTGCTTCCAGCTCTTGGGAATCATCAAAATTATGCGAAAAAGAATGATTTCCCAGCTCATGACCCTGCAAAACTATTTCCTTGAGCAACTCCGGATATCTTTGAGCTTGTGCACCAATAACAAAAAAGGTGGCTTTAACCTTTCTTCTATTCAAGATCTCCAGAATCTCCGAAAGAGCCGGAGCTGGAGCATCATCAAAGGTCAAAGCCACCACTTTATCCTCCATCTGCGCCCGGGCAATTACTCTCACTCGGTTCAAGCCGTAAACTTCTGCTTTTCCATAAAATTCAAAAGCAAGGGCTTTACTACTTCCAAAAATGATTATCCAGAGAGCAATCAACCCCAAAAACGCAAACCGAAGACGCATCAAACAACGGCTTTTAGCTTCTGCTCAATGCTTCTTTTGGGAAGGTATCCTACCAGCCGTTCCACTTCCTGACCGTTCTTAAAAATGATTAAGGTAGGAATGGCATGGATGCCATACTGCTGGGCTACAGAGGGAGACTGATCGGTATTAAGCTTGGCTACCTTAACCTTACCAGCCCATTCCTCAGCGATTTCCTCCACAATAGGGGCTAACATGCGGCAAGGCATACACCAGGAAGCCCAAAAATCAACCAGCACGGGAAGTTCAGATTCGAGAACCTCCTGCTTAAAATTATCCTGGTTAACTTCCACAACGTTTCCTGCCATTTCAATCACGCTCCTTTTTCTGGCCGATTTTTAGTTCTTGTCCAGAAATCAATCGGCGAATATTTTCTCTGTGCCTTATAAACACGAGCACCGCAGCAAGTATTCCCCAGAACACAAAATGCCAGGGACGACCAAACACCACCAGAAAAATGGGCATCAGGGCCGCTCCAGTGAGGGAACCCAGCGAGGAATAGCGAGTCAGAGCCACCGCCACCACCCAGGCAAGGAAACACAGAGAAGCTGCAGGCCAGGAAAGATAGAAAAGCACTCCCAGAGTGGTCGCCACACCCTTACCACCCTTGAAACCCAGAAAAATCGACCAGTTATGACCGATTACAATCAGGAAAACCGCCACCAGCCACCAACCAGGATGAGGGAGAAAAACGCTGGCTAAATAGGCACCCACAAAGCCCTTCAGGGCATCAAGTACCCCTGCCAATAAAGCTCCCTTAAAACCCACCACCCGGGAAACGTTGGTGGCACCAATGTTGCCGCTTCCAAACTTTCTTATATCTACACCCCGCAATACCCAACCCACGATGAGACCACAGGGTAAAGAGCCCAGGAGGTAGTTAACGATTAAGATAAGCCACCAGGGCATTAGTGCTCACCATACCTTCCAAAAACCAGCGTTCCGTTGTGCCCACCAAAACCAAAAGAATTGGAAAGGGCATGACGAATAGGGTGCGCCACGCTCTTTTGGGGCGTGTAATCAAGGTCGCATTCTGGATCCGGATTTTCAAGGTTAATGGTAGGAGGAATCACTCCATGGTAGACCGACAAAACTGTAGCTGCAGCTTCAATAGCCCCGGCTGCTCCAAGAAGATGACCCACCATCGACTTAATGGAACTTATTTTGAGGGAATACGCATGCTCCCCGAAAGCGCGTTTTATGGCCAGGGTCTCCATGCGGTCGTTAAGTGGTGTGGAAGTACCATGGGCATTTATATAATCAACATCCTGGGGGTTTATTCCTGCATCCTGCATGGCGCAAAGCATTGCCCGGGCTGCTCCACTGCCTTCCGGATCTGGAGCAGTAATGTGATAAGCGTCACAGGTGGATGCATACCCTTTCAATTCAGCATATATGCGAGCTCCTCTCTTCTTGGCCACTTCTTCTGCTTCAAGCAAAAGCGCAGCAGCGCCCTCGGCCATCACAAAACCGTCGCGATCCCGGTCGAAAGGCCGAGAAGCCCTTTCCGGTTCATGGTTGCGCATTGACAGCGCTTTCATAGCACAGAATCCTGCCAGCGAAATGGGTGTTATGGAAGCCTCAGCACCCACTGCAATCATCCAGTCGGCTTCTCCGAGCTGGATGATGCGTAACGCCTCACCCAGAGCATGGGTTGAAGCTTCACAAGCCGTAGAAACACAGCTATTTGGCCCCTTGAGGCCCAGTTGAATAGCTACATTGGCTGCTCCCATGTTAACAATCATCATGGGAATAAAGAAAGGACTAACCTTGGATGGTCCCTTTTCCAGTAAGGTCCTATGCTGCTCTTCAAAGGTTTTGATGCCCCCAATACCCGAACCCAAGATTACCCCGATGAGATTACGGTCTATGCGCGTAACATCCAGACCCGCATCTTCAAGGGCCATCATTGAAGCACATACTGCAAACTGGGAAAAGCGATCCATCCTGCGAGCTTCCTTACGAGAAAGGAATTTATCCGGGTCAAAATCCCGCACCTCGCCAGCGATTTGCGAGTCAAAATCGGTGGGGTCAAAAGCTTCTATTCGCTTGATGCCCGAACGACCCTCAAGCAGTGCCTGCCAGAAATTATCTTTACCGGTACCTACTGGACTGATCACTCCCAGTCCAGTAACAACCACTCTTCTTTTCAAGGACAAAACCTCCTTTTCACCAGCGGATGACTGTAGAACCCCAGGTTAAACCCGCACCAAAACCAACCAGCAACAGTAAATCGCCATCCTTAATTCTTCCTTCACGATAGGCCTCGTCAAGAGCAATGGGAATAGAGGCGGAGGAAGTGTTGCCGTATTTGTGGACGTTAACAAAAATTTTCTCCTGGGGAATCTTCAACCTTCGGGCTGCAGAATCGATGATTCGTATATTGGCTTGATGAGGAATAAATAGAGCAACTTCTTCAAGCTCTATGCCAGCCCTTCTGGCCACCTCTTTCGAAGCTTCCTCCATTATTCTTACTGCAAACTTAAACACCTCATTACCATTCATCTTGATGTAATGCATTCGCCCTTCCACGCTTTCCTTTGAAGCCGGTATACGGGAACCTCCCGCTGGAAGTTCCAGAAGATGCGCACCCCCGCCGTCGCTACCCAGGTAAGAAGCCAGTAAACCTGGATGATCCGTTTTCTCAAGTACGCAGGCTCCCGCCCCGTCTCCAAACAGGACACAGGTAGCACGATCTTCCCAATCTACAATTTTGGAAAGCGTTTCTGCACCAACCACCAGAGCTTTGTTGCCCCCACCCCCAATCAGGTATTTTTCAGCTACAACCAGCGCGTAAACGAAACCGGTGCATCCAGCCTCAAGATCAAAGCAGGCTGCTCGAGGAGCACCCAGCTCACGTTGCAAAAGACAGGCCGTAGCGGGGAAAGCCATATCCGGTGTAACCGTAGCCACCAGTATCAAATCCAGTTCTTGAGGGTCAACCTGGGCCATTTGCAAAGCTCGACGAGCGGCCTCAAGAGCCAGTGAGGAAGTTGTTTCTTGAGGCGAAGCTATTCTCCTCTCCTTAATCCCAGTGCGTGTGGTTATCCATTCATCGCTGGTATCCACAATCTTTTCAAGGTCCTGATTGGTTAAAACCTTGCTCGGGACATAAGAACCAACACCACTCACCTTTGCAAAAAATCTCTCCAACTCCTATTCCTCCTTAGCTTCCACCAGGGAAAAACCAATCTCTGCTTCGGCCACAACCTGGTCACCAACTCGAGCTACTCCACTAAGTTTCCCCATTCTCCGTTTAAGCTTCAAAAGGGTAAGCTCCATGACCAGCTGGTCACCGGGCACTACAGGCCTTCTGAAGCGAACATTTTCAAGAGTTGTAAAGTAAGGAATGCAGTTTCGAAATTCCTCCATGTTCATCATCATGGTTGCTCCGACCTGGGCCATGCTTTCCAGAATCAAAACTCCGGGCATAACCGGTCGTCCAGGAAAATGTCCTTGGAAAAACCACTCGTTGACGGTAACGTTTTTAATACCCACTACCCGGTTTTCTTCCAGCGCAACTATTCTATCAACCAGGAGGAACGGAAAGCGATGCGGTAGTATTTCCTGAATCTGTCTAACATCAAGTTCCATCCTCAAATACCTCCTTGGTGTTTTTAATAATGTATCCAAAGAGAAGCAAATTGACAAGCGAAAGCGTTTAAAGTAGTATTATTGGCAAAACGGAAGGCAATCAAGAGGTGGACGGGAAAATGATGAGAAGCTTGCGTAAAAACCTGGATGTAATACTGATTATAGTAGTAGTTGCTTTTGCAGTAACCATTTACTATGGTTATGGAGCATACAGGCGTTCGGGGAGAACCACTCAGGCAGCAGCTGCGACAGTCAACAACACGGTCATTACTTTCTCAGAGCTCGATACAGCCTTTCGAAATCTTCTCTCTCGTTACGACAGCAAGACCTTGAACCAGATGGATGAAAAAGCTTTTGAGTTCTTGCGCATGATGACGCTTGAAAATCTCATCAACAATGAACTGCTTTACCAGGAGGCTCGTTCCAGAAAAATCAAGGTTTCTGCTCAGGAAATAGAGGAGCAACTCAACGCCATTAAGGCCAACTTCCCCTCTGAAAAGGAATTTAACGATTTTCTGAGTTACCAGCGCCTCAGCCTGCCCGTCCTCCGTGAATCCATAAAGCGAGAGCTTATGATTCAAAAACTCATCGATTCCCTTGCTCAAGACATCGAAATTCCAGAAGAAGAAATCCAAAAATATTACGATGAACATATCAGCCTGTTCACTACTCCTGCCCAGTATCACCTGCGCCAGATAACCGTCCCCTCACAGGAAGAAGCCGATAAAGCCCTCAAACGCATTTACTTGGGGGAAGACTTTTCCAAGGTGGCTCAGGAAATATCCCAAGACCAGTATGCCTCAAACGGTGGAGACCTGGGCTGGGTCAGCGAAGCCCTGATTCCGGAAGAGGCACGAGGTGCTATAAAAGAACTCGCTGACCAACCGAACGCAGTCACTGGAGTTATTAAAATAGGAGACCTTTATCGCATTTATCAGGTTCTTGAGTTCAAACCAGAACAGGTTACCCCATTTGAAGAAGCTAAAGAAGATATACGCAAAATACTGGAAAACGAGCAGAAAAACGTTCGCCTGGAGCACTTGATTTCTGAACTCCGCGAAAAGAGTACCATCACCATTTCAGAAGCTCTGAAACCCCAGGAAAGCCAGGAAGCAGAAAGCGAGAGCACCCCTCAAGGAGCATCTTCTGAAGACCAAACACCGGCTACTTCAGAAAACAATACCGAAGAAAGCACTCCTTGAAGGGTGAACACAGTGTATAGAAGCTTCTTAGTGGTGGTGGCAGCAGCGCTGGCTGCGGCGCTCTTGCTTCTGTCGTTTGTCAGCAATCATTCCCCAAAAGAGGTCAGTGTCCACCTCTGGGAATACGACCTTTCCAACCTGAAAAGGAGTGAGCTCCTCCCCTTCTTGGAACTGGTCAACAAGGACTGGTTGAGCCAACCCTTCCAGGTGAAGGTACAAAACAAGTCGTTTCTATTTCCCAAAAAAGAGCTGGGATGGAAGCTGAACCTCGTGGCAACCCGGAAAGCAATTCTTGAGGCCACAACACCTCAAGTAACCCCGGTTTTTGACTACGACCCTGAGGCAACCCTGCAATGGCTCCAGGAACTCGCTCGGGAAACTATGCTCCCTCCAAAAGACGCTTCACGTTTGGGAAATAAAATCATAAGGGGCCAGACCGAAAAAAGCATTAATGCCGAAGCAGCTTTACAGAAAATAACCCAGGCTATCAAACAGGGCAAAAGCGAGGTAGAGCTCACTCTGGTAGAATCCAGACCTCCTCGGAAAAACACTGAGCAGGTGCTCGAAGAAATAGGGTGCCCATATCTTCTGGCTTCTTTCCAAACTTCCTGTCAGAACAAAGAAGAAGGTGCACTTTTTAACATCCAGAAAGCAGCACAGAGTATTGACGGTTTAATCATCGAACGCGATAAGCTTTTCTCTTTTAATGAAGTGGTGGGAGAAGCCGGAAAAGAAGACGGTTATCGGGAAGCTCCAGTTTTCGTGAACGGAAACCTGAGCACTGGTTTCGGAGGAGGCATCTGTCAGGTGGTATCTACCCTTTATAACGCTCTTTTGCTTACCGAAGCCCAAATCATTGAACGCCATCCTCATTCTGGTTACTACCCGGAAACCGCTTATGTGCCACCTGGAAGAGACGCAGCGGTAAGTTACGGATATAAGGATTTTCGCTTCCGGTTCGCAAACCAGAAAGTGGTCATATTTGCTGAAGTGGACGAAAACCAGATGCTCACCGTATCCATATGGGGAGAAAAAGAAAACCACCTGCGGCGGTCCTTTAAAACCGAGGTTTTAGCCACTCAAAAGGCAGAGGAAGGGAAAGCCTTTTTAACTGTGCGCACTACTGTTTTTGAAAACGGAAACCCTCTTCTCAGCTACCAAGATACCTACTTAACCAGCGAAGAATTCGCAAAAGAACTCTCCGAGACCTACTGATTCCAGATGACCTCCATCATAGCCAGAATGTTCTCACAGGGAATGTCTTTGGGTAAAGCATGGGAAGGAGCAGCAATATAGCCCCCGCTTTTACCTATTTCCTCGATGATTCTTTTTACCTCCCTTTTCACTTCCTCTGGAGTACCAAAAGGCAAAAGACGCTGAATGCTTATACCTCCCCAGAAAGCAAGCCTGCCCTGATATTGCCTTTTAATGGCAAAAATATCCATCACTTCAGGCTGAAAGGGGTTAAAAACGTCAAGCCCAATTTCCACCAGGTCAGGAAGAATTTCTTGAACCTTGCCACAGGAGTGAAGAGTTACTTTTTTACCCTTTTTCTTAGCAAGAGCAATGAGTTCTGCAAGGCGGGGCTTTATGAACTTCCTCCACAGATGAGGACCCATGATAAGGCCCTGCTGCCAGCCCCAGTCATCCCCAAAATTTACTCCGTCCAGCCCCATATCCAGAGCTTGGTCGATAACCCGCAGGTTGAAATAGTTGATGTGGTCGAGCAGGTCTTCCACAAAATCTGGGTTCATAACCATATCAGAAAGCAGGTTCTCCATCCCTCGCAGGCTCCAGGCTCGCTCAAACAGGGTGTAGGTCTGGCGCAAAAGCAGAAACTTATTGCGGTTTTTATCTACAAAATCAGGTATTGCTTCAAAGCGGCGGGGGTCATCGGGATCAGGAAAACGGTATCCAGAAAGCGAGGGCTTCTCCAGAATCGAGGTGGGATTCCCTATATCCGGGTCAATGTGGCGGTCCCAAACCACTCCCCATTCATCCCGTACAAAACCAGGTTTGATTTCTGAAAAACCGTGAGGAGGAATTGCCTTTATAAAAGCTAAGTGATTTCCCCACTTATCAAGAAAATCTTCATCCCCAAGAAAGCGGGCCATCTTCTCCCGAGCAGGGATGGTAAAATCAATGTGGTGAGGGACTTTATCGATGTCCCTGTATTCTATGGCCCTCAGTATCCGTTCTTTCTCAGTCACTAAGAACACCCCCTATTTCTCCCGAGCAATGACCTCTATGTCCACAACCGGTTTATCCCGAAGCAACTGGCCCAGATTGAACGTTTGATACCAGGTTGTACCATCAACCTGGCCATCAACAAAGCTAAGAATCTCCCCCGGCATGTATGCCTTAACCAGAAGTTCCACTGAGCTCAGAAAGGGTTTTATACCCCAGGAAGCGGCACCCTGAAGTGAAGACTCAAGACTTTCGCCTTCCACTTTACCCTTCAAAATCACCAGGTCTCCATCCTTAATGAGTGTGAAATCTCTACCCAGAAACTGTTGGGTAAACTCCTTTACTCTTTCTGGGTGTTCACTGAAATCCCACACCCAGGCAACTGCATAAGGAGGAGCGTCTTTTTTCTCCTGAAGAGAAATGAATTCCCGATCCTCAGGAGAAAGCTTTTTGTATTCCTGCAGCGCAAAAGCACGCGCTTTATCAAACACGGTATAGTCTTGAGTATAAATCACTACCCTGGCCCGGGGAATGGTGGCTTGAGAGTCAACTTTAACCGCTACTTCAACCTGAGCACAACCAGCAAGCAGAAGCAGCAACCCTAAAAGGAGAATCAATGCCAGCAATTTCTTTGCCATAGGAATACCTCCAGGGAATAAATGTTTTTAAAAATATTAACACAGTTCAAGCTGAGGAGGTAAAAAAACATGGCCTATGTAGAACTCACTGCCCAAAAAGGAAAGGTTGAAGCCCGGATTGGCGAAGCAACCATTCATTTCAAAAGCAGTGGTGCGGAAAGTGAAACCGGCCACTGGCCCACCGAATATATTCTGGCAGCGCTGGGGAGCTGTTTTGCAGGCACCGCCTTTGCTTATGCGAAAACCAAAAACTTCCCTCTTGAAAAGGTAACTGCTCGCATCAAAGGAGAGCTGGCTGATGCCCCTTCAAGAATTGCCAAAATCCAGATGGAAGTGGAAATGGAAGGCAATCTCACGCCGCAAGAGCGTGAAAGAATCCTTAAAGCTGCAGAAAGAGCCTGCACAGTCATGAACACTCTGCGCCAGGGCGTAGAACAGATAGAAGCCAGATTGGCTTTTTAGAAGCTGCTGCCATATGGCAGCAGCTTCTAAAAAATGCGGTTATAACCTGGAGGTCTCTGGTCAGTAAGCTTGGCATGAGCAATGTTGAGTTTCCTTACTACAGCAATGCCATAGGGGCAACGCTTCTCACACTCTCCACACTGGTTGCAGGAAAGCACGTTTCTTGAAAGCTCCGAATATGCTTTCTGTGCATAATCCTGGTTGCCAAACCAGAAACGCAACCGATCCCGGAGAGCATATTCAGCAGGGTCACGCACTATTCCATCCTGCATCTGACGGTCGTATTGACCTTCGAGCAGGAAAATCCGAGGGATATCGATGTCCCGGGGACAGGGAAGACATTCCCCACACTGACGGCACACATAATTGCCAAGCTCCGGTGCACTACGGAACCATTCTTCTTTCTCTTCCTCGCTCATGGGAGCGAAATTCTCCACCACGGCAATGTCCTTTCTCAAATACTCCTCAGTATTAGCACCCAGGACCACACAGCTTACTGGAAGAGAAAGAGTGTAGCGCAAAGCCTGCTCAAAACTACGCCACAGAAAACCATCTGCAAAGGGCTTCATAGCCAGAATGCCCACTCCTTTGCTTTGGGCGAGGGGAATAACTTCCTCCTCCCAGCCTGGAAAATTGAAGCGGTCAAAGTAATTGAGGGGAATCATCAGCGCATCAAATGGATAACTCTCCAGTGCCTTCACGGCAACTTCTGGTGTCACATGGTTTGAAAAGGCGAGATAACGAATTTTTCCGTCCTTCCTGGCTTTCTCGAGCCCTTCCAGTGCACCACCAGGAGCAAGAATTTCTTCAAGCGTTTCAAAACGGTTGAGTTCATGAATAAAGAAAAGGTCCAGGCAGTCAGTGTTTAACCTTTTCAAACTGCCTTCGATAGAAAGGAGTATCTCCTCCTTTTTTCTGCTCCTTGACTTGGTGGCCACCACACATTCTTTTCTCCGGGTTTTCAAAACTTCACCAACTTTCTTTTCCGAATCCCCATGCCCATAAAGCTCGGCAGTCTCGAGGTAATTCCCTCCCAGGTCCAGATACAGGTTGATAAGACGCACTGCGTCCTCGAAAAGAAGTTCTACCAGATGAAAACCACCCAGACCCAGAAGAGAGAGTTCAAGCTCGGTGCTGCCCAGTTTTCTTTTCTCCATACTCAATCCCCCTTTGGGGCATTATCTCTCAAAAAGAAAACACTGACAAGGGAATATTCAGAACCAGTAATCGGGAAGATATTCTTTTTCTACTTCAAACATTTCATCAACCATGTTTTTGATTTCATCGAGTGAGAGTACCGCCGAAGTAAGGGGGTCAAGATAAATTGCTTCGTAAATTAATTTTTTGTTTTTCTGAAGAATTCCTTCAACTGCGGCTTCCTGAACATTGATGTTGGTCCGGTTCAAAGCCGCAAGTTGCGGTGGTAAATCACCCACGTAACAGGGATGAATGCCGAGTTTGTCTACCAGGCAAGGCACCTCTACACAACAATTTTGAGGTAGGTTAGTAATGAGGTCCGTGTTCTGGACATTCCCATTAATTCTCGACAATTCTCCTGTTTCTATAGAGTTGATAATGTATGCTCCATATTCAAGGCTTCTTTTAATTTCTATAGGAATTTCTCCTCGAATCTGGCGCCTGATTTTGTCAAGATAGGGATCCAGTCCCTGCTTGCATATTTCATAATAATCCCAGCGTTTGGGGATGAACTTTTTGATCACCTCTGGATTTTTTCTAAAATAAGGCACGTATTCTGACATATGATGGCTGGACTCAGTAACAAAGTATCCAAAATGTTTCATTATCTCGAAACGAACAATTTCTTGTTGGTATATTTCCGGGTTTTCCATTGCTTTCCACAAAAGAGGATAAGCATCCTCTCCCTTGTAGCGAAATTCGAGAAACCAGGCTTGATGATTTATGCCCGCTACCCAGTAATCGACATCAGGTGGCATGGGTTTATAAAAAAACTCACTGGTTTCATCTTCATACTTTGTACTATCGTCAACTTTAACACCGATAAATTCTGCTAAAGTCCGCGCCGTTCCCTGAACACTATGACACAAGCCCACATTCTTAACCTTTGTGCTTTTGTTAATGGACCAGCATAGCATTGCCATCGGGTTACTGTAGTTAATCAAAAGGGCATCTGGACAAAGTTCCTCTATATCCCTGCAAATTTCGAGCAGGACCGGCACAGTGCGGAGAGCACGAAAAACACCCCCGGGACCCAAAGTGTCGCCAACCGTCTGATCAATCCCATACTTGCGGGGAATTTCCACATCAAGACGATAGGCATCAAGACCTCCCACCTGAATCATGTTGATAACGTAATCGGCGTCTTTTAGAACCTCTCTTCTATTGGTACTCGCTTCAACGGTAATAGGTAAATCTTGCTGCTCTTTCAATCTTTCGGTCAGCTGAGTAATCAGTTCCAGGCGCTCTTCGTCAATGTCAACCAGAGAAAATACGCTTTCCCTCAAAGCTGGAAAAGTTATCAGGTCAATGATTAGCTTTTGAGCAAAAACTACACTTCCCGCACCAATAAGAACGATTTTAGGCATGCAGTATCTCTCCTTTCTCTATTCCTGGTTATTAGATTAACCTTTGACAGAACCAGCTGTTAGTCCCTCAACAATATATTTGTTAGCGAGTGAGAAAAGCACCAAAATAGGGATAGTGGTAATACTTGCCGCAGCCATTAAAGGACCCCACTCTACAGTCCAGGTTCCTTGAAGTGTGGAAAGACCAACGGTTATTGTACGAGTCCTTTCAGTATTGGTAAAAGTTTTGGCAAACATAAAATCACACCAGGCTAAAACAAAAGCAAACAAACTGGTAACCATAATGCCAGGTAAGATTAGAGGAACGGCGACCCTCCAAAAAATGTAAAAATCGGGACAACCATCTATTCTTGCGGCTTCATAGAGTTCACGAGGCAAATTATCAAAGTAAGACTTAGTAAGGAGAAAGCAAAAGGGAATGGTAAAAGTGGAATAAGAAACTACCAATGCAAAATAAGTGTCTATCAGCTGATATTTTTTCATAATTATGTAAAGCGGGATTAACAGGAGAATTCCTGGAAACATTTGTAAAAAGAGAACAAAGGTTGAAATTATCTTTGTACCTTTAGTGCGATACAGGCTTGCTGAAAAAGCCGCAGGAACAACCGCCAAAAAACTCAAAATCACCGTAAAGCTTGCAACAATAAGGCTATTTTTAAAGTATTTACCAACCTTTCCATATATCCAAGCCGTCACATAATGCTTAAAAGTAAAACTATGAGGAATAAGGGTTGGCGAATGTGCAAATATTTCTTCGTTTTCCTTGATAGAGGTTGTAAACATCCAGTAAAAAGGGAAAAGAACAAAAATAATAAGAATAGCTGTTAATACCCAAACGATAATTTTTATATGTTTTTCTCTACCCATCTTACATTCGCCCCTCAAATCATCTCTCGTAAAGAGTGGATATCTTTGAAAAATACAGACCAACTGTAATCAACAAAAACAAAAAAATAAAAACACCTATACTTGCAGCATAACCCATCTTAAAATAATTGAAAGCCTGCTGGTATAAATAAGTAGGCAATACTTCAGTTCGATGTAGCGGCCCTCCTCCGGTTAGGAGATAAATAACATCAAAATTAGCAAAAGTCCAAACTACGTGCAAAATAACAATCACCATAGATACTCCCTTTATACCGGGAAAAGTAATATAGCGAAACACTTGCCACCGATTAGCTCCATCTATGTGAGCTGCTTCATAGAGTTCTCGAGGAATTAGCGTAAGTCCAGCTAAAATAGTAACCGTATAAAAAGGGAAACTTCTCCATACATTCACTAGCACAACTGTGGGAAAAACCCAGTTCAAGTCACTAAGCCACCCTCTCGCTAAGCTACCAAGGCCAATCGTTTTTAAAAATTGATTTATAAAACCATAGTCAGGAAGAAGCATCCATTTCCAATTCAAAGAATTGACCGCGATTGGAACCACCCAGGGTAGCAAAACAATGCCTCGCATTAAATTCTTAAAGCGAATATATTTGCTGTTTAAAAGCAATGCACTGCCGAGACCTAAAAGGTATTCAAAGAAAACCGATGCAGCAGTAAAAATGGCCGAGTTTTTAAAAGCAAGCCAAAACAGTTCGTCTTTAAAAAGAAGTCGATAATAATTTCCAAACCAGATTAGCTTGTCTTTAGCTGGATAAAGCAGATTTTTACGCCAAAAAGAAAGATAAACGCCATCAACTAAGGGATAAATCATTAGAGCGCCTACTAAAGTTAACAGAAGTAAAAAATACCAATAAGGAGTAAAAATCTTTTTGATTTGTTGCAAAATACGGATTCTTGACATATGACTCACTCCTGTTACCCTGGAGGAAATAGACTTCTATTTCCTCCAGGGGGTGCTATGGTCTATTCTTCGTTAATGGTTTCTAAAATATCTTCTAACCTGACAAGCAAGCTTTGCGCAGCTTCAGCAGGAGTTTTTTGCTGATACAAGACCGCTTGAAGCTCGTCCATCATTGCTTTGTTAGACTCAGCCATAGGGATCGGGGGATAAGGTTTCCCATCAGGTATTACAGCAAAGAATGGCTTCTTCCATTCGTCTTGCTGATATTCCGGCAAAGAAACAACATCGGTACGAGAAGGCAAATTATCGTGACGAGTATGTCTGGCCATCTGATCTTTACCCATTAGCCAGGTGAGGAATTTCCAGGCTTCGTCTTTGTACTTGGAAAACTTGCCAATACCTTCCACCTTAACTTCAAAGTAAGTTGCTCTATTCTTGTTTTTAGGCATTGGCGCGCCCTTCCAGTATTTGAAGTTCTCTCCAGCTTTATCTCTGTAAAGCTGCATCCAGCTTCCATTGTGACACATAGCTATTTGCCCCACAACAAAAGCATTATCCAGTTCCAAATATCCCCAACCGATACTATCTGGAGGACAGGCTTTTAATGTATTCATCAAGTCGTTATAAAGAGTAAACACTTCTTCAGCCTGAGCAGTAGTAAAACCAGGTACCCACTTTCCATTCTGCTTTACAACCCATTCAGCTCCTGTTTGCCAGAGAAATGGTAAAAACTCCTGAGGACCTCGTACGGCATCCGAAGAAGAACAAAATCCAAAGCCATAAACACCGTCCACAGCCTGGGTAACTTTCTGCGCAGCTACTTTAAGTTCATCCCAGGTATCGGGAGGATGGTCAAACCCCGCTTTCTCCAAATAGTCTTTCCTATAAAGCAGAACCCGAGGGCTCGCAATACTGGGAATACCATAGTATTTTCCTTCATAATTAGCAACTCGCCAGGTAGATTCAGGAAAATATTGCTTTTCGTTCCATGCATTCACCCGATCTGTTACATCTTCTACTATTCCCATAAGCGCAAATTCTGGAACCCATTCTCCTAACATATGCAATACATCTGGACCACTACCAGCTGCCCCAGCAATTACTAATTTTTCGTGCAAATCAGCATAAACCAAAACGTTGTGCTGTATCTGAATATCTGGATTCATTTTCTCGTATTCACGGAAACACTCTTCTCTTGCTCTTGCGTCCTCATATATCGCGGGGTCAAAAACATCCCAAACTTGAAGAATAATTTTCTGCGCATAAGCCATACCACACAATAATAAGAAGCTGACAACTAAGCAAGTTACACCAAAAATGGTTTTCAACTTCATTGGAAATTCATCCTCCTTAATTTCAAAAATTTTTCAAAATTCAACCCGATATAACACCACCCCAAAACGCAAGCAACAAATTCAGTACCTACATGCTTTTGTCGACTCTCTAACTACTAACTTTTCCTCAAGAACCACCTCCCTTGAACCTTCTTCAATCTGCTTTTCAATCCTCTCCAGTAGCAGCGTAGCTGCTGCCTTTCCCGCCTCATAAGTGGGAATTTTCACACTGGTTAAAGGGGGCTCAAGTACTTCCCCAATAACATCATCGACTCCAATCAGTGAAAGCTTTTCTGGAATAGAAATGGAATTCTCCCGAGCCGCTTTCAAAACGCCTATCGCCAGCTGCTCACTAAAGGCAAAAACTGCAGTAGGAAGTTCTTTTCTTGCAAAAAGCATTTTAGCGCCCAGATAGCCACTTGCCTGTGAGTAATCACTCACCTCAACGATCAACTCTGGAAATATCTCCACTCCGGCCTCTTCCAATGCCCTCTTGCAACCAGCAAAGCGCCGTTTGCTAATCCCGCTCCCCCTTACTTTCAGAAAGCCTATTTTGCGATGACCAAGCTCGAGCAAGTGTCTGACCGCTTTATAGCAACCCCCCTCAGCATCTCCAGTCACCACATCCAGTGCGGCAATTCGGGTCGAACCATAGCAATTCACCACTGGAATACCATTAGCAATGGCAGTTTCAACCATCTCCTTCAAGGCCTGGTTAAAGGGTGCTGAGTAAATGATTCCCTCTACCCGATTGCGGATAAACATTTTCAAAAAACGCTCAGTTTTTGTGATATCGTTATCATTATTGCAGATGATCACACTGTAACCTTGCTCAAAAGCCACATCCTGAATACCTCGTGCGATACCTGCATAAAAGGGATTGGCAATATCTGGCAAAAGATACCCTAAGGTATAAGTTTTTCGAGTACGCAAGCTTTTGGCAACCAGGTTATGGTTGTAACCAAGCTTTCTGGCCGCTTCCAGAACCCTGGACTTTGCTTCTTTACTCACATAACCATAACCACCAAGAGCTCTGCTTGCGGTTGCTACCGACACTCCAGCTTCTCTGGCCACGTCTTTTATGGTTACTACTTCTTTTTTTGCCATCCACTTTCCTCCTCCAAAGTTATGGTAACGTTCTCACAAACATTTGTCAACCGGTAAATGTTAAAAATTTTTTCACTAATACCTGAAGCCAAAAACGGTCAAATACAACCATCAAGACGTGATATAATATCCCCCGTGGAAAAAGCAAAAATCCTCGATGCTCTTAAAGAAGGAGCAATCCAGGAAGCAAGTTTTGAGGATATAAAGTATCTTCCATTCTTCGAAGAATGGAAAAACGTTCCTCGCGGTACAGTAGTCATTGAGGGACGGGTTATTCCTGCTTATCCCCGTATAGCACGGATTATGAGAATCGCCAGTGGAGTCCCCCGCCACTTCAAGGGTCCCTTTTTCGTTGAAGAAAAAGTCGACGGCTACAACGCAAGAATTGCTAAAGTCTCTGGTAAAATGCTGGCTTTTACCCGCTCCGGGCTCATCTGCCCTTTTACAACCGACCGTATTCCTGACCTTCTTCCCACACAAGTTTTCAACGACCATCCCCAGTGGGTTATTTGTGCTGAAATCGCTGGACCAGAAAACCCCTACATAGAAGCGCATCCCCCTTACGTAAAAGAGGATGTAAAAGCTTTTGTTTTTGACATCATTGACGAAAAAGGCAACTTTTTCCCTCCTCGCGAGAAATGGGAAATCATCAAAGCTTATCAGCTCCCTGCGGTAGAAAATTACGGCGTATTTGAACCCTGGGAAATCGAAAGGCTCTATGAGCTTCTGAATCGTTTAAATGAAGAAAAAAGAGAAGGCATAGTTCTGAAATCACTTGATGGAGGAAAAAGGTTAAAGTTCGTTACTCCCTTTGCCAACCTCCACGACATTGAAGTTTCCTCAGAACTCCTTGAAGAGCTACCGCCCCATTTCTACATAAATCGTCTGAGCCGACTTATCATCTCGCTCGACGAACTGGGAAAGAAATGCGACGACCGCCTTTTTTACGAAGCGGGTAAAGCACTGCTTGAAGGCTTTGAAGACGCTCTCGATAAGTTTAAAAGGCAAAGAAGGATATATCATACCTTTTCCTGCCGCTTCCGCAACCCGGAAAGAGCTGAAGCGCTGCTCCGGCTTTTGAACCGCGCTTCATCAACCATACGGGTCAAAAAACGCGCTCTGTTCAGGGAAAATGGCTTCTGGATACTCACTTTCGACAAGGTATTCCTGCGTTCAACCTCTTTGCTTGCCAACCTCTTAAGGGGTCAGGCGGTGTTCGATTGAGCTCTCCATCAAGGAACGCAAGCTACCTGCCTCAAGCAATTTTATGCCCAGCTTGTCAGCCCAGGTGCTGATGCCCTGGTCAGCACTCACCAGCACAGCGTCAAGCTCAAAAGCAAGCAGAATAACATCCATATCTTCCTTGCTGTCTATGATTCCCTGACGCAGAGCTTCTCGGTAGCGGGCACGTAATCTTCTAATTAGTTCTTCTTCAGAAATATCCCGGGTGGTCAATGCCTGTTCTGCAATACGCAAACCCTTATTAATACGCTCCCGCAACTCCTCTATAAACTGGTAAAGAATTTCAGCAGGTATCATCAGCATAAAACGGCGGGGAGAACGAACCTTAATCACCAGCTCCAGTTTGCCAGAAACCAGCCCAAAATCCACCACTTTTTGCAATTCCTGATACACGGAAAGGGGCATGAAAAACTGAAGCGGAGAATGACTCGCCAGTTGAATAAAATTCTCTACAGCTTGCTCAGGGTTTTCGCCAAACTGGGAAAAGGTGTCCGGGTTGGTAAACACGCTGGTATCAAGCACAATTGCGTCTTGCAACTTACAAAACCTCCATAAAGGCTTATTCTTTACTATTTTACCTCACACCCAGCTTTCTATTCCTGAAAGATCTATTCCCCCTCCCCCAAGAGGACCAGTTCTCTCAACCGCAATGCGTTAGAAATGGCATATCCCCGGTAGTCGTTGTCAAAATAGCAGTACACATTACGTTCTGTAAGCCAATTCCTTATTTTTCCGGCCCATACCCGCAACTCTTCTTCACTGTAACAATGAGTATAAAGACTCTGGCTTCCGTGGAGTCGTAAATACACAAAAGAAGCTGTCAGCACTTCCTGATAAGGATAGCGGGGAGTATCGGCAAAACAGAGACAGAAATTGTGCTCCCGTAGCATCTCAAAAACTTCATCGCAGAAAAAAGAAGGATTGCGGAACTCAAAAGCATAGAGATGCTTCTCTTTTTCAAGAAGCTCCAGAAAAGTAGCAAAAACATCCCGCTGAAAGGTCATCCGGGGAGGAAACTGGAAAAGAATTGGACCGAGCTTCTCTCGAAAAAGAGAACATATCTCAAAAAAACGCTGGAGTGCATCTTCCACGCCCTGCAATCTCTTCAGGTGAGTGATGTAACGACTCCCCTTTACTGCAAAAAGAAAACCAGAAGGAGCAATCTGGTACCACCGCTCTATCGTCGAGGGACGGGGAAGGTGGTAGAAGCTGGAATTGATTTCCACGGTGTCAAAAACACCAGTATAATAAGCGAACCACTCTCGCTGAGGAAGGTCTGGAGGATAAAACAGGCCTCTCCAGTGCTCATAGGTCCAACCCGAAGTACCAACCCTGAACACTCCACTCACCAGAGCTTTCCACCCTCCTGGGGACTTATTCCGGCTTTCATAAAAAGCGGGGCCAGGTGATTGGTAGGTCCAAAACCCCCTCCCAAAGGTAAAGAATGAGCAATCACCAGTTCCATATATCTTCTGGCCTCTCCCACTGCCTCAGGTAAATTATAACCCAGGGCTAAAAGAGCGCAAATGGCCGCAGAATACGTGCATCCTGTACCATGGGTGTTCCTGGTATCAATGCGTTTGCCTCTAAAAAGATGAAACTGCTCCCCATCAAAAAGTAGGTCCAGGGTTTCTTCTCCAGGAAGATGTCCCCCCTTAATGAGCACTGCCTTAACCCCTTTTTCACGGATTCTTCGGGCTGCTTCTTGCATCTCCTCAAGATTTTCTATTTTTTCCATACCGGCCAGAATAAGTGCTTCAGGAATATTGGGAGTAACCAGCAAAGCAAGAGGTAAAAGCCTTACCACAAGGCTCTGGATAGCATCTTCCCGAAGCAGACGTGCCCCGCTTTTGGCCACCATTACCGGATCCACTACCAGGTTTTCGATACCGGAGCGAGCAAGTTCCGAAGCCACCGCTTCGATGATATCGGCGCTAAAGAGCATCCCCGTCTTGACTGCATCCACACCGATATCATCAACCACGCAGCGAATTTGAGCGGCAACTGTTTGGGGTGAGATAGCCTGTATTGCTTCCACCTGCTGCGTATTTTGAGCGGTCACCGCAGTAATGGCTGTCATCCCATATACCCCAAAAGCGCAGAAGGTTTTCAGATCCGCCTGAATGCCTGCTCCCCCACCTGAATCAGAACCCGCAATACTCAAAGCTCTCTTCATCGCCTCAAACCCTCTCCTTTCCAAAGTGATTCCAGCCTCTGCGATTAATGGAAACCTCTTTTCCTTCTCGATACAGCCGTAAACCCTTCTCCTCAACTATTTCGCCAATAACCCATACCGGGGTACCAGTCCTGCGCTGGATTTCCTTTTGCAATTCTTCAGCAAGTTGAGGTGGGGCAGTAAACAGAAGCTCAAAGTCCTCCCCACCCGAAAGTACTGGCAAAAGGGGGTCTATGCCTTTCTCACGTGCAAATTCCTGCACCTCGCCAGAAAGAGGCAAATCCTCAAGGTGAATCACTACTCCTACCTGGCTTGCATCAAGTAAGTGAGAAAGATCCTGCAAAAGACCATCGGAAACATCGATAAGCGCACAAGGGTAACCGCTTTCAGCAATAATTCTACCTTCTTCAAGGCGGGGTGAAGGCGCAAAGCAACGCCTGCAGAGTCTCTCAAAACGGACTATTTCTTCCTGACCCCCTTCAAGAATTATCTGAAGCCCACATGCTGCCTCCCCGGGATAACCAGTGACCAGGATAAGATCTCCGACCCGAGCGTTTTTGCGCAAAAGCAAAGGGTATTTGTTTTCCACTTCTCCAATCAGGGTAACGTCAAAAACCAGAGAACTTGCAATACGTGAAAGGTTACCACCGACAATTTCCACTTCAAAACGTTCCGCTTCCTCCCTGATGCCCTGCAGCACTTCAGAGAGCCACCTCTCTTCAAGGTCCGAACGCAGGGCAAAGGAAAGCAAAGCAAAGCGGGGCAATCCGCCCATAGCCGCGATATCACTCACGTTAACCGCCAAAATACGCCTGCCGAGCAAAAAGGGAGGAAAAAGGCCCGCCTTGAAGTGCACATCCTCAACCTGAGCATCACAGGTAACCAGGGTATGCCAACCCTCTCTTCCCTTAAAGACGGCACAATCATCGCCAATACCCTGCAAAACCAAGGGAGAAAAAGTTGAAAAGGTTGCCTTTATCCTTTCAATAAAGCCGAATTCACCAATTTCTCCCAAATAGCTCATTTTTTCCTCCAGGCATCGATTTTTCTTCTGAAAAGAGAAGCCGCCTCAAAGACTGAATCTGCCCCCACAATTGCTGAAACCACAGCCACTCCATCTACACCAGTCTCCAAAACCGCATCCAGATTAGAAAGAGTGATACCCCCAATGGCAATCACCGGGATACATACTGCCTGCTTGATTTCCTTTAACCGGTCAAGGCCAATGGGCTCACCAGCATCTTTTTTGGTCGCAGTGGGGAAAACCGTTCCCACACCCAGGTAATCAGCACCCAGGCGCTCCAGCTCTCTGGCCCTTTCCACGGTATCACAAGAACAACCAATGATGAAATCCGGAGCCAGCTTTCTGGCCACATCAACTGGGAGGTCTTCCTCACCAAGGTGTACCCCATCCGCAGAGACAGCCAGCGCTACATCCAAGCGGTCATTGACGATAAAAAGCACATCCAGTTCTCTGGTCAACTGGCGCAACTTGAGAGCTTCCTCAAAAACAGGACGAGTGGGAAGATTTTTCTCCCGAAGTTGAATGACTGTTGCCCCTCCACGAATCGCCTCCCGAGCAACTTCAAGGTGTGAACGACCCTTCTGTAAAACCCTATCCAGTATGACATACAGAGAAAAGTCCCTCATAAGCTTTCCACCTCAAAACGCGCCATACGAGCAAAAGTATCCCGGTCCATTTTATACATCATATCAAAAAGATGGCTCCTGAAGCTTGCTGGACCCAGAGAAAAAGGTGCTGCCTTTTCCGCACATACCCCCAGAAAAGAGAGCGCAGCCGCGGCAGCCACCAAAAAATCTTTTTCTACACTGCAAAAAGCGCCACAAAGCGAAGTTGCCATACACCCGGTTCCGGTAACTCTGGTAAGCAGGGGATGACCGTTGAAAACACGAACCACTCGCCTTCCATCACTCACCCAGTCCACTTCACCAGTAACCGCTACCACTGCTCCAAAACGTAGGCTGGCCTTCTCAACAATGGCACAAGGGTTTTCTCCCACTTCTCCTGACTCCACTCCCCTTACCAGAGCTCGCATTCCCAAAAGAGAAGCAATCTCCGCCCGATTTCCTCTCAAAACAGATACTTTTGCTGCTTTAAGCACTTGCAATGCACTCTGAGTGCGAAAAGAAGTAGCTCCTGCACCTACCGGATCAAGAATGACCGGTATTCCCATTTCATTCGCCTTTCGGGCAGCAAGAATGGCGCTCTCCACAACTTCCCCAGTGAGTGTCCCCAGGTTAATGACCAGAGCCTGAGCCTGAGCCACCATTTCCTCAACCTCTTCCCGGGCATAAGCCATTACCGGAAGCGCCCCTACTGCCAGCATGCAATTTGCATTGTCATTGGCCACCACGATGTTGGTTATATGATGCACCAGGGGCCTTTCGCTTCTTACCCTTTCCAGAATCGCTCCAAAAGTTTTCTCCATAATTCATTTCCTCCGCAAAACAAGATACAAACAGCCAGAAACCACAAAACTGGGAACCGAAGCACCCAGGGCTGGTAACTCATAAAGCAAAATTTCATACAGTAAAAGCCCTACTGCCCAGGAAATCACTCCCTGCCAGACCAGTGAGGGACATTTTTCGTAGAATTCAGCAACGTCAACATTCCGCTTTCGGTAAAGAAAATAGTCGAAAATGACCACCCCAAAAAGAGGCACAAAGACAGCACCGATTAAAAAAAGGAAACTCTCGTACCTATCCATGGGGAAAAAGAGCGCCAGCACAGTGCCTGCAACACCAAAAACCAGTGTAGCCAGACGCTCCCTCACCCGGGGCCGGATGTTTAAAAAAGAAACTGCAGCTGAGTAAATATCCAGAAAAGTGGTGGTAAAGGTAGAAAAAAGAACGATGTAAAACGCTATCAGACCAAAACCCAAAGCTAGCATAGCGGGTATGGGGTCGCTTTTTCCAGTTACCAGCGCCGAAGAAAGACCCAGGAAATACATCCAGGAACTCACGATGAAATACCCCCACCAGGTACCCCAGAAAGAGGAACGAGTGTCCCTGGCAAAGCGTGAATAATCAGCAACCAGGGGAAGCCAGGAAATGGGCATGGCAATAACCAAATCCAGGCCCGCACCAAAAGGAAGTTCGCCGTTTCCTTTTATCGCAAGGAGTTCCCCCCAGGAAATCTCCCGAAACACGCTGTAGGTCATAAAAAGACACAAAACACCCAAGGCTACCACTGCAACCCTCTGCATCCACTGCCAGAAGCGGCTACCCACCATCGCCCATAAGGTGCTCCCCAGACCAGCTATCACCATCCACAATTTCAGGTTGCTGTAGCCAAAAAGTGTACTGGTTATGACTTCGCACGACTGGGCACAGATGATGACCATCACCGCTGTCCAGCCCAGAAGCTGAATGATATTCAAAACCGAAGCCAAGTACGAACCCCACCTTCCAAATGCCAAACGCACTGAAACCATGGCTGGAATACCCAGGTCACTCCCCAGAACCCCTCCCAGAGCAAGCGGTGTATTGCCAATTACATGCCCCAGCAAAACCGCCCATAACCCGGCCCAGAAGCCAAGAGGGGCAAGCATGCCACCTGCCCAAACTTCGGAAATGGCAATTGCTGCTCCAGCCCAGAGCAAAAAGAAGTCGATACCCCGCAAGTTACGACTTTCTTTAGGGATGGGTTGCACACCGTTCAGCATTTTTTAACACTCCCTTCGTAGCATACATCAAGATTTACGACTTTGCGCAGGGACTTAACGAGTACGAGACCGATGATGCTTCCTGGGATACTGCTGGCCAAAAAAGCGGACTGGAAAAACACCCAGGTCCCAGCTTTGCCAATCAAAGGGGCAACAATCAACGCACTTAAAGTGGCCCCAATTGGCCCGGTGCCAATGGGTTCAGTAAGAGCGACCCAATCGTTCCTGAAAACTCGGTACATGAGGCCTACCACCAGCGCTCCTGGAATACCGCCCGGTATGGCGAAAATGGTGCCCGTGCCAATGGAAATGCGGATAATCCCGGCAAGAAAAGCCGCCAGTGCCCCATACCAGGGACCAAGAACAATTCCAGCCAGAACATTTACCGTATGCTGAAAAGGGAAGACCTTGGTAGGACCAACTGGAAAGTGAATACCAGAGACCAGCACTGCACAGCCGGCAAACAACCCGGTGTAAATTAACGAACGAAGATGCATAGAGCGCATTTCAACTTCCCTCCCCACAAACTGTGGCTCCATAAAAAAAGCCACCTGCCAGGAAGACAGGTGGCTTTTTACCTTGGTTTAGCCAACTCCCTCCGCTGGCATTAACCAGATCAGGTTCTAAGGGTCGAGAGCTTGCGCTCTCCTCTCAGCCCCGCATTATGGAGCTCCCCCGGCCTTAACCTCTATTCACTTTGCTTTTTATTATACATCACTTTTTAAATCCCGAACAGCACTTTGAGTTGCATCACCCAGTAAAAAGTAAAGCCAGCCTTACCCTTTAACCGCACCTGAGAGCAGCCCTCCAATGATATAGCGCTGAAACAGAAATGCAATCAAAATAGGAGGCAGGGCCGCAAGGATTCCCCCGGTGGACATCATCCCAAAATCGATAGAATGTCGCCCTGAAAACTCAGCGATGGCAACTGGCACAGTTTTGGCTTGAGGAGTGGAAGTTAAAATTAAAGCGATAAAAAACTCCTCCCAGGACATTAAAAACGCAAAGAGCAGCGTCGCCACAATGCCCGGCATGGAAAGCGGAAAGATGACTCGGAAAAGGGTTCCCAGATGAGAACACCCATCTATTTTGGCAGCATCTTCAAGATCTCTGGGTATGGTGTCAAAGTAAGTGCGCATCAGCCAGATAACAAAGGGAACCAGAATAGCTGAATAAACGAGAACCAATGCCTGACGGGTATCCAGCATTCGGTACCTGCTGAAAATCTGATACAGAGGAATAATCACCGCTATCGGAGGCAGCATATAGGAAAAAAGGAGCACAAAAAGGATTTTTTCTTTGCCTGGAAAGCGCAAACGTGAGAAAGCATAGGCAGCAAGAGAACCCAGAGCAACGCAGATCATGGTTACAAAAAGAGCCACAAAGAAGCTATTCCACATTATCCTGCGAAATTCGCTCTCTGGCCCCTGCGAAAAAAGTATTTTAACGTAGCGTTCCAGCGAAGGGCGCTCGGGAATCCAGCGCAGAGGCACCCGCAAAAGCTCCTGCAAATCGGCAATGCTGGATATAAAGAGCCACAGAGGTGGTGCAATAAGCACCAGAGCCAGCAACACCGCAAATATACCTATTATAAGAGAACGCACTTTCTTCTGCCTTTTAATCCCCATTTAGCCCACCTCAGTACTCTATTTGCCTACGCATGGTCCTTGTATACATAAGTGCTAAAAGTGCCACCACCAGGGTAATTATATAAGCCAGTGCGGCACCCCTTCCAAAGTGCAAGAACTTAAAAGCTTCCTGATAAGTGAGAAAAGAAATGACCTTGGTAGCGTTAGCAGGTCCTCCCTGGGTCATGATGTAAATAATGTCAAACACCCTGAAAGCGTCCAGGGTCCGCAAAACCAAAACCACCAGGAAGGTGGGAGTCAATAAAGGAATGAGTATGCGGAACACGTAAGACCTCCAGGTAGCCCCATCGACCACTGCCGCTTCATACAACTCTCGGGGTATAGTCTGAAGACCTGCAAGCAAAAGCAATGCAACCAGCGGCGTTACTTTCCAGACATCAGCGATAATGACGCAGTGCATGGCACTCCAGGGGTTGGTCAACCAGGGTCGATAGGAATCCAGAATACCCAGCTGGGTGAGCAAGGCGTTGAACGCACCATAGTTCGCATTGAAAATCCACTTCCACATGATAGCATCCACAGTTATCGGCAAAGCCCAGGGCAAAAGCAGAAGACTTCTCAGCATCCCTCTCCCTCTGAACTTTTCGTTTAAAAGCAGAGCAATCAGAAAACCAGCCACCATCTCCAGAGCAATAGAAACCACTGTAAAATAAGCAGTCCTGCCCATGGACTCCCAGAAGTAAGAACTCCTTAAAATCTCAAGGTAATTACGCAATCCTACAAAAGGAGTACCCATTGCCCGTCTGGTAAGGTCTATCTGAAAAAGGCTCATGTAAAAAGAAAGTGCCATGGGATAGAAAATAATAATACCTATGAAAACAAAAGCAGGAAGAATAAGTAACCAGGCAAAGTAAGCTTCCTTTCTTTGAAAGCTTCTCGCACTCTTCATCTATTTCTCCCCCTATAAGAACATAGGGCGGGGTATCCCGCCCTATGTTCTTAGTAGCGCTCCATAACCTCCTTAGCTCTGGACACTGCATCATCCATGGCCTGTTGCGGCGTCTTGGCTCCGGTAAGTGCTGCCTGCAATTCTTCGCTCATAATCAGAGAGAATTGCGAATACCAGGGAACCTGAGGACGGTCGAAAACATAGCGAATCTGTTCCTTGGCAACCTTGATGAGTTCAGGTTGCTGGGCGATGAGCTCTGGATCATCGTAGAGCGATTTCCAGATGGGAAGAGCGTTCTGGCTGTATTTTTTCTGTACTTCTTTGCTAGCAAGGTAGGTTATATACTTCCAGGCTTCGTCGGGATGTTTGCTGGTCTGCATAATACTCAAACCCATTCCCCCATTGCAGGTGGCACTTCTTCTTCCTTCAGGAAATCCTGGAATAAGTGTTAAAACAGCATTACCCGCAATCTGTGATTCCTGAGGATCGTTAGCCAGGTTGTACATGTAAGTCCAGTTAAGCCCAAAAGCAGCTTGACCCGAAGAAAACACCCTGCGCACTTCTTCATAGAAAGATTCAACACAGGCAGGGTTGAAGTAACCAGCCTTCATATTGTCAACCATGAATTCCAGAGCTTTGAGTGGAGCTCCCTGGTTCATAATCGGGTTACCATCTTCGTCAAAGAGTTTGCCACCCATACCAACTGCATATTGCAACCACTGAATAACCACTGCTTCACCCTGTCCCCAGGCATCGATGATAGGATAGGTAACGACTCCAGCCTCTTTTAGTTTCTTGGAAATGTCTATCACTTCAGGCCAGTAGGTGGGAGGGTTTGCCCCCACGTCCTCAAGCATTTTTTTGTTGTAAAAGAAGTACTCCCAGTCGTTCAGCCAGGGCATGCCATACAGTCTTCCTTTGTAGGTAACCGAAGAAAGCACTTCCGGGAAGATATCAGCACGATCTTCCTCTGAGAGCCGGTCGGTCACATCCAGAAGCCAGCCTGCTTCTGCAAATTCGGCAGGCCAGATGCAATCAAGAAGAATTACATCGTAGGTTCCTGCCCCGCTGGCCGCAGCAACCACAATTTTATCATGGAGTTCTTCATAAGCGACAAAAGAAAGATTTACTTCAATATCCGGGTTCTGTTTCAAAAACTCATCAGTCATAGCGCGAATATCGCTTTCCTGGTAACCTGCTTGTTTCATGAAAAGACCACTTATGGCAACTTTACCCATAGCTGGCACACTCAAAATAAACAGCGCACAGACTACCATAATTACCCATATGGCCAGTTTTTTCATTTTTCTCCCCCCTGAGTTGTTAATGGTTTTCGCCTACCCAAAACAAAAACAGCAAAGATTTTTTCAGGCTGTTCCTCACCTCCTCAATGCCTAAATTGTCCTCTCAGGACATATGTATCTCTACGTTATCGGCCACCCCACCAAGCATGGTATAGGTTCCTGGTAGGGTCTGCAGGATAGAAGCAGGAACCAGAGTGTTCACTCTTCCATGTGCAGCCAGACGGGCTATGAAGCGCTGCCAGCTCACTCCCCCACCAATGTAGCCATCCAGCCAGAAACTGCGGTCTTTAGCCTGCACAATCTGAGCAGGACCAATGGTGGCAGCCTTGGGTGGGACCCAGGACCAGTCACCACTGAAAGAATGTAAGGCATTCTGCATGATAGTCATGGGGTGCAGCTCCACGATGCGGGGTCCAGCCTGTTTGAAGGCTTCCAGGTCATCACCAAATTCAAAGCCAAGATGTGCCTCCCAGAAGGCAATGTGACCACACCAGCCCACACCACCATAGCAGCAATCTGCACCACCCAGGTCAGCAATCATTTTGGCGTAATCGTTCAGCACTTCTTTGGTTGGAAAATGGATGTTCTTCTCTGGAGGACGGAGTTTAGGGTCAATCTTTGAAAAGAAGCTGTCCCACATGGCCTTTTGGAAAGAACCTGGCCAGGTGGGAGGTGCAGTGTTCCCTTCTTCATCGGCATACTCATCCATGTTGAAGGTGTACACGTGGTCCATGGGGATGCGCAAGCGGTTAATCATCTCTGCAGCAATGGGGTACTGAGGCATGGGGCCAACTGGCAGGATGAGCACCAGCTTCTGGTTGTTCTCGCGGGCTTCTACAATGCGAGTAACCATATCCAAGGCGAACTGCAAATAGAAATCTTCCTTGTTCTCGATGATACGGATTTTGAAGTCAGGGTTGGGATGCTTGGTGATTTCTTCTTTAGTTATTTTTCTGACTCGCTCACACTCTTCACGATCTTGAAAAGGGATAAACTTAGCCAAAGAATAACGGAAAGTGGTCACACAAAAGCACCTCCTTAGTCATATTTAAATATTAACATATACTGGCACTATGGACGAATACATATTATTGGATGACCATTGACAATTCTTTGAAAAAACCGGCTCCGACCAGGTTCACAGCGAAATTTTGGCGGTCGGCTCAACACAGAAATTCAACATAATCAACAGGAAAACCCGTTTCATCAAAGCTACCCACGTACAGAAAAAACCTGGAAATCCTTCAGAGAAATTTTTAAAAGCAATATCCCATTCTCGATTTCGGAATTCCTAAAGACGCGGAAATCATTGACTGCAGTGCGGAAACCGATAGAACTGGAACCACCGTTATCGCCACCCTCACGGCCCCGGGGTTCCACCATGAAGAAGCGAAAAAGGCGTCAAATATGCTGATCCAGCCAGTTCCCTCCAACCGGAAAATCCAACGGAGAGGGTCCCGATTTCAAGAACCCTCCCCCAATTCGCACCTGGTGTAACGAAATGACTTCATAAAAGAAGGATGATGCTTTCCTGCCGAAAAGCCACATGAACTGTAGAAGGGCTCTCGCCAGGGAGAAAGGGCCCTGGGAAACGGTGGACCCGTATCCAGATTGCCGTGGCGTTCTCGAGGTTCGTCCGGGGAATGACCACCCGACCTCGACAGGTGTAACCCACTGGGTCATCCGGTGGCGAGACATTGGGAAGCACGACTTCCTTAGTTCCCACAATGAGTCCACCCATGTTACCCACAGGAGGAATACCATAGGAAAGGAAGAAACGGGCATCAACACCTGGAGGCCCATCCACCCGGTCAGTGGCCAGGACCTCGAGTTCCAGAGTGAGGTCCTCCGTTCCTGGGGGTATTGCCTCAAACACCCACTCGGCAACGCTTTCAAGGGAGGGGTCTCGCAACCAGTACCAGCCATTGATAAGGTCACCGTTTGAAAAGAATTGATCTGCGGTTTTCCCAACTGGCTCAATACCGGAACATCCAACCCCAGTAAGCATTGCGCAGAGGCTCACGAGAGTCACCAGCAAGAAAACACTTTTTCTCATCTTTCCCCCCTCCTTTTTGGCTCTTTTCTTATTATATCAACCAGCCAGCACAGAAGAAAGAAGGTGTTTAAGTTCACATCATGTGGAGCACTTAACCAGTCCAGTTAATATTTATAAATATCTCCAGGTTCCTCTACTCAAGCTCCAGGGTAACCTTTTCTTGTTATCTACTTTTTCTGTTCACCTCCTCAGGTGAAACCGCATGGTTTCCAGCTCAACTTCATCTTCTCTTTGCAGACTTCTTCAAATTCACCATAAAACTCACTTCCCCATCCACCTGGATGACTTTTACTGGAAAGGGACTGTACCCAAGCAACTCTTTCAGGAAGTTCTTAGCCAGAGAAGAGGTAGCTTCTTGAGTGCAAAGTGGAAAAGGCAAAATGAGGAACCACACACCTGGTAGCGAACTGGTAGTAACTTCTTCCAGGAAGAGGACGGATATTCAGGGCACAGGATGGAGGAGTTCTTCGGGCTGTTAAGGCTTTAAACCCCTGGGTTTTCTCAGAGTTTTTGAATTCTTTCTACAAGCTTCAAGGACCATTGGGGTTTGCGCACCTTCCTGAGTTTTCGGAATAAATCTTCCAGGTTCTTCAGGTTCTGGGATTGAATTTCTTCTTCCATCGATAGTAAGTATTTCTGGCTATTCTGTATCTTCTGTAGGTGACAGATACTGAGTGCTTTTTTGGAAAAACCCAGGGCTTGAACTTCTAAGCGCAGCTTTGCTTTCTTACTCAGACCATGAAGACGCGCAGGTTCAGTGAGTGAGGCACAGAGTGAATCAGGATTGCAAATCTATGTGAACTCGGACAGTCATCAATGATAGAACGAAACGTGCAATTACCTGGCTTTACTCCCAGCGAAAGAAGTGCCAGGCAAGGAGAAAAGAAGCAAGAAGCCAGCCCAGAAGAACCAGAAAGTCCATCCTCAAACCAAACTGGGTGGGAATACCCACTGCAATGGACCGCAAGGCATCACCCAGATAGCTCAAAGGTAAAAGGCGCACCACAAAGCGGATGGGCTCAGGCATGACTTCAGGGGAGAAGAAAATGCCTGACAAAAACATCATGGGGAACTGAACCATCTGGATAATCCCCTCAGCACTCTCCAGGGTTTTGGTGAAGGAAACAAGGAAATATCCCAAACTCACAAAGGTAGCTGAACCGAAGACCACCCACAAAAAGAGGAATGCCAGCGAACCCGAAAAATGTACCCCAAAAAACAACCAACCCGAAGCAATGATCACACCGGTTTGCAGGAAGGCAATAAGCACTCTCATGCTTATCTCGCTCCACAGCAAAAGCTCCCTGCGCAGAGGCAAGGCAGCAAGGTAACGAATAATTTTCTTCTCCCGGAGACTGACGAAATCAAGCGAACCGAAGAGACCAAGCTGCATAAGAGCCATGGCCAGCACTCTGGGTAAGAAATACTCAATTTGTCTGAACCGGGTAACGTCCAGAGTTCGCACCTCCACCGAAAAGTCCGGAGAATAACCGCGCATCCTCAGCTCTCTATCCAGTACAAAACTGCGTATAATTTCGGAAACCAGCTGGGCTTTCTCCACTCCCTGGCTGGCAGCAAAAACGAGCAGTTTATCTTTTTGGAAATCCAGAACTACGTCCACTTTGCCTTCATGAAGCAACTCATCGATAGCTCCTGCTTGCACTTCCAAAGGCTGTACCCCTTTTATGCCCCGCAAGTGTGAAAAGACTCCTTCTCCATATACAAACCGCTCACGCCCTACCACGCCAACTTTTAGCGACCAGGAATCACCGAAACCACCAAAAATAATCCCAAACAAAAACACAAAAAGCACCGGAAAAGCCAGAAACCAGAAAATTGACATTCTATCGCGAATCACGTTTTTGAAATGCGCACTTAGAAGCAGGAAAAATATTTTCACTCTCTGATTCGCCTCCCGGCGAGCTTTAGAAAAACGTCTTCGAGGGTAGCTTCACGCACCACAACGTTGTCCAGTGCCAGGCTCTTTTTTTCGGCAAAACTACTCATGGCTACGAAGGTCCTGGTCAAATCCCGTGTGTAGAGCGTAATTTTTTCATCGTCGTCACTGACCCGGTTCACTCCCGGTAAACTGGAAAGCAGGGCAACATCGCCTACCATCAGGCGAGGAATTTCAATCGCTTTTTCTTGAAAATGTTCGGCAATAAGGTCCCGGGGACGTCCCAAGGCAATAATCTCACCATGGTCCATTATGGCCACCCGGTCACAGAGCTTTTCTGCTTCATCAAGATAATGGGTAGTCAAAAAAACGGTTTTGCCATGCTTGCGAAGGGAAAGAATAATTTCCCACAGATTTCTCCTTGACTGGGGATCCAGGCCAGAAGTTGGCTCGTCAAGGAAAATCACCTCACCATCGCCAATCAAAGCCAGACCAACCGAAAGGCGTTTTAGCTGGCCACCACTTAGTTTTTCAACCAGGGAGCGTGCTTTCTCGGAAAGCCCTACCATATCCAGAATTTCCCACTCCGACAATCTTTTCGTGTAAAAAGCGCCGAAAAGCTGGAGGGTCTCAAGGACAGTGAGCCGGGGAAAGAGGTTAACCACCTGGAGCTGGACGCCTATGCGAGACTTAACCAGAAAATAACTCTCTCGAGGGTCCATACCCAAAAGCAGCACTTGTCCCTCGTCACGCTGAATGAGACCAACGATTGCTTCCACTGTGGTAGTCTTACCTGCTCCATTAGGACCAAGCAGCCCAAAAACTTCACCCTTGTTAACCGTGAAACTTATTCCGCGAACTGCTTTTACTTTACCATAGGACTTTTTAAGACCTTCAACGACCAGGACCTCAAAATTTTCCATATATCTTCCTCCCGAAAAACCACACACCAAAAAGCTCTCCAGAATCTGCTTCAAGCGGCAAAATTGCCTCTCAAAGAAGCAGAAGCTGGCTTCGTAAGGGAGCGTTCCCATTATAAGCTCCTCAAGGAGAAAAATCCAATCCAAAATAAAAAACTGCAGAAAATTAAGGACCCTTGTATAAGCCGAATGGAAACCTCAAAGCCAGAAATAATGAATTATGACTAATCCGTCCTGGGTACAGAAGGCAAATAGCCTTCTAAAATACATTCTTTCTCTCTTTGAGAAACCAGCCATTCCAGCAAAAAAGCGATCAAGAAAACGCCTAAAAAGGACATGGCATAACGAGAAAGGGCAAAGCGATAGCCCAGGCTCTGAATCTCAAAGAGAAACATGGGTATTTTCATGGTTGACCAGGCACCAAGAAATATCCAAACATTGCGCAAGCTGGTTCCTTTGCGCAGTAATACTTCAGCAACCGGAAAAGCAGCATATAGAGGACCAGCCGTAAAAATTCCCAGGGCAAGGCACAAAAACATGCCCAGAAAACCAGAACGCTCTCCTAACCTCTTCACGACTTTCTCCCTGGGAACCCAGACATCAAAAAGTCCCACCATAAGGAAGATTGGCGGAATCACACCCAGCATAAAAAGGGTATTTTTAAAGGTCAGGTGGAAAATTGCTTTTCCGCTTGCCGGTTGCACAAAGAGAATCACCAACGATACACCTAGCATAATCAAAGCGCCCCGATACTCTCTAAATCGATTCTTCATCGCCTGTCACCATCCCTTCACCGCTATCCAGACCACGTATCCAACCAGAAAAGAATAGAAGTAAGCCAGAAGGTTTCGCCACAGCGTTGCCTGAAACTTGAAATACCGTGCTTCAAGAGGTGCAGTGACCACCCCCACCATCATGAGCGTGGAAATAAAGACTGCCATCTGCGCCACCCCTGCTCCCTGGTCAAGAAGCATCTTAGCCATAGGAAAAGCTACAAAACCCGGGATGAGTGTTATGGCACCAACCAGGGAAGCGATCAGATAACCAGGAAAACCGCTTTGCTCTCCCAGAAAAGCGGCTATGCTCCGCTCAGGCAGAAAAACGATTACCAGAGAAATGAGAAAAATCACCGTCAAAAAAGGAGGTAAAATACCAGAAAAGCTCTTCCAGGCTTTCTTCAGAGCAAGGATAGTCCTGGCCCTGTCTTTTTTAAAAGAAACCAGCAACCAACCTAAAGCCACACCGTAGAGAACCAGAGTCGAAACATCCACTTTCATTTTGTTTGCCCCTCTTCAAGTTCCCGGTAGTGAACAAGAAAACTTTGAAGTCGAGGAATCTGAGTCTCGATGTACTGTGCCCAGGAACAGAGAATAACCCTGCCCTCTTCAGTTAACGCATACACTCTCTTGGCCGGGCCAGGTCCTTCAGTCACCCATTCTGACTGAACGAAACCGTCTTCCTCTAAACGGCGCAGAGTCCTGTAAACCAGTCCAGGGTCCAGGTTCTCCCCCTCGAACCACAGCTTTTGTAACTCTTCAATCAACTCATAGCCGTGGGCTTTGCGGCGAGCCAGCAAAAGCAGAAGACAGGGCTGCAAAAACCTGCCCATTCTGAAACCTGGACATTCACAGTGTTCGTGATGGTGACTTCTGCACATCATAAAACCTCCTTATATGAATTATTCATATAGATGAGTAAATTATAATATGCTATTTACCTACTCTCAATATGTACCCAGAGATTTTTTTAAATCAACCCTTAAAATCACGTTTCTGGCTATTCCAATTTAAGTATTTTGGTATTATAATACCTAAATGAGGTGAGCGCTATGAGAAGAAAAATTGTTCAGATAGACCAGGAAAAATGCAACGGTTGCGGAAAATGCGTTACTGCCTGTGTAGAAGGAGCTATTCAGCTTGTGAACGGCAAAGCCCAGCTGGTCAACGAAAACCACTGCGACGGCTTGGGTGCCTGCATCGGGGAATGCCCTCAAGGAGCAATACGCCCGATTGAAAAGGAAGTTGTTCCTTCCAAAGAAAAAGAGAATAACCTCTCTTGCCCTGCTTTTAGCTTTTCACAGAAAAAACCTGACTGGCCTCTGCAGCTTGCTTTGATTGCACCGTTTGCCTCTTTTCCCCAAAAAACTAAACTGCGCATAGCTGCCGATTGCTGCGCTTTCGAAAATCCAGTGTTTTTTGCACAAAACGAACCAGCAACGAGAACCGTAATTGCCTGCCCCAAGCTTGACCAGCGAGGAGAAGAATACCTGGAAAAACTGAAAAACATCCTGCACAACAACCCTCAGATTAAAGAAGTAGAAGTGGTCTACATGGAAGTTCCCTGCTGCCGAGGGCTTCTCTACCTCGTTCAGGAAGCTCTGAATGCAAGTGGTCGAGAAATACAGCTTACCACGAAAGTGGTGAGAATTGGAGAAAATAACTAAGAGCGAGGCAACTAAAAGGGGCCAGTCCGCATTGCCGGCCCCCCTTAAGCTTACGTTAACTGCGTTCCATAAAACTCATCGCATCCTCAAAAAATGGCGCTCCTTCCATGGGCCCTTTGCGGGTTACCGCCAGAGCACCCACCGCGTTGGCAAAACGAGCACATTTTTCCAGATCAAACCCGCGCAGCATGCCCACCAAAAAAGCGGCATCGAAGCAGTCACCAGCCCCCGTGGGGTCAACCTCGTCCACCTTGAAAGCCGGAACCTCAAAGCTCCTTCCTTTCATGTAAACAGTACTGCCCTTATCTCCTCTTTTCAAGACCACGTACTCTACTCCGCTTTCCACCAAGAAACGGCAGGCTTCATCGGGAGTAGTTTTACCGGTCAGCATCATCGCCTCTTCACCGCTTGGAAAAACAAACGAAGCTGCTTCAACCACTGGGCGACAGATGTCGCGCACCTTATCCACGCCCAGTATCTCCGGGCGCAGGTTGGGGTCCAGGCTTATCTTTACTCCCCGCTCGCGGGCCAGAGAAACAGCCCTATAGATGGCCTTCCTCCAGACCTCATTCATGGAAAGAGCCGAACCGTTAATATGAAGAAAAGAAACTCCCTCAAAGTAATCTTCTTTGATGCGCTCTTCCTCTATAACTCCGCTTGCCGCGTTGCCAATGTGGTAGATAAACTTTCGAGAGCCATCTTTAAAATAGGCCACAAAAGCCACACCAGTGGTAAGATGTGGGTCGATGTAGCAGTAACGAAGGTCCACGCCGTCTTTTTCCAGGCGGTCAAAAATCACCTTACCAAAATCGTCATTGCCCACCGTCCCTATAAAACCAACTTTGGCTCCAAGGCGGGCAGCGCAATCAGCAAAGATAGCTGGCGCACCGCTTGGAAAAGGCCCAACGAAAAAATCCGGCCGGTCAAAACCCACTCCCACTTCCTGACGCATAATCTCCACTAAAGCTTCACCTAAGGAAATAATTTCTGGCACCATTTTTCCCTCCATTCTATTTTTGGGGTGAAACAGCATAAAAATAATCCTCAAGGGTCATGCCAATCCAGTCTTTTACCAGGTTTTCAGGGTCTTTACTCAGTAAACCGTCACGAACCTTGCGATATTGAAGTGGAAAAAACTGACTGAGCAGAGCAAGGGGCAGTTCCACAGAGCGCAGATTGGAAAACAAACGCTTCAGCGCTTCTTGCACCTCTGGATAAGCCCAGTAGTAGCGTACCCGATCAAAGAAACTATATTTCATCGCAAAACGCAACCGCTCTTCACCACCCTGATAGTACTTTTCCCAGTACTTGGGATGCTTGAGCATAATTTGTTCCAAGACTTCAAAAAGCTGAGAAGGTTGCCAATCTTTATAAAGAGGTAAGAGTTCTTTCTCCATATTAGCCAGCATAAAAATAGCTTCCCGAGCGGAAAAAGTAAGAGCTGGGCCAACTTTCAAAATGGCAATTCCATCTTCCACCATCTCCCGGAGTGCCCGAGGGGGTTGATAGTCCGTAGAGTGACCTTCAAAACATAGGTCGGGATACCTGGTAAGAGCCCGGCTCAACTCTTGAGCCTTTTCTCTGGAATAAACAAAAACTCGGGAATCGTCAAACTCTACCCCTGGCTGTACCACCACTGCAATAACTCTTTCCCAGGCTTCAGCAAGGCCTTTTTGCAGAAAAGCCTCTCGGGTTGCTTCCACTGTCTGGCGAAAGTGAGCAGGTGAAGTAACCTCAGGAGGACCCTCCAGCTCAAAAGAACCTCCTGGCATGGGCACCTCACTGCCAATAACGTACCAGGGTTTTTTCCCACTTCCTTTCTCCCAAAACGCCCTCTCGGCAGCTTCGGCAAGAGTTGCTGTGCGCTCGGCAACTATCTCTATATCCAGGGGTTCACCAGGAGTTCTCCGATCACCACCAAGGTACATGCTGGCATCCAGATGAATTTTGGTAAAGCCTGCTCTCACATATTCTTCAACCATCTGGCAACCGAGAGCCATTGCTTCTTCAGATGGTCGCTCTCTAAAGGGATTGGGACCTAAGTGATCGCCGCCCAGGATAATATTCTCAAGCGGGAAATTTACCTTTTGAGCCAGGCGATACACAAAATCCCTGAAATTTCGAGGCTCCATGCCGGTGTAACCACCGAATTGGTTCACCTGATTGGAAGTGGATTCAATCAAAGCCGGCAAATTCGCCTTTCGGGAAAACTCAAGAGTAGCCTCAATAACCTGAGGATGAGCGCTGCACACCGAACAAATACCAACCTTCTTTCCCTTTTTGCGTAGCTCAATCATGGATTTAAAAAACTCTGCACCAGCCAATCCCTGCTCCCTCCTCATCTGAGAAATGGACTTCTTCAGATGCTGTTATCTTTCCCTAATTATAGCGGAAAACAAAAACCCAGGAGAGCACTTTCTTTGAGGAGGGAGCCTGGGATAAATTATGCTCTCCTGAGTTTATTTTTGATTATATTTAGCAAAAACTAAATTGGTTCCCGCTAAAAGGTAAAATAATTTTTAAGAGGTGGGTGAGAAGATGAAGGCACTGATAATATACTTTTCCGTGCATCACGGTAACACAGAAAAAATAGCCCGAGCCATTGCTGAAACCCTGAAAGCAGAGCTGAAAACTCCTGATGAGGTAACTCCCCAGGAGCTTCTCCAGTATGACCTTCTCGGCTTTGGTTCCGGGATTTTCTTTGGCAAGCACCACCGCAAAATTGTAGATTTCATTCAGAAACTCCCTCAAGTTCAGGGGAAAAATGCCCTGGTCTTTTCAACCAGTGGAATGGGCAGAAAAAGCTTCAACCAGCACCTTTCAAAGCTCCTTGAAGAAAAAGGTTTCAATGTTGTGGGCAGCTTTACCTGTCGAGGATACGACACCTATGGACCTCTTAAGTTAATCGGAGGTATCAACAGAGGAAGACCCAACCAGGATGACCTTGAAAAAGCTAAAAGATTCGCCCGGGAAATTGCGGAAAAAATAAAAAGTTCTTAGAAGAATTTCGGTTTTCCCAAAGCCAATTCAAGATAAGCTTTCCGGCTGGGCACCAGGAACTTCAGAAGGCCTAAAGCAGCCTTCTGAAGTCTTCATCTTCACTTTCCTCAAGCTTTTCAAGTACCTTTCTCACTTCCTGGTGTCTTTCGCGAGGCATCACAAAGATGACGTCTTCGTCCTCAACGATCACCAGGTCACAGGTTCCCAGGGTAACCACAGGTTTTTTGGAGAAAACCGCACAACCCCTGCTATCAATGGGCAAATGTTTGCTAAAAGTCAGGTTGCCATTTTTGTCTTTTTCAAGCAACTCAGCAAGTGCTGCCCAGGAACCAACATCGCTCCAGCCAAAGTCAGCGGGTATGACCACAGCCCGTTGCGTTTTTTCCATAACCCCATAGTCAATGGAAATGCTCTTCAGGCGAGAAAATACCTCTCTTTTAACGTTCTCTTCTTCAGGGGTACCCAGATAGCGAGCAATTTCCTGCAAACCTTCCCAGAGGTCTGGCATGTGTTGCTTTATCTCATCAAGTATCACCCTGCTTTTCCAGACAAACATGCCGCTATTCCAGAGGTAAGTCCCCTCTGCCACAAATTGCCGAGCAGTCTCTAAGTCGGGTTTTTCGGTAAACCGAAGGACTTTATAAGCCTTGAAGCCACCTTTCGCCCTGTACTCTCCATCAAAGTGAATGTAGCCGTAACCGGTATGGGGATGAGAAGGTTTTATCCCCAAGGTGACCAGTTTATCCTCCTCAGCCAGCTCAAAGGCAAATTGCACCACCCGACGAAACTCTTCCTCTTTTTCAACCAGGTGATCTGCCGGGAGCACCACCATCACTTCTTCAGGGTTCTCTTGCGCAAGGTACAGCGCAGAAAGACCAATGCAGGGAGCAGTGTTTCTCCCCATAGGTTCAACAAAAATGTTTTTTTCAAGGAGATGGGGGACCTCTCTACGAATCTCAGGAATATACTCTTTGGGTGTCACCACACATACGTTTCCTATACCGACCAACGGTGCAATACGCTCAACAGTGAGCTGGAAAAAAGTTTTCTCAAAAAAACGTGCAAATTGCTTGGGTCGGGACTTACGGCTGAGTGGCCAGAGTCTTTCTCCTTTCCCTCCCGCCATGATGAGTGCTTTGGGCACCACCATCACCTCCTTTGACTATATTTTACCAAAGAATCGGAAAGAAACAAGCCCGGAGCGCTTTTCAGAAAGAGCATCCCGTGCTACACTTTTTGTCTAAGCGGCAAAGAAGGTGAAACGAGTGGGTTTAGTTTTTGCCTTTTTTCATTTCACAGTGGATTTTTTCAGTTCCTTTCTGCAGGCTTTGAGTCCCTACCTGATAGAGGTTTACCGGCTCACTCCCAGGCAGGTAGCCATGTTTGTAGCCGCCACTTCTTTGCTTTCCTCACTGAGTCAGCTCCTCTTTGCGCAGACCCTGCAGAAATTTCCCAACCAAAAACTGCTTTTGCTGGTAGCGCTCTCCACTCTTACCCTGGCACCAGTGCTTTTTGCCCTGCATATTTCCCTCGCTCTAAGTGTTCTTTCCTTTCTACTCATATTTATCGCTAACGCTCTCTTCCATCCTCTGGGAACCTCCTGGGCGGGTACTAACAACCGCCAGAGCGGAGTTGCTTTTTTCATATCTGGAGGTATAACGGGAGGAGCTGTGGGTCCGGTTTTTATAACCTGGTTGATTTCTACTTTGGGTTCTTTTGCGCTCATCCCCTTTAGCCTTGCAGTTTGGCTGGCAACCCTGATTTTATTTGCCAGCCTTGCCAAAAGGCAAAAGCACCTTCAGATACCCACTTCTCAGGAAGGGTTTAACCTGAAATATTTCCGCCTGCTTTTCCCCATATGGCTTATGGTGGGATTACGTACCCTCTTCATGTCAGGACTGCATACCTTTACCCCCATTTGGGTGTCCAATTTGGGTTTTAAGCTGGTGGTGGGAGGAAGCCTCCTTTCGGGAGGAGTGGTACTGGGCATCCTAAGTAACCTTACCGGCAACTACTTGCGCCACAAAATTGGTAACTGGTGGGTGAACTGGGTATCGTTTTTAGGAATGGGCGCTTTTATTCTGCTCTTTGCAACGACCAGAAACCCGCTGCTCATTTTCGCTTTTTATTTCTTGGCTGATGCCTTTGGCTTTTTAAGCATGAGCAGTAATGTCCAGGAAGCCCATCACCTGCTCCCCGATCATCTGCCCCTGGCTTCATCGGTATCCATGGGTTTTGCCTGGTCTTTTGGATACCTGCTACACCTGGGTTACTCTTCGATATTCGGGAACAATCCCCAGTTCGTTCTTTACAGTATGGGTGTTGCTTCCATTGTTTTTGCGGTAATCATCCCCATATTCAGAAAATTCTTTGGAAAATGTAGCAACCATGTTCAGGTCTCACAATCTTGAAATCATAACTTTTGCCCTGATCGGCTTTGTAAGCTCGTTCAACTTTGCAACGAACTCAACCCTTTTTTCTCTCTTTGCGCAAAAACTGAATTTTTCGCCCCAGCAAACCGGGATATTGCTGGGTACTCTCACCGCAGGCTCCATGGTCGGAGCACCGTTTCTGGGCAAGCTGGTTGACCGCACTGGAAAGAGAAAGCTCATTCTGACACTTGGAATGCTGGGACAGGGCATGCTTATTCTTCTAACCCCTCTCACCGGGAGCTTCTGGTTGCTCACCTTAATGCGTTTCTTGCTTGGTATCTCGATAGTGGTTCAGGCACCGGTCCTCAACGAACTGATAGTCAATCTGGAAGACTCTCAGCTCAGGGAGCGCTCGCTCACCTTTCTGAGTATTGCAAGGAGCATCGGTTTTTCAGTGGGCTGCATGGTAAGCGGTATGCTAATGGATTTCAGCGTTGCTTGGAATTTCTACTTTTCGGCACTCCTTGCCCTGGGCATTACCATTCCAGCCGTCAAATTTATCAAGAAAGCGGATATGATTCACCCTTCCTCTAAAGAAGGAGTCACTGGCTTAAAATGGCTCTTTGAAAAAAGAATCCTTGCTCATTATCTATCAGCCATGCTACGGGCCACAGCCGTTATGGGGGTTCTCTTTTTCTTGCCCCTTTTCTGGCAGAACGCTAACCAGAGCGCCACTTCAAGCGGTACCATCATCGGGCTGGCCAACTTCTTTCAGATAATCTTTTTCCCCATAGCCAGCCTTACTTGTTCTCGTTTCCCAGAACGATCGTTTTCGATAGCTCTTCTGGGCTACAGCACGAGCATTGTTCCCTTTTACGTTTTCCCTTTTTTAAAGGGGTGGGCAGTACTTCTGCCCCAGATTACAATGAGTATGAGCTTTGTCTTTTTCTACATCGGTGCCATCTTTTCCATTCGGGAACTGGTACCCAGACCACACCAAACTGAGGCCATGGGCTGGCTGGAAACTTTTATCAATCTAGGCGGGACTGTGGGTCCAGTAGTCTTTGCGAATTTGCTGGCCCTCAATGGAAACGATTTTCCCACAACCATTCTGTCTTTTTCCATCGTGCCCATTCTGGCTATGGCTCTTTTCATCTGCGCCAGACCAACCAGAAAAACCAATTAAACTCCCCCGTCCAAAGTGGTATAATAATTTGTAAAAAAGGGAGATCAATCAACTTTGTTAAAGAACAAAAGTCTTCTTTTTACGTGCATCCATCTTCACAAACTAAAAGAAGACAATGACTGCCGGATACACGATGTGGACTCGTCAATTGAAAGGATATTTTCTTTACCGGGCGACGCATTAAAAGGTCGCACGCTGGGTGACCTGATTGTTAGCCCTCCATTCAACCAACTTTTCAGTTCTCTTTTCTGGGAAAAAGTGAGACAACACACCCCTTGTGGTGCCTTTGACTGGTTTTTTGATCCTCCAGGCCGTTTATTCCGGGTATTCGTGAGCCAACATCAAAATGAGCTGTGCCTCCTGCTCGGTGAGGTGCCTTCGGAACCTGAAACTAACATTTTCTTCCATTCTCTAATCGATCAGAACACCCTCTACATTTTCTACCGTTACCGCCTCCTTCCCCAACCTGGTTTTGAATACGTGAGCCCCTCGGCAACCACCATAACTGGCTATACTCCTGAAGAACACTACCACAACCCTGAACTGGGTCTCCAAATTGTCCACCCTGAGGACCGGCACGTACTGGAAGCATTAAGTCAGCAAGGAAAAGGATTTGGAAAGCCCTTGATCTTACGTTGGCGACGTAAAGACGGAAAAGTCTTCTGGACCGAGCAGTTGAATATTCCTGTCTACGACGAGGAAGGAAAGCTGATAGCTATAGAAGGTATCGCCAGGGACATTACCACTTACAAAAAGAACCAAGAAGAACTACTTCAGAAAAGCCGGGAATTTGAGTGGCTCCTGAAAAGCATGATCAATGCCTTCGTCATTCACGAACCAATATTTAACCAAGAAGGCCGCCTGGTAGACTTTCGAGTCGTCTATGTTAACGAAGCATACGAAAAAATGCTGGGATTGAAGTTTGCAGAAATACAGGGAAAAACCGCCCGTGAACTCTGGCCGGGAATGGAGGAGGAATGGTTTAAAAGGCACGAGAAAACAGTCCTCACTGGAATACCCCAGTCTTTTGAGCTCTATCACTCCCCAACTGGCAGATACTTTCGCTGCCACATTTACCGACCCTGGGATACACCGGAACGTTACTGCGTGGTCTTTGACGACATAACCGAGCGCAAGCTGGCTGAGCAACGTGAAGCGTATCTTAAAAGAATGCTCCTGGCCATTCGCAACGTGAACCAGCTCATCACTCAGGAAGACGATCCGCACTGGCTGATTAAAAAAGCTTGCTGCCGGCTGGTGGAAACCATGAGCATGCAGAGTACCCTGATAGCACTCCTTGACAAAAACCAGGAAATTATTGATTTTGCCTTTTGTGATGCTCGAAAAAAGCGGAAAAGACTGCACAAAAGAACCGTACAAGAATGGATGTCAGGACATGTAGACTTTCTCCTTGCTCAAAAGAGTACTTTGATTGTGAACCCTGTCCTGGGCGTGGGAGAAACCAAACTTCTTGGCGCGGAAAAAAACCATTCGCTCATCGCAGGCAAAATTGCTTTCAAAAACCGGGTATACGGGATTCTGCTGACTGCGGTACCCACAGCGTATGCCCAGGATGAAGAACTGCTGGACCTTCTCAACGAACTTTTGAGTGACCTGGGCTTTGCCATGCACAAAATAGAAAACCAGAAAGCCCTGCAAGAAGTGCAAAGGCAATACCAGCTTCTCGCTGATAACATGCCGGGCATTGTGTATCTTTGCCTCAACGACGAAGCCTGGACTATGGTGTACCTCAACGACCACATTGAAAAAATTACTGGTTACCCCAAAGAAGAATTTCTGAGCGGAAGATTGACCTACGCTGAGCTATGCCATCCCGAAGACCTGGAGCCACTCCGAAAGATCATCAACGAAGCCCTGAAAGAACACAGACCTTTTCACGCCATATACAGATTGCGCACCCGCCAGGGCGAATACCGCTTTGTGGAAGAATTTGGAGCCGGAATCTGGGAAAAAGGAGAACTACTTTACCTTGAAGGATTCATTCAAGACATTACCGAACGGCGACAATACGAAGAGAGAATTCACTACCTTTCCTTCCACGATTCCCTGACCGGTCTTTATAACCGCACTTTCCTGGAAGAAGAGATAAAACGTCTGGAAGAAAAGCGGGAATTTCCTCTGGGTGTTCTGCTTTTTGACATCAACGGTCTAAAACTCATTAACGATGCCCTGGGCCAGCGAGAAGGAAACCGTATGTTGCAGAACCTTGCCCAAATCCTGCGCAAAACCTGTCCCCAAGAAGCACTGGTTGGGCGCTGGGGCGGAGATGAATTCATGATTCTTTTACCCCGCACCCGGGAAGAAAAACTATTAGAATTAGCCCAGCAAATCAGCCTACGCTGCAATCAAGAAAGTCAGGAAAAAATGCCCCTCAGTGTAAGCTACGGCTGGTCGATAAAAACCAGTCTTGAACAACCCCTGAACCGGGTTATTAATCAGGCTGTAGAGCGGATGCACCGCCGAAAGCTGACCGAAAACCGCAGCGCTCGCTCGGCAATAATTGCTTCTTTAGAACAATCGCTTCGGGAAACCACCCAGGAAACACAGAAACACGCCAACCGCATGGCTCGCCTGGCATCTCAAATAGGCCGGAAACTGGGGCTTAAAGAAGACGAACTGACCAATCTGGAACTCCTCGCTCGTCTGCACGATCTGGGCAAAATTGCCATACCTCCTCACATCCTTAACAAACCCGGACCTCTCACGCCTGAGGAGTGGGAAATGGTCAAAAAACACCCCGAAATTGGCTACCGCATCGTTCAGTCTTCACCTGACCTTTTGCCCGTTGCCGAGGCCATTCTGGCTCATCATGAGCGCTGGGATGGTACAGGCTACCCTCGGGGGCTAAAAGATAAGCAAATTCCGCTCCTGGCACGCATACTGGCAGTGGTAGATGCCTATGATGTGATGATTCAGGGACGCCCTTATAAAAAAGCCATGCAACAGGAAGAGGCTATCCAGGAGCTCAAAAGGTGTTCTGGCACTCAATTCGACCCCCAGGTGGTTGAGGTTTTGGTGGAGATTCTCAAAGGAAATTCCAGCCAGGGAGATTAAGAAGAAATACCGTAAAGCCGTTCACCCAATTTTTAAGACTTTTTTGAACAGGGCATTCCACTTCATGCTTAATCCTGCTCAGCTTTTGCCACATTAATAGATAATAAAATAGATAATAATAGATAAAAGCAATCGCTCTGTTGACAGAGAATCCAAAAAACAATATCATTATTAAGTGATAATTTATCATTATATTGTGATGAATAAACCGTGCCTGAAGTAAACCAGATTGTATTTCAGTCATCTCAGAAAGTTGCAAAAGAAATGACTTTATTAAATAAAAAGAGGAGGGTTTAACATGGTCAAAAAGATTTTGCTATTAAGCCTGTTTGTTTTTCTGGTTGTAGCTTTGGCAACTAATTCGGCTCTTGCCCAGTCCAGAGAGTTAACGATCCTGACCTGGGCGCACTTTGTATTAAGTTCAGATGAGTTCCTGGAAAAATTAGCCCAGGAATTCGGCCAGCAAAAAGGAATAACCATAAGGGTCGACAAGGTTTCTCTAAACGATGTACCTTCAAAACTCGCGGCCGAAGTGACTTCCGGGGCCGGCCATGATGTGGTTCTTCTGATGAACTATTCCACAGCTCTCTACAAAGACCATCTCATTCCCCTGAATGATGTCCTGGCCAAAATTGAGGAAAAATACGGACCTTACCAGCCAGCAGCGGAAGAGGCTTCAAAGATTGGGAATGACTGGTATTCCGTCCCCTGCTACTATACACCGTCACCTGGTGTTTACCGAAAAGATTATTTTGAAGAAGCCGGCGTGAATCCCCCCGACACCTGGGAAGACCTGTTAAAAGCAGCAGAAAAACTGTACCAGACCGGACATCCCGTTGGTTTACCAATAAGCCACTGCGGCGACTCCAATGATTGGCTTTTCCAGGTCCTGGCTGCTTTTGGCGCTCACGCGGTAGATCAGAACGGGGAAGTAACTATTAACTCCGACCAGACAAAGGAAGCAATCAATTACGTTAAGAACCTCTTTAAGTACATGCCTCAAGACGTCCTGTCCTGGGACGGCGCAGGGAACAACCGATGGATTCTTTCTGAAGTTGGTTCTTACATTATTAACTCTCTGAGTATCGTGGTAGCTGCAAGGAACGAGTTTCCACAAATCTTTGAAAACCTGGGTCTGGTGCTGCCACCCCGGGGGCCTCAGGGGCGCTATTCCACCACCAGCTTATATGCCTACGGGGTTACCAAATGGTCTCCAAACCAGGAACTGGCTAAAGAATTTCTCTTATTCCTCCTGGAAAAAGCAAACTTCAAAGGGTGGGTGGAAGCCAGTGGAGGCTACAATATGCCTCTTTTCAAGGACCTCACGCCATTCGAAGACTTAAGCTCCTGGAAAACCTATCCAGACATCGAGGTAGTATTTCAGATAGGCGACTTCTATCATCTGGCCCTCTGGCCTGCCCCGGCTGGTGGAAAAGCTCAACTCACCTATGATTCTTATATAATTCCAGACATGTTTGCCTATGCGGTAACTGAACAGATGACCGTGGAGGAAGCAATTCAGTGGGCAGAAAAACAACTCGAAGAGATATGGCTCAAATAACAAAAAAAGAGAATAAACTTTGCACCTGCAAGTCAGCAGATGGAATTGCTCACCATCTGCTGACTTGCCCAAAAGAAACCATGAAAATTCGACAAAGAGAAGGGTTAGTTGCTTACACCTTTTTGCTTCCTGCTTTAGCAATTGTTTTGAGCATGGTAGCTTTACCCCTTGTGATGTCTCTTTACCTTTGCCTCACCGACACTCGTATTGACAGGCCAGGAAAGTTCATCGGCATAGAAAATTTTCGGTTTCTCTGGCAAAGCGATGTTTTCCGGACAACGGTTTACAATTCCGTACTTTTCACCTTCGCATCTGTTATCCTCAAGCTATCTATAGGCCTTGGTGTGGCTCTTCTTCTTTTTCAGCCCCAATTCAAAAACAAATGGATAAGAGCCATTATTCTTTTGCCCTGGGTCATACCCTCGGTTTTTGGTATCCTGGGATGGCTCTGGATACTGGACCCTCTTTACGGATCGCTTAACTGGATACTGAACCATCTGAGTTTTTCCAAAATACCATGGTTAGCTTCGCCATTCTGGGCAAGGTTTTCGGTAATACTGGTAAACACCTGGCGAGGTGTCCCTTTTTTCGCCATAGGCCTCCTGGGAGGGCTGGTAGGCATTCCTAAAGAAATCTACGAAGCAGCGGAGGTGGATGGGGCCAACCCTTTCAAAAAATTCTGGGCGATAACCCTTCCCCTTTTAAAACCTCCCTTGCTCGTGATTACACTTTTCTCAATAGTCATGACCATTTCAGACTTCAGCATCGTCTACATCCTTACCCGGGGAGGACCCGTAAATGCCACTCAAGTCTTTGCCACCTTAGCCTACCAGTACGGCCTGAGTGGGGGGAAGCTGGGAATGGGTGCAGCAATCTCTCTGTTCATGTTTCCCTTCCTGCTGGTTTCAGCAGTGATTATGCTGGGGATCATAAGTAAAGGAGAAACTTACTGAGGGTATAACCATGCGGAAACAAAGCCGAAAAAAATACAGGTTCAGCAGGATGCTTGCCCTCTTACTGCTTACTGTGGTACTGGTCTTTGTTCTCTACCCTTTCTATGCCATGATTTTAAGCTCTTTCAAAACCACTCGTGAGCTGTACAACATCCATTCCAATCCACTGTGGGTCTCAAAACCCACCTTAGAAAATTATCTACACCTTTTTACCAAAACCAATTATCTCAGGTGGTATCTCAACTCTGCATTGGTGGCTGCGGTAACGACTACCGTATCCATATTTTCAAGCGTTCTGGCAGCCTATGCCCTGTCCCGCCTAAGATTCAGGGGTGCAAAAACTATGGGAACAGGCATATTCGTGGTTTACTTGATACCACAAACTCTTTTGTTTATTCCCCTTGCCAAAGTCGTGAACTCCCTTGGAGTATCCAATTCCCTGTGGTCTCTGATACTTACCTATCCAACCTTTCAGATACCCTTCAGCACCTGGCTACTCATGGGGTATTTCCGTAACCTTCCCAGAGAAATAGAAGATGCGGCAATGGTTGACGGTGCCTCTCGACTCCGGATTCTCTGGGGCGTCGTCTTTCCTATGTCCTTGCCAGCAGTGGTCACTGTAACCCTCTTCTGCTTCACGCTTTCCTGGGGAGAGTTGATATATGCTCTGGCCTTTATTTCCGACTCCTTGAAGCAAACCCTGAGTATAGGTACCACGACCGAGCTTATCAGAGGAGATATGTTTTTCTGGGGACCTCTCATGGCTGGGGGATTGCTTGCCGCCATACCAGTGGTACTCACCTTTTCTCTACTGGTAGATTACTACGTCTCTGGCCTGGCAGCAGGAGGCATAAAATGATTTCTTTTCCTGGAGCTGTTCCGTCCTTAATGTGCCAAGAATCCAAAAGAAACTTGCAAATAGAAGAATTCTCTTTCCCACTTGACAAGTCAGGCAATAAAAGCTACTATTTTCACAAAGTGATGTTATATTATCAAAATATGATAAAGGAGGACCGGCCATGCAAAGTTTTGATGAATTAAGAGAAAACATCAAGGGAGTCGTAGTGGTAATGACCACGCCTTTCAAAGACAACTACGAGGTGGACGAAGAAGGAGTACGCAAGTTAACCAGATTCCTGATTGATAGCGGCATAAAAAGGGGGACCGGGGTACTGGTGCCAACTGGAAGCACAGGCGAATGCCCCATGCTCAGCGATGAAGAGCGGGCAAGAATTTTCAAAATAGTCAAAGAAGAAGCCGGAGACGCGGTACCTGTCCTTGGAGGATGCAATCATACTGATACGCGAACAGTCATCAAACTGGTCAAATACGCCGAAGAAGCCGGGCTTGACGGCGTTATGATCAGCCCACCCTATTACTGGAAACCCAACGAAGAAATCATTCTCACCCACTACAAAGCAATAGCCCGAGAAAGCAAAATGGGCATCATGGTCTACAACAACTGGTTCGCCTCCCAGTGGGATATTCCGGTAGAAACACTGGCAAAACTGGTTGATGAAGTACCCAACATAGTGGCCCTCAAAGAAAATACCCCTTACATTGAAAAATTCTGGAAAGTGGTCAACGCCATTGGAGACAAAATCTCAGTCATCAATGGTTCGGGAGAACCTCATGAACCATACACAGCTCTGATGGGGGCCAGGGGTTTCGTTACTGGAGAAGCCTGCATCATCCCTCAAACCTGTGTGGCTATTTACCAGGCAGAAACCCAGAAAGACTATGAAAAAGCCAAAGATATACTGCTCAAGGCTAAACCTTTACTTGATTTCTTCTTTGCTGGAGAACATGGTGCTTCTTACCTTATAAGAATAAAGGCTGCAATGAATCTGGTTGGGTTACCCGGTGGTATTCCCAGATTACCGCTTCTTCCCGCCAGCGAAGAAATCAAACAACAGGCCAAGAAGCTTCTCGACGAATATCCCTTGCCCGAACCATGGAATAAAAAATAAACCGTACCAGGCAAAAAATGCACGATATTTTACGGGAGAAGTGGGGGAGCCACCACGGCTCCCCCTTTCATTATCCTCTCTCCCTGGAGAAGGTGAAAAAAATGGAACCAATCGTTGTTAAAGCAGAAGCACTGAGCAATTACGCTCAGTGCGTTCTTATGAAGGCGGGCCTGAAAAAGGAAGATGCTCGCATAGTCGCTGATACTCTGGTGGAAGCAAACCTGCGTGGCGTGGACACCCACGGTATTGTCAGGTTACCCCTTTACTACTTAAAGAGGATTAAAAAGGGGCTCATTAACACCGACCCTGATTACCGGGTCATCAAAAAGTCTCACAGTACTGCAGTGGTCGATGCAGACGGTGGACCAGGACAGGTGGCTACTTTGCGAGCAATGGAACTGGCCATAGAAATGGCCAAAAACAGCGGAATAGGATTGGTAACCATCAAAAACAGCAGTCATTTTGGTATGGCAGCCTACTTTGCGATGAAAGCCCTGGAAAGGGACATGATTGGCATAGCCATGACCCAGGCAGATTCCCGGGTAGCTCCTTTTGGAGCCAGAAAAGCCTACCTGGGAACCAATCCTCTGGCCATTGCAATACCTGCTGAAAAACATTTTCCAATAGTACTCGATATGGCAACCAGCGTGACTTCAATGGGTAGCATAATACTTGCAGCCATGGAGGAGAGAGAAATACCAGAAGGTTTAGCCATCGATGAAAATGGCCATGCAACGACTGACCCCAAAAGAGTCGCCGCCTTGCTTCCTGTCGGTGGACCTAAAGGTTCCGGTTTAGCAATTATCATTGACATTCTGTGCGGTATCCTTACCGAGTCAAACTTTGGTAATCACATCCACCGGGGAGACGATTTCTCCAAACCTGAAAAACTGGGACATCTTGTAGGAGCAATCAACATTGCTTCTTTCTGTGACCCAGTAAAGTTTAAACACAGAATAGACCAGATGATATCCGAAATAAAAAGTCTTCCTCCCGCTCCAGGATTTGATGAAATTCTGCTACCCGGCGAAAGAGAATTCAAAACAAAAGAAGAGCGCCTGAAAAAGGGCATTCCAATCCCTCAAGAATTCTTTGAAAAACTACAGAGGCTCGAAGGTTGTTATCTGGAAACAGATTAACATTTCCCCACAGTGTAGTATAATAACTGGCGGGTTATTGTTTTTCATCCAGAGTTTGAGTTCTATCACAAAAGAGAGGATATGATGCGTAACTCAAGAAAAAATGACACCTTAAAATCGGTGGAAAGAGCACTTCAAATACTGGAAGCTTTTACTCTGGACCATAATGAACTGAGCGCTGCAGAAATCGCTCAGAAAACCGCCCTTCCCAAAGGAAGTATCTATCGCTTTTTAAAAATACTGCTCAACAAGGGTTTCCTGGTTCGTGATTTCCGGAGCGGCAAATACCGACTGGGAATCAAGGTCTTCGAGCTGGGAAGCATTGTCTGGAAGGGTATGAGCTTGAGGCAAGTGGCTCTGCCCCTCATGGAAGAGCTCTCCCGCTGGAGCGGAGAAACAGTACACCTTGGAGTCCGGGATGGACATGAGGTAGTGTCTATAGAGGGTGCAGAAAGCGACCAATCCTTGCGAATAGCCCTCCCGGTTGGCAAAAGAGTTTGTCTCCATTCAACAGGTATTGGTAAGGCTATTCTTGCTTTCCTGAGTGATGAAGAAATTGAAGAAATAATTGAGAAGAAGGGGCTTCCAGTTTTCACACCCAATACCATAAGCACCAAAGAAGCACTGTGGAAGGAAATCAAAACCATCAGAGAAAGGGGATACGCAGTAGATAACGAAGAAAATGAACCTGGTATACGCTGTGTTGCTGCTCCAATAAGAGATTACTCAGGCAAGGTTATTGCCTCCATGAGCATTTCCGGACCCTCTATGAGAATTACCGACGAAAAAATCCCCCTTTTTGCTCAGAAAGTTATAGAAACCTGCAAAAAGGTCTCCCGTAGCCTTGGCTACGTAGGAAGCTAAGAGTATGGCTACGAGAACGTGAGCATCAAATAACTCCATTCACCACATAAAGCGGTCTTTCTCCTCGCTTAACCCGCAAGCAGTTTTCAATCACCACTTCGCCCAACCTCTCCAGAGCTTCCACTGTGCTCCCTCCAATGTGAGGAGTTAAAACCACATTATCGAACTCAAGAATTCTGTCCCCCTCAGGTAGTGGCTCTCTGTAAAAAACATCCAGAGCCGCTCCAGCAATGCGTTTTCTCTGCAAGGCAGTGATGAGAGCAGCGTGATCCACCAGTCCACCGCGAGAAGTGTTCACAAGATAAGCTCCGGGCTTCATAAGCTCAAACTCTCGCTCAGATATAAAGTTCTGAGTCCTCTCAGTAAGCGGCATGTGAATGGTAACTATATCTGAGACTTGCAACAACTCTTCTTTGGACGCTGCCAGAAAAGGGCTTCCTGGTAAGTGGGAGCAACTCTCACCAGCAGAAGACCCAGCGACCACAAACCGAGAAAAGTACATATGGTGTGCAAAATGTGAACTCTTAGCCCATTCCGAAAATGAGCGGTTACGTAAACCGCCAGAGAGAGCGAAGAACAGAAAGCGAAAAACAAACCTATCTTGAAAAGGTTTTCCGCAAGCATCGGCGCGCAATAACTCCCTCATCTTATGCTAAGAAAAACTGCTCTTTAAGTGCTCACAAAGTTATTTTAGCATGAATAAAACGTCTTAACCACTACAAATCAGCACCGTTAAATCCCACATAGTTCAGATAAAACCACGCAACCTTCCGGGATGGGTTCGAATGTAAGTTCGGTTTAAATCCCACATAGTTCAGATAAAACCTTCGCCTTTCACCAGCACGCCGTTGAGTTTGTGAAGTTTAAATCCCACATAGTTCAGATAAAACTTAAGCGATGGCATGGGTATATGCTCCCATCCCAAATTAGTTTAAATCCCACATAGTTCAGATAAAACACCCTGAAATGCCTCCACTCCCTTCAGTTGTCCCTAAGTTTAAATCCCACATAGTTCAGATAAAACCCCCAAGACTTGACAAGAGAATCTACACCAAAAAATATGTTTAAATCCCACATAGTTCAGATAAAACTTTTTTTAGGTAAGCCCTTGCCAGAAAATCTTGTCTGTTTAAATCCCACATAGTTCAGATAAAACATAGCGAAACTCTATGCCACTGACCCTGAGTTCTACTGTTTAAATCCCACATAGTTCAGATAAAACGCTTTTGGTTGCTCGATGTAGACGGTTTCGTTGTAGTTTAAATCCCACATAGTTCAGATAAAACACGCAAATGCTGACCACGGGTTGTTCGTCATTGACATGTTTAAATCCCACATAGTTCAGATAAAACGCAAGAAGGATTGGAAATCGTTGGTTTGTTTCGCTTGTTTAAATCCCACATAGTTCAGATAAAACCTATGATAGTTTTCTCTCTCCCTGCCTGCTTTTTCACGTTTAAATCCCACATAGTTCAGATAAAACGGGGTTCAATTTATGGCAATAGCTATACGTATCATAAGTTTAAATCCCACATAGTTCAGATAAAACGCTCAGCGCCGGCTCAGATCCAGCCTGCCACGCAGGCGTTTAAATCCCACATAGTTCAGATAAAACAATTTTTCAGTTATTACGATTATCAAGGCGGTAGCTTGTTTAAATCCCACATAGTTCAGATAAAACGGGATAAAGATATGGCTCTTACTACCATATCTCTAAATCGTTTAAATCCCACATAGTTCAGATAAAACGCTGCACTGGGAATTGCCGAGAGCACTTTCTATAGGGTTTAAATCCCACATAGTTCAGATAAAACTCTTCAAGCGAGTCTGAATATGCAAAGGCCGACGCATGTTTAAATCCCACATAGTTCAGATAAAACCCGTCTTGATTTCGGACAGTTCTCTTGTTTGTTTGCGTTTAAATCCCACATAGTTCAGATAAAACGCTTCAGGGGGTAAGGATTGAAAAAAGTTACACGCGTTTAAATCCCACATAGTTCAGATAAAACACTTTTCAGGAGTCAAAGTTTCCCGGCAAGAAGGATGTTTAAATCCCACATAGTTCAGATAAAACGCAGTTCTACCCTGCCATCCTCGAAACGAACAAGGAGTTTAAATCCCACATAGTTCAGATAAAACCTGTGCCGTTCGTACGGGAATCCTATATCTTTGTTCGTTTAAATCCCACATAGTTCAGATAAAACATTGAAGGCGTTGACAAATACATTAAGTGGAAAGAAGGTTTAAATCCCACATAGTTCAGATAAAACGGAGTTCGGGATATTTACGAACGAGTGAAAATCAATCGTTTAAATCCCACATAGTTCAGATAAAACTTTTGAGTAATAAAGGTAAGAAAGGAGAATGATATAAGTTTAAATCCCACATAGTTCAGATAAAACTTGAGCGCACCATTAACAATGGTGTGCAGCATTCGGAGTTTAAATCCCACATAGTTCAGATAAAACAAAATACAACCTCCAGGCAAAGAGAGTAACCCTGTCGTTTAAATCCCACATAGTTCAGATAAAACTACGGCCCAAGCAAGCTTTTGCGCTCCAGCATTGTCGTTTAAATCCCACATAGTTCAGATAAAACCCAGTCATTCTCTAAAAAAGAAAATAGACTTATGTTGTGCAACTCACAAGAGCTGCACAACCTCGCAAAAAGAATAAAAATGGAAGCTGAAAGCGATATTTTTGCATCGAAGCTGGAGTAGTGTTTGATGCTACATCCCAAAAATGCACTCAATCCTTTATAAGAAACTCGTTTTAAACACCTGGACAAGTAAGGCCCCCCGATGCAGTAACCAAAAATATTAAATAAGGTTAAAAGTGTTCTCCTTTTCGCAACCAACAACCCGTTTCCTACAATACTCCCTGATCTCGAAACAATACACATAAACCGAATCAGAATCTGCGTTGATAACACTCTTTAGTTCTTGCAAACATTTCTCAAGCTTTCCCTCACTAATTTCCCCCTCAAAAACCGAATTCTGAACCCAGTTAAGATAGCGCTTAAGCACTTTCCTAACCCGATTAACCCGCTCTTCTCCAATGTCATAAGTCACAATGCAGTAAGCCATCACCACCACGCCTTGAAAGGAGCGTATACTTCATCTCCCAAAAGATGCCGGATAAGTTTGTAACACTCAAGCCTCAAAATAGTACGGTAGGAAACCTTTCTTTTAAGGCGGCGGTGTTTAATGGTAGTTTTAAGCTTCTGGTCAAAAGCCTTAAGAAACTTTTCCTTCCCCCTGTCGTTCAAGTAGCAACCATTGAGGTCTTGGTCAAAGTCATCCTTGGTAATCAAACCGGTATTAATCAAGCGAAAAACCAGTGGGTCAGCGATTAAAGGTTTAAATATTTCGGCAAGGTCGAGACACAAAGAAAAACGCCTTTCTCGTGGTTCATGGAGATAGCTTATGGTAGGATTAAGCTGGGTCCGATAACACTCAGAAAGAATGGTGGTATAAATGAGTGAATTACCAAATGAGATAAGCGCATTTACCGGGTTGGAGGGTGGACGTTTTTCTCTTTTCTCAAAATAAAATTCCTCTTTTAAAAAGAGATTAAAAGCCTGATAATAAATCTCCTTAGCTCTACCTTCACAACCCATCAGTTCGGCAATAGAAGTTGCAGAGTAAGCCTTATCAAGCTCTTCCTCAATTTTTTGAATGAAAGGTTCAGTCCCGGAATACTCTCGAAGATTACGCTTGGCGTGAAACATGGCCCCCTCAACAAACGCCAGGGCCAAAAAGAAGCGTTTTTGGGGGTCAAGATAATGTTCAACCTGGCGCACCAGAAGCTCTCCGGAAACATTTTTGTCTCTGGGCAAAAAGGTGCCACTATAGTTACCGTAATAATTATAAATATGCAGGGGCTTACCTTCCCGGGCCAGAAACACTAGAAGTTCTTTATTAAAGTTCATCTGGCCAAAAACATGGATAGAATCAATATTCTCGATGGGAATCACTTTCTTTTCCCCATCGCTCTTTTCAACCAAAAGAGTGTTTTCGTTCCTCTTCAGAGTACCACTACATAAAAGGTAATAAGACTGCATGGGTTCATCCAAAGCAAAACTCGAAATAAGCACACTTCCTACAATAGGGCTTTTTCTCCGCAACCGGTGGAGAGGGCATTGTCAAAACCTCTTCGATACCCTTCATAGCCTCTTTGAGTTCGCTTATCATTTCATCGGTAAGAACCACTTCCTTACTCTTTCGTAGCCTCGGATAGGAAATGATGCCTTTTTTGTTAATACCCAGGCCCTTTAAATAAAAAAGATAGTACCCAATCTGCATGATGCTTGCTTTTTCGAAAACCTTACTGTATTTGACTTCCCTTACAGTATCCCCCTCAACCAGGTCGATAGCTATAAGGTCATCAATGGTGACTCTCCGGCGTTTCTTTCTGGGATAACTGTACTCATCAAGGAGTTTTCCCAGCAAAACCCGCTCCGACTCCTGTTCCATCTGTATACCACGGTCAAACAGCCAGAGTTTTCGCTTGCAAATAAAAAAGTAGTTTATTTTAACGCCAGTAATGCGTAGAGAATCAAAGGATGTTTCCATCATCCGCCATTGCTTTCTGCTCCTTTGCTTTCACTTTTGTGAAACCCAAATCGCTATAATCGCCAGGAACAACAAAAACATTGTCCAGCCAGCTCTGGAGAGGATACTTACCGAAAAGTTCCTGTTCGTAGCTTGAAGCCAAGTTGAAAAGCCTGTGAAAAGCTTTAGCACCCTTCGTCACCGCTTCCTTAGCCACCGCCCAGGAAACGGAAACCACGTATTTCGACAGGATATCCCTCTTAAAGGCCGCAAAGCTTTTCCTTTCTTCACAAAGGTCATCACTTACGAAAGCAACAACATCCCTATAAAAAGCCTGTAGGAGATTCTCTGGCACAACTGATACGTCGGTAATTCTCCTGAAAACCTTTTGTGCCTCGCTTTTTCTTGAAGATACATATCCAGCATCCAAAATCGAAAGCGTATTAAAGAAGGTCTTAATGTACTCTGTATTTGTTTCTTCCATTGCCTGATAGAAAAACCAAACCAGGCGATATTTATCGTACTCAGAGAGCAAAATTTCACCCTCTTCAATTTCCAGAGAATTTTTACCTTGCTCGTTCACAGCGTTTACAATCTCTTCTTTGATTTCCTCTTCACTTTTACCCGCAAAGAGCCCGTTGAAAATAAGGATGCTACCTGCAAGCAATTCCCAGGGGTAGGGAGAACTTTTGATGGTTTCTTCTGTGGAAAAAAGGTATACGTTGGGCACATTTAAAGTAATCCTGTATTCTTTCCCGCTTGGAGCGCGATATACCCCTTCTCCAGGGCTATCAAACTGAGGGCCGATGCGTCTCAAAACCCTGCCCATCCTCTGCACCAGAGAGTCCAAAGGAGCAAGCTCTGTAAACAGAATATCGGCATCCATATCAAGAGAAGCCTCTACCACCTGAGTGGCAACAAGTATTTTGGCACCATCGGGAACCTCCTTGGGATTCCTGAAACTCCTCTCTACTTCCTCCTCCAGGCTCTGGCGATCCGAAACGGTAAAACGCGAATGAAGAAGCAAAAGCTCTATATCCTGACTCTTTAAGTTGCGCAGTTCTTTATAAAGCTCCTGGGCTCTGGGAACGGTGTTTACAACCACCAGCACTCGTTGTCCACCGTCGCGCCTTGCTTCTTCAAGAATTCTTTCCGTAAGAAAAGAAGGGTTTTCAGCCCTAAAAGCCTTAACCCGGTGCTTCCTAATACGTTCAAACCTGGCTCGTTCTTTCTCATATAAGTTGATGAAAGAAGCTTCTGGAACACCAGTGCGCTGCATGATTTCTCTTTTTACAAACTCTGGAAGTGTAGCAGTCATGAGGAGAAATTTACCACCCATCTTTGTCAAATCCTCGGTGAATTTCACAACTATAGCAGCAGCCTCCGGTGAATAAGCCTGCACTTCATCAATGACCAGACGCGCGTAAGAGAAAGTGGCATAAATTTTTTCGTATCCAGGCGGACGCAAAGCATAAGGGAAAAACTGGTCACCAGTAGATATACAGGCTGGAAAGGCCAGCTGCCGAGACAAGTGATAAGCGGTGTAGTTATCCTCGTACTCAGAACCGGTTTTTCCTAATGCTTCCTCCAGAAAAACCAGGTCGGCATCGGAGTGAAGCAATCCTAAGCTATCGCCCCACAGCATCTTGCCTCTTCTGTACATCTGGTTAACGGCAGCGCGCAGGGGTAAGGTATAAAAAAGCTTACTACCTCCCGCCCACAGAAAAGCAAATTCAGTCTTTCCACAACCTGTCGGAGCAATCAGGATAAAGTTCTGCTCACGTTTCCCTTCCAATATCTCTTCCTGCCACAGCTTGCTAACCCCGGCTTTTTCTCTTAGAGAACTGGTCAGCTTATTCCACACCTCTTCACCGGTCAAGCCTTTTTCTTCAGGATTAAAAAATCGCCCTTCTTCTTCACAAAAAGAGGCAAAATGATCGCAGCGCTGGAGAAAACCGCTCAAAAGCACAAAAAAGCGCTCCCGTTCCCCCTTAAACCCCAACCTCGCTGGTAAGCCCTCAGCACGATAAGGAAGGAATACAAAATCGAGCAATGTCAGGCCATTTGCCAGAGCCTCTGCCAGCTTGCGGTTAAAGCTTAAAAGCCCGGGATGCTCTGCAAGGGTTGTTATTCCCTCCATCTCCTGCTTGAGATTCTGCAAAAGACCTTCTCGCCACTCTTCATCCTGTAGCAATTTTTTACAAAAGGCAACCAGCTGGTCGTTTCTTCCTCCCAGATACTCAAAGAAATTCTCTCGGAAGTGGTGAAAAGCCACTGTGGTCAAAAGAAAATCTGCTCTTTCCCTTCCAACTTCTTTTTCCAAAAACGTCGGGTCAACAAAAAATAGCGAAGCCAGAGAGTGTGGAATGTTAAAATGAATATCGAACGGCTGATACCCCTCATTCCCCAAGACCTTAAGCTGAAAAGAAGGTAAAACCTTTCCAAGGTCATGGCACAAAATCGCAAGGCGCAAGGTTTGCTCAATTTCAGCCCAGAAGGCGCTTTCTGCAAGCTTCTCCCTGAAGCTCTCAAACACCATATTTAAATCCTGAATATGGTCTCTCAAACGTACCTGATTGGATTTAGCAAGCACCATATTCATTGCAATCTCTCCTCACACACCCGGATTTAGCAAAAACACCGGGAGACCCTTTCGGCCAAAAGAGCTGTCAAACAAAAAGCTGATATTCTTGATGCGACCATCGCTGAGCTTGGCAAGAACATACCGAAAGTCCCGACTCCCCTCTCGCAATTCCCAGAAGAAGGGTACCCGGTAAAAAATCCCCTCTACCTGAGTGAAGTCAAAACTACCACCAGGCGGCAGAAACAATTTCTCGGGCACCCAAAAAAAGTGCTCAAAATCAGCATCCTTTGCCTTAAACTCAAGTGAAACATCTTTGTTTACATCCTCCACAACTACCCAGTCTTCAGAGCGTCCAAGATAGAGAGGATAAAAACGCTCTGAAGGGTTTTGAATCTTCTCGCAAAGGCGCTCCAAAAAAGCATAGTCTTCGTGCACAAGATACACAACAATCCTGACTTCATTGAGCACATCAACCCAGACTGGCAATTGGCCCCCGGGGTGCTCTCCCACCCCCCACATTGTGCGTCCCTCTGCAGAACCAAAACGGCTAATGTGCTGCTTTTTGCCCAAATTGCGAAACCACATATATTCGGTGGTTTTGGTCTCAAACCGCCCAGCAATTCCTATTTTGGCCGCTTTGAGTCTTTGAAAATCCTCGTTTGCCTCGGGATCTCTCCCAAGAGTATGACCTCGAATGTTCAAAACATTGCACAGAAAACCACGCACCGTGGAATAAGGGGGAATAGGATAACTGTGCCTCCTGCGATAAGTAAAGGGAAGTCGGTAGTGAGCGTGAGGTTGATAAAGGACCACTCGCAAAGCTTTAACAGGTTCACCCTTCACGATTCCGCTTCCCCCTCTCTTGTATCACCAAAGCTAAAGAGTTCTTTTTTAAAGTCATTCCACTCCGCCTTAAGCCGGGCGTTCCACTTTTTCGAGGCTTCTTCCTTTTCTCTTCTGTCCCATCTGACCCTCTTGCTCTCAAAGACAAAGACAGGGCCTTCCACCCAGGAATTACTCAGTCCATCAAGAAGTCCAGAAACTTGAAAATCAGACCCTTCTCTGTCCTCATCCGAACCCAACACAAGATAAGAGTGAAAGACTGGAGAAGGAACTTTTACCCCGGAAGCAACCAAGAAAATTGGGATCAAGGTGTTAAGCTCGTTGCTCGATTGGGCATAAAGTCCATTCTTTATGGTCTCGAGAAGCTGCTCTATCCTTTTTTGCTTTATATCTGGTTCCAGCAGAAAGGTTACTTCCCATTTGCCTGAACTCAATTTTTGAACCCTAATCTCGCCCACCTTTTCGCCTTCACCGTTTAAGCACTCATAGCAGCCCTCAGTATCTTCCCGCTCTTTAACGGGGGTTATTTCTTTCGTGATACTTTTTTGTTCCCACCTGATAAAGTGAGAGTCAAAGTACCATTTTGAAAACTCACCCCACTAACAATCCACACGTCTTGGCCCAAAATCTGAGTATCTATGGTGAAACTCGCTTTGTAAAAACTGCAATGTTCCTCTTTGTTATAGGGATTAGGTGTTACTGAAAGACCATTCTTTATTCCCCGGTTTACCAGGTCATGGTTAGCATAAAACGCCATGTCTCCCTGATAAGGGGAAAAGGACAAAGCTTTGGTTATTCCCACTGGAGCCCGACGAGTGATTGAAGCCTGCTCACCTATCGTGTACATATAGCCAAAAGCGTCGAGCTCGGCATAGGTCAGAATATCAGCCTGGAGAATGTCAAACTGCACCACCTCCCCCTGCCCGGTAACCGGAGCTGGGCACCAGTCGCTGGGATAAGCCCTCTGAAGAGCCGAAAAGAGATAGTGACGCAGAGCAGGTTTACCAATAAAACTCAAAGTTTCCTTTCCCCGAGTCAGCTTTTTGATAGAGAGAATATTACCTCCCAGCTTCTCATCACGATTCAAGGCCTGCGCTTCATAAATAACGGTAATGGTAATGTTTTTCATTTTTTCATCCCTCCTCACTCTGTCTATAGCCTTCTCCTAAAAGACCACTCAGAAAAGAATATATGAACACCTTGAAAAGGTCATCTGAATAAGCGGGATTGAAAACTTTGGCCAAGTCCGGATTAATCGGATGTCCCTGAAAAACATTGAGCAGCGAAAAGAAAACTTCATCTCTTTTACCCATTCTGGTCAGCTCAAGAATCCGATAAGCCAGACCCTTAGGCGATTTTTTCTCAGAATCGTAAATCCGTCCATGGACTTCAGTACCCCGCAAGCCGAAGCCATACCTGTGAAGCTTATCGCAAAGTGCCTTTGCGCTTTCCCTGGTTAAAGCATTGTAGAGCCTCTCAAGCGCTACCCTTTGAGAAGCATCGGCATTCTTTAGCGCATACTCCAAAGCGTCCTGCAACTGCAAGCTGAAATCAGAAAGCAAGTTCACAACCCTACTGAATTCTTCCGCCCCTGCTCCCGCCATGGATAGTGATTTAAGAATTTCTTCCCACACTCTCTCAAGTTCTGAAAACAACTGCTCTCTATCGCTCATTACCCTTCACCCCCTGTTTTTCCTGAATAAGGGCATAGAGAGAAAAAAGCCTGGAAGCAAAATTAACCAAGTTATCCGGTCGATCCTTGTTACGGGAAAGGCGAAGATGCTGATTGATGTATGCCTTTTCCTGTTTTCCCCACTCGTTTTTCCTTTTTATACCGATGGCCATAATCTTTTCTCCAAGTTCTACGATTTCATAAAAACGCTCCTCAAGCACCATCTTCAAAACCGAAAATTCACCAATATCTGAAAGGAGCGATGCCACTCGCCAATCAAGGAGAAGGTCAGCTACCTGATAAGGAAGGACGTAAAAATCGATCGTGCCATCCCTCTTCCAGCTCACCACCTCTATGTTCATTTTGGTCCACATTCCAAGTTGGGCATTGACGCGCATCGCAAACTCTATGAGGCTCACACCCAAAAGCTCCCGGACAAAAGAGATTTTCTCTCTGCTGTAAACCTCCTTGACCAGACGGTTAAGATACCACATCACCTTAAAAGAAGGAGCGTTTACAAAAACCGAGGTACTGGCCTTACCATCCGAATCGATAAGCTCCAAAAATGATAGGTGTTGATGAACAAGCAAAAAGGAGCAAAGAGGGCAAACGCAGCTACCACTCCTCAAGTTCCACAAGCTATTTGGAAATTCTCCTATAGAAGGGGCTAGCATCATATTAAGGCGAACATCGAAGGTGCTTACCCCAGATAAGAAAGTTTTCAGAAATGAAAACCTTTGTACCAGTGCCTGCAAATGAGGTTCAGGAATTTCAAAATTCCTCCCACATACGCTGCAAGAGTGCAAAGACGATTCCCGAAGGTTTTCAAGGGCAGCAACATAGGCTCCAAAAGCACTTTTATCCCAGGAGGGCTGCCAGTAATTTCTGTAAATTTTCGCCTGTCCTGTGATTGCTGCAAGTCTCGTTTCCGAAAAATATCTCAAATCCCAATTAAGTTGTGCAAAAAGGTTTGCAGGCAAAACTACTGTTCCATCTTCTTTTAAAAATCCTTCTACCTGGATTTTCTCTACTTCCTGCAGGGAATGCAAAAATCCCACCACTCCAGCGTTATACAACCAGTTACTCGGATAAAGGACAATTTCACTCAACCCAAACCACCTCCAGCATGCCGAAACCCTGAGAACGTCGTCTGCCTATACCCAGCGCCTGAATATATTCAAGATCAGCAGGATTCCCCCTGAGAACGAACTGACCGCTAAAGCAGGTAAAGGTATAAATTCGGGAAGTCTCTTCTCTTTCCCTTATGGCATGCTTGACGACTTCCTTTTTAATCCTGAAGGGCTGAAAAACCAGCTTCTCACGAAGGCCATTTCCCCGTATCCCCCAAAGCAGCGCATCTGCGTAGTAATTGAATTCTCTCGCAAATCTTTCCCCATCTCGATCAGGCAACAAAGGCTTACCCTGAGCGTCCTCGATAAGAACCGGAGAAAGAGTGCGAAACATAACGGTATTTCCCGTAATTCGTTTTTCCCGAAGGGGAACAACCACTTCAGGATACGGGATAGAAAACTCGCCTTTTTCAAAGGGATAAATTTGCTTTGAAATTACCCCGTTATAAAAATCCACCAGCAAGCTGGGATCAACAGTTGAGAAGTATAAACTCAACGGTGATTTAAGCACAAACCACTCTTTATTCTCCTGAAAACTTTTCAGGTCATGGACAAAACGCACCGCAAAGCAGAAAGGCTTGGGAGCTTTGTTGCTTCTTTTTTGATCAAAATGAAAGAGACGGAAAAAGCGATGACTTCCAGATGGAGTGGCCTTCAAAGCTTCCTTGAGGAAACTCATAAAGGCGTTGCGGTAAAGAAGGGGAACCCTCTCGATTGCAAACTGAACCCGTAAACGCAAATCTCCCCACCTCCTCGAATCCCCCTTTTAAAGCAAGCACTTTATAAGAAAAAATTTTCGGACTGTTGCTCCTTCAAAAATCACCTCCTTCTTAGAGAATAAAAGATGCAAATCTTTCTCCGAACCATCGCGGTAATCTACGAGGAAATAACTCGTTCACTTTAACAATTTTCTCTCCAAATTCATTTTACACCCTTACAGGGTCATTTTCTGTCGCTGTGATATATCTTTTGCAATTTTGCAACTTCTTCCTGGATTTCTTTCCGCAAATATGTGGGTTCCAGGACTTCAGCATGAGCTCCATAGCCTATTACCCAGCGCTTGATTTCTTCCGGATTAGCGCAAACGGTGAAAACCACTCCCCCATCGGGTAACTCCTCTATCTTCTGGGTGGGATGCCAGATGCGCTCTTTAATCCAGGCTGTCTGATAGCTGTCAAAGCGAATGCGCACCTGCGCTAAGTCCCCACGGTACATACGGAAAGCCCGGTTGAAATACTCCTGGGGTGAAAAGTCCCGAGGTCGTTCGAAGCTTTCTTCAAGCACTTTTACTTCCTCAATGCGGTCCAAAGCAAAATCCCGAACCTCATCCCGCAAATGACAAAAACCGCAGAAATACCACACCCCTTCAAAATTGTAGAGGTGATAGGGATCAACTTTGCGCTCACTCACTTCTCTTGAAGAGAGGCTATGGTAGCGAATCAAAACTCTTTTTCGCTCGGTAACAGCCCTGAAAATCGCACTAAAAGTCTCACTTACGTCCACCCGCATAGCAAGGGGCATCAAAAAAGGAGAAAGAAGCATATCAAACTCTTCCCGGCTCATTTGCAGGTTATCAGGAAGAGCCAGACTCAACCTTTCTCCCAACCTGTTGAATGCCTCTTCGAGGGGGGTACCTCTAAAGCGTTCAGCAACGTTCAAAAAAATGAACAGAGCCAGAGCCTCTCCCTCGCTGAGTCCTGAAAAGGGCATAGACCAGGGATATTCAAAGTAATAACCCCGGCGCTTCCTATCGTAGGCAATGGGCGCTCCAAAATCGTCCCGCAGTGCCTCAATATAGCGGTCAATGGTACGCTCGCTTACTTCAAGAATGGATGCTAAATCCGAAATGCCGGGATAATTGCCAAGTTGAATTTCCTGAGTAATACGGTAAAGTCGAAAAAGCAAAGAGCGCCGGGAGAAAAGGCTACGGTAGTCCCTGCTTTTACTCTTTTCCGGCTTGCTCCTTTTCTCTTTTATCTTCCCACACCTCCCACATTCCAAATCCAGCTGAGTTTTTGTTGCCCAACCCGGTCTGATAGACTACTTCCAGAAGCTCCGGATCTCCCTCCACCTTGAAAACCCCGGTCCAGCCCACAATCGGCGTTCCTTTGAAAAGCACCACCGCTTTGTTGCGCTCCGGGGAAAAGCGGTAGGGATGAATGGCAAATTTTAATTCATCTGCGCTCTTCCCGGTTACCAGGAAATACTTTTTGCGGGCATTCTCAAGCAACAACTGATTAAACTCAGAATCGGTGGGGCTGAAAAAGTGCGTTCTTCTTTTACCTTCCACCTGAGTGGTCCGGTAAACGGTAACCGGAGCAAGGAAACGCAGAAACATTGCTTCCCGCAGCTCCGCTTCCGGGCACACCTCGACCCGCGACAAAAAAACTTCCTGACCCAGAAGGTCGGCTGAACGTCGAAGTAAGGCTTCCCGAATCAGGTTTTCCAGTATCTCATAGCGGGGAGTTGCAAAGCAAAAAGAAAAACCATGAGGAAAGAATAACCGTCTGCGCCCATCAACTTTCCGAAAATGCCCTTTCTGAAGAATTCTCGAAAAAGTGAACAACTTGAAGCGTCGCTTCCCATAGCGAAAGCCCTCTTCGTGAAGGTTTTCGGCAAAGTCCGGGGGTAAAAGGTGATAAATCAGGTGCTGAAGCAGGTGATTATAGTGAAGGGGCAGCAGAATGCCTTCTCCATCCCGAGCTGTAAAGGTTAATTTCGCTCTCAAGGTTTCACTCCTCTTTCGTAGTATTTACTGGTAATTGACTGACTTCACCGCCAGCCAGCCTAAGGGCCTGTCTTTCTGGTCTTTGTCTTGAATCACCCAGCGGGTGGTCGGGAAAACCAATTTGCCGTTTTTAAAACGCTTGGCATCCTTAATCAGGTGAGAAATCTCATCATTCTTAAGCAAAATCCCGATGGAGTTGAAAAAGTACGTCTTTCCAAATCCCAAACGGAACAAGGGAAAGTTGAAATTTGCCAGCTTCCTGTAAAAACCGAGTAAACCTTGATAAGAATTGCCAAGCATACTCAGAACCTGCATTTCCCGCTCTATGAGTGTCGAGGTATACTCTTTAAGCACCTCAATAAGGCTTCTTTCTTTCTTAAAAAACTCCTTCCAGTATTCAGGAATATCCGCTTTTTCAAAATTAGGGTCGATACGCACCTGAAAATTAAACTCAACCCCGGGAGGAATGGCCACCGCAAAAAGAGGTATGGGCCTGTTTCCGCGTCCTTGTCTTCCCAGGTGATAAACCCGTAATTTCTCAAGCGGGCAAAAATCAGAATCGCTGACCTGCAAAAACCGCAAAGCGTCGTCTTCAGCTCCTGGCTGTCTTCCCTCGTCTGCGTTGCTCCTCTTGCGGAAAACATTTTCACCAGTGTAGGCTTGCTTTTCAGTCTTGTTTTTATTACCAAGTATCTCATCGAGAGCTGCCCTACCCTTATCCCGGAGATAGTGAAACATCAAAGCGGTGCGTAGCATACCCTTTACAGAGCTTCCGGGAAGAAAAGCACCTTTTACAGAGAGAACCGAGAGCTTCAGGTTGCGGGAATGCCCCTGCAATTCTTTTGCCGAGCTGCAACTCCAGGATACGCGGGCAAAGTTAGCTGCATCAAGCTTACGAGATTCGAAAAAGTCAGCTATGTTTCCCGACTGACCAAGAGCCATCCTGGTTAGCTCGCCCAGCGCTTCCCGGTCGCCACTTTCTGCCAGCCAGCGTTGAAGTTTTTCGTAATCTATCATATGCAAACAATTCTTTTTAGCATCCAGTACAAAATCAACCACCGGAGAAAGTGTTTCTCCGCTACTGACACAAACCGGTGTTACAGTCTGAACTTTTAACTGCATCGCACATCACCTCAGGAAAACGCAAAACCCAGAGCTTTGCCGTAAGAAATCACCCTATAATCATCACGAGGAGCAACATCAATGTTACAGCCTGCAAAGGGCAGGCGGACGATTGAGCCTTCAACCAGCTTGAAAATTGGTTTTTTGTAAAAAGCGGTTGGACCACCGTGGTAAACGAAACCCCTCCGCAAAACCAGGTCGTAATAAATCAGATTGCCAGTTTCTTCCCGGTTGGGAAGAGCCACCGAAAAAAGCGCCAAGTAATTCCCCTGGTCAGGAAGTTCAATTTCCTCGCTTTCCCACCGATCAAAAATTCCCTTTCCCTGATGGCGCTCTCCGCCAATGCCTTCTTCAACCAGCAGATTTAGCGCCGGCTGCAAGACTTCTTCAAACCGCTCGTAGTGCACCAGGAAGTACAGGAAAGGAGTTGTGTTTTCCGTACCCGTGGTCAGCACCAGGTTTTCTTGAAAATAAAAGCCTCCCTCCTCAAAAGCGGTGTTGCTCACACGGTCTATGGCAACGTGAGGTTCCACTCCGCTTAAAAAACCAAAGCCCTGCAAAGCCCCCAGCATTTCTTTTTCCTCAGAAAGCAAGGCAAACCTTCCTTCCAAGGCAAAAATTTCTTCATTAAGTAAATTGCAGTCAAATCGCAATTGCTTCGCGTTAAATCTGGAAATTACCTTTGCAAAAGCCTTCCAGGAAAACCAGCTCACTTTTTTTTCTTTCTTGCGCCGTAAAAGATCCGTATCAGAGGTGGAAAATGGAGCTACCGGGCGAGGCAGAAAAAGCAGGTCTTTCCCGTCTTCGCTGCGCAAGCCCGGAAAGAGTGAGGAAAGCACTACTCTTTCTGCAAATTGTAAAAGCACTCCTTCATCATAGAGCTTCAACAAGGCGTTACACAATGCTGAGAAAAGCGTATCAGCGTGAATCATACTCTCTGTCCGGTCCATGCGTCCCGCCCCGGGACACAGGCAGACTACGTTTTTCGAAAAAAGTTTGACCACCCGGCACTTCATTAGTGTTCACCTGCTCCATAAAGAGCCTGGCTTACCTTTTCGCAAAGCTCGTCCAGTTTGTGGTCAGCATCCTCGAAATTGGAAAAGGGAATATCGGAAAACCAATGAGCCTGATTTTTGGTCTGATAATCCTTGCGGGTTTTCCAGGAAAAAGCGAGATTTCGAAAAGTAACTTTTCCGTAACCCCGGGTACCACTGCCACCCAAATAATCATCCACAAGCAAACGCAGGCCCTCCCAGAACTTACGAATAAGCTTTTTCACGTCATCCCCTTCGTAAAAGTTGACCACAACCTCGCCATCAAACACCGCTCCTGCAGGAACTCGCTCCATGGTTCGGGGATGCTGCGCTGTCCCCTTCAGGCGGTCAATGATATTCTCCATTTTTTCCTCGGTGAGTGGGATTTCATCATCAAGCAGTTTGCTGTCCTTGAGAGACTCTCGATATTTTTCAAAATTCAAAAAAGCATCGCGGAAGCAAAGTCGAGTCAGGGTTTTGTTCTTATCGGAGTGAGCACCAAAGAGCTGGCAAACCTCGCACTGACCACAACCACAGGGGTCACCCTCTCTCCGAGCGACTCTCACACCATCTTTGCGATCCAGAAGGCAGCGGATCTTTCCTTTGAGCGAAGAAGCAGGAATATAGGGCTTGCCATCTACAGTCTTTATGACCGGGTTATCCAAGCCTCCTATCTCAGCGCTATCTCGTGCACCCCCAATGCGCAAACCGGTGAGCGCCTCGATTTCAAAGTAGATAAACAGCTTGCCCAGAAAACGGTTCATCTTGTCATCCCTCCTTCTTGCGTCGATACTCATTTATCCCCATAAAATTTGTGGTAGGCAACCAGGGCTTCAGCAAAGCGCTGGATGCTGCGCAGGTCTTCCTGGGTTTTGACACCCGCTGCACAGTCGTTAAACACTATGAAAATAGCGCCTATAAGCTTTTTTTCCCAAGGATTATCCTCTCTACCCACCATGTAAGCCAAACGGGGTATACTCAAAAGAAATTCTTGGGGACTTCTGGCTCGATGAATAATTTCGTATATCTTGCGCATACGGGTGGAATTGATTTTACTACGTTTTTGGACAAAACTCTTGACCTTCTCGTTAAACTGCTTGAACTGCTCGATATCCAGCCGGTCGAAGTTAAGTACTTTTTTTACATAGTCCGGGCCAAGGTCCTCACGTACCTCCCTTCTCCACTGTTCTTCCTGAGGGACACCTGAAGCGCCACTTCTCCCTGGATTAGTTCTTGCCTGAGGCATTTTCCTCCCTCCTCATGCTTTTTGTTTATCCTGTACTTTCCTGGTGGCCAGGGCAGCTAACCTTCCTGCCACCAGCACCAGGCGTGGATTGCGAATTTTGACCTTCTCGAAAAGGTTGTTAAGCACTACGCGCTCGATTTTTTGAGCAATCTGAGGATAATCCCGCAAGTAATAGAGAAAGCGCCAGATGCGGGGTGGATGAATTTTGCCCTGCAGAGACTCTTCAATAATGGGGGTAAGCCCGGAAAGAGAGCGCTCTATCTTCTTGAAAATCGCCCGCGACACTTTCCCCTCTTTAACCCCTGCAGCCAGCTCTTCGTAAAGTCCCTTCATTAACTGATACTCCTTCCAGCTCAACACCTCCCCCAGAATGCCTACTTTATCTTTGTAAATCCAAGAGGGGTCTTCCCGGTCTTCGGGGTAAAAACGGTTTTTAGCCTGTTCCAACCCTTCTTCCACCATATGGGAAGCCCGGATTACCGGAAAGTTGTAAGGGAAAAGCGCAATTCCGCCTGAGAGGGTAACTCGCTTTGAGTGGTTAGTGTATTCTGCAAACTTATTTCGTATTTCCCCAGCCAGGTTAACGATGTTGTCCCACTTGCCGATTACAAAAAGGTCGTCACCGCCACTGAAAACCGGATAAAAGAGGGTCCTACTTGATACATCGTTTGATTTGTTTTTATTATCGGTTAACAAGTTCACCACATAGCCACCGAAGAAAAGTTCTATTCTTCTACTCAAAGCACGGTATCTGGACAGAGCAGTCGTTCTGCGTCTTTCGCTCCTCTCTTTTTCCCTCTGGGCCAGTTCAGCGAAAAGTCGCCCCAGGTTGTCCACGTCCATCTTGAGATACCCAAGACGCGCGTCGCCAACCTTTTCTGCCTCATCACTGGAGTCGCTTTCGGTTTCGTTTTCTTTCCCTGCCAGTTTTCGGAAGTCCCCAACCGGAATCCGGAAGCTACCTAGAAGAAAACCATCGGCAAGCCGTTCTTTCTCTCCCTCAATATTCAGAGAAACGTCCTCAAGAATATACACCCTGGTATCGTGTGTGAAACTCCTGGCAAATTTAACGTCAAACCCCAGACACCTGAAAATATCGAAAACTGTCCGCGGAAGAGCATCAGAGGGTCCAACCTCTCGCTCAAGCAAATATTTTGCTTCCCTAACCTGGTCAGTAAGGTCCACAAAGGATTGGCAAACCTCGCAACGACGTTCTTCTTCGGAAACAATTTCCTTTCTCCTGCGATGGCAAACCGAACAGCTCTCCCCTTCACCCAGCCCTTCGCCTTGAGGAACAAAAAGCTGTTGATAGAGCTTCTCCTCTCCCAGCTCCATAAAGCGCTTTCTCTTGCGGATATCTAAACGTTCGTGAAGCTCTTCCCGCTTTTCGATGAAGTTTAAAAGGCCTTTAAGGGTCAGCGGCAACCACTCCATAGCCAGGTAGATTTCCCCACGATGAAGCTCCCACAGAATTTCGCTTACTCTCTGGCGCACCTCTTCAAGCAGGCTTTCCTCAACCAAAGGTAGCAGAAGCTCAGCGTTGCCTCCACCAAGGTAAACAATGTTCACCGAGCTAACCCCTGCCTTTTTCAGGAGGTGTTTGACTACGTAACGAACCAGGAGATCCAGATAAACTGAGCGGCCTTTGAGCATCCGGGCTGCCTGTTTGGACGTAACGTTGAATATAAACCTTTGAATCCCGGAAAGGTCCAGCTTTACAAACCAGAAAAGCTCTTTATCAACCACTGCAGGGCGCCAGGGATCGTCAATATCTTTCTTCAACCATTCTTTACCATCGTCAAGATCCTTTTCTCGCAACAAACCCCTCTGATAATCCCGGTAAAGGCAGTGCGCCAGGGCAGCGGTCAACCGGGAATGGTCAAAAAGTGAAATATCACTCTCGTAGCCTACAGTCTGAGCAGGCACTTGAGAAAGGTAAATTTCGCAAACGTTGACCAACTGCTCAAAATCTCTCACCGAGCGAAGCTTGGCCAGAAATTGCGCAGCGAGCTTCTGGTATTCCTGGCTACCCTTCTTTGCTTTCTCCTTTTGTGTGGGCAAGAAACTGTTGCTTTTTAGCGCAAGCGGGGCTATGGAATAAAAAAGAGGCTCAATATTCCGATCCACCCAGACAAAAGGGAAAACCAGGGGCACATCGAGGTAATGTTCTTTTCCCTCCTCTTTTTCCTCCTTTTCCTCCCGTTCTGAGGACTGAAGCCAGTCAGCAAGCTGGATTATCTTTTCTTCCACCGTCTGGGGACGATGATGGGAAAGCACTGCTTTTTCCACTTCTTCCGAGCACACTCTACCCAGGTAGGTGGAAGAAAGGTCATATTCACCCTTGGCTCCTTCACTACCACTGCGCACGCTTCTTATCAGCTGTGCAGAATATTTAGCGTGTCCGTAGGTATTGGCTGCTGCAATGTCTTCGGAAAGTTTCAGCGATTTGGAGCGCTCCAGCAATTTTCCCAAATCATGAATAAAAGCAGCAAAAAGAAATTGCTCTTCAGTCATAGGCATGGAATTCCCCCCTTAAAAAAACAAATCGCACGAAGGGCTGGCGCCCAAAAGTGGCACAAAGAGGAACGAAGCTGTATGTATAATAGCACTTTTACAACCCTGAAACAAGCCCATTCACCACAAAACCTTGAATTCCTGCTCATCAGGACAGGTAATTTTTCGCTTCAGGTATCGCTCATAACTCCGGTCGCTGTGACGTAGCAGGGCACAAACCCTGATTTTGCCTTGTTGGTCCTCGCAAAAAATAATTCGCTCATCGCAATGGCCCCGAGGGAAAACCCGGCAACCCAAAGGCACACGGGTGAGGTCAGAACCCTTGAGGCGGATTACCGGCACCTTTAGCTTTCGCAGGTAACGTTCAAAAGCCCGGCGCACATCAATTGGAAAATCCTGATAAGCCTTCCAAGCAGAAGTAGAAAGAAGAAGGGGTACAGTATCCGCCTGTTGCAATCTCTCGAGATAAGCCTTGAAAAAGGCTTCACCAGCTGGCGAAAGAAATACATAACCTTCTTCTTCAAGGAGCAAAAGGCGAATTTCCTGAGGCAGGGTTTTAATTACGGATTCAGCTTCTTTTTTGGGTCTCAGGTCCTCACTGAACCACTTCAAAGCTTCCTCGTGTTCCACCAGCTGAGAATAGTCCCAATCAAGAGGCACGGGGGGCATCTCAATGATGTCCTGAAAAGCCTCGTGGATGTAATACACCCGCACATCAAAAAGGATGCCCACCAGCGTGGCATAGGCTATCTCAGCTTTAAAACCACCGGTTGCGTTGATATAAACTGTGTTGCCCTTTTCCCTCTCGCTGGATATGAGGTTCACCAGCTCATTCACCAAAGAGCGCAAACCCCGGAACTTGAAGTGGCTCTCCCGGTAGTTAAGGTACTGAATCTCTCGACATTCCACCTCAAAACCCCGGCCAGAGTAATAACTCTGCAAGACTTCAGCGCAAAGGCGCCCTTCATCGGTTTGCGAGTGCAGAAAAACCAACTTGCTTTCTCCATTCTGTAAGCGGTGAAGGATTCTTTGCAACGAATTCGTCTCTGCTGAAGCTTCAGTATCATTGTTTACCAACCTCAGGAAGTTGGTCACATCAAGCACGGAAACTTCGCTTTTTCCATAATAGTTCCTGGCTTTCCCAAGCAGTGACGTGCCTACAGTACTTATTATGGTATTCACGAGAGCTCTACCCCCAATTTTTGCAAGCCGTCATCAATTTCCCGATACTTGGGAAATTGACCTTCTCCCATGATCTTCTCTAAATCCCTACGCAGCAGAAAAGCCAGGCTCAAAACTTTATCCTGTAAAGAGAGGCATTCCTGCTTAGCAACTGGGCTCAATCCATGAGCCAGGATGGAGTTGTTCCGACGCTCAAGAAGGTTGCGAAGCTCATGATCCTCAAAAAAGTTCTTACCCAATTCATCACCCAAGTCTCCAAGCAGTTCATAGCTTCGATAAAGGGGAAGCTGAACCTTGCCGCGCTCGTTGCGCAGGACAGCATATTTTTCTCTTATGCCCTCTGGAAGGCGTTCAATTTCAACATCAGAAGTTTCTATACCATAGGAGTGAAGTTTAATCTGAGCAATCATTTCCACCGCCCGGTAAAGCCGAGCTACCGCATCGTCAAACTTTCCTTCTTGAATGCGCCGTTCGGCATTGTTGAGAAGATCAGCAAGGAAATAGACCTCACGGTAGCGAAAAGTCGGGTTTCCAAGCTTGCCCAGGAAAGCCTTATTGTACTCAGGCACACCGGGTGTCCCTTTCACCTTCTCAAAAGGATGCGCAAAGAGGTCCCAGGAGAGGTAAAAGTTGACGATTTCCCGCCAGTGCTCGACAAACCGAAGTACATCGGAAGCATTGCTTATTTCTTCCATGTTTTTCAGGATCTCCAGCGCTGACAAAAAAGCATAGTGGTCGAAGCTGAACATAAAAAGCTTTTTCAGTTCTTCAATGCGGTATTCGGAAATTTCAGGAAACGATTTCAAGCTCTCGCTGCCCTTTACAGGTTTTCCATCCTCTATCTTGGTTTGAACATAGGAAAAATCTTCCGCACCCACCACGCAACCGCTCAGGACCACACCTGCACTCATCGGTTTGGTGCCAGCAGTGAAATCCACCTCTATTTTTGCTTTCTGATCCTCTCGCTTAAGTTTTGCAAGATAGTCTTTAACTTCCGAAAAGACTTCCCGGCAGTCATACTCACTGCCTGCTTTCAAGCGCAGCACCCTTACCTCAGCCTCTACTTCCTCTTCTTCCATCAACCTCTTTACAATCGGCAACGTCTCCTGCTCACTTTTTTCAGTAACCACAAAATGCACCACATCCGGCCTATGCCTGTTGATTGAATAAACTATGGCTCCAGCCAGTGATTCTGACCCTCCGCTTGTGCCCAATCCCACGTTGATGATCAGGTGCCTCATCGTAATCTTTCCTCCATTTCCCGGCCTCTCGAGGTGAGACAAATCTCCAGAGAGGCATCGCCATCACCCTCTCTGAAGGCTACAAATCCCAGACATTCCAGATTGGTTATCTCTTCAGCATACGCTGTCCACAGCTTTTCCAGGTCATGGGGAGTAACTTGTTCTTCTTCCTTTTGCTTCAAGAAACGCAAGACTTCCAGCTCTCTTGGAGTTGGAAAGTAAAGCAAGGGCGGCAGGATAATCAGGTCATCAAATTCCTCATTCAGATAGTACACCGAAGAGGAAGTCAAAAATCCAGCCACCGCATAAGCCATAATGTGAGCCTTGAAACCACCAGTTGCATTGAAATATACCACATAGCCTTCTTCTCTTTTTCTGCGCACCAGGGTCAGGAGATGCTCAAGGAGTTCAGAAATTCCCCGGGCAAAGCTTTCCGCGCGGTTCTCACCGGGGTGTATTTTCAAAAAATACCCGGGAAACTCCCGAGGCATGTATACTGAATACCCTTCTTCCAGAAAAAAGCGCTCCAGCAACCTGGCACAGATTTCGTTAACCGGAGTTCTGGTAGCAGTAAGGTACACTTCCACTTCCTCAGGTGATAAATGCTGAGTCTTTTTAAGAAAAGCGTTCAACTCCGCACTGATTTGCATAGGATGCTCGCGCAGGACACCGAAAGCACGGTTTAAAAAGGAAGGGTTATCAAGAAGACTCTGCCAGTACTCATTGTCAGAAAGCCTGTGCTCTCTCAAGTTTTCGCCAACTTCATAGCACCCATTACCCAGATTACTGACGATGGAAACCCCAACGTTAATGAAATGAAACTCTTTCATTCAGGTCCTCCTCTTCCCAAAAAGCAGGAAGCTAAGAAAAATTAGGATAGCAAAATCGGCATATCTCGGAGTAGTCACATCGTTTACAGCTCTCCCCTCCTAAAACTTTATCAAACTGACCGCTCTTAATTTTCAACAACACCTCCTTAAGCTTTTCACCTACATCTTGCAAGCCTCTTTCATCAATCACTATCTCCTCTAACAAGGAATCGCCGAGATTCGCAAAAAATGCACGGGGCAAGGAAGAAGTGGAGTCCAACCCCGAAGCTTTGATAAAAACACCCAACTGGAAAGCCACTTCCTCAGGAGTAATCGCACCCCAAGAAACCCTGCAAATCCAGAGCGTCAGCCTCTCGCCCTCTCTGATAACGGCATCAACGCCTCCCCTGAGCACCACACCATCGAAAGATACCTCCACCTGAGTGGTGGTGTTTTCTATCTTGAGCAGTTCTTCAAGGTATTTCTGAGCGAACTCGCGCAGGGATGAAAAGGCTTCTTTCCTCAAAACCGTAAAGGTATGCTGGTCAGCAAAGGGCAGGAAAAACTTTTCCTCAATAGCACGCTCAACTGCATTAACAAGTTTTTCTTCGCCTTCTCTCAAAAGCTCCAGCAATCGGAAAAGACAATTGCGTAGACTTCTTCCATAACCAAGTTCTTCTGCAAGTCCTGGAGGGTACTTCCACACATTGCGCAAGCGGTAAAAGTGAGGGCAACGTAAAGCAACGTAAATAATCAGCAACCTCACGAACCGACAGCACCCGCGGTTCTTTTTGTTCGTCGTTTTGGGGAATCTCTGGAAACGGAATTTTTTGGTTTTCTCCTAAAACCGGCACCACTTCTCTCAAGCATTCGAAAAAAGCGCTGGGAGAACGCCTGCAGTACAAAGAACCCCTGTAGTAACCCTCAAAAGCAGTAACACAAAGCACCTCTTTTGCTCGGGTGATAGCTACATAAAATAAATTTTGCTCTTCCTCCAGACTTCCCTCATAACGCTCAGCATCGAAAAGCTCTCTGGAAATAAGCCATGGCCTCGGTTTTCCAGCTCTTATTGAAGGGAACCGATGGCCAACCACTGAAGAAACAAAAACCACTGGCCATTCAAGCCCTTTGGCCTGATGTACTGTACCGACAAAAACTGCATCAATATCTGGAAGATCTTCAGCCAACTGTTCTTCATAGACACGTTCGGCATACCAGAAAACGTATAGACGCAAATACTTGATTATTTCTGGCCACTCTGGCTTCTTTCCTCCCAGACGCATTGCAGTTTCAAAATCAACCAGCATAGAGCTAAAGCGCCCCAGGTTAGCCATCACGACCGCCTGCAGGGGAAAATCGGGATTCAGCTGGCGATAACCAAGAATCACCAACAAGCGATGAAAAGCCCGGGTCAGATTTGAGTATTTACCCTCTAAAACCTTTTTACTCCAATGTTGCAACTTTTGTAACGTTGCCTGTTTATCAAGCTCTATCCCCGCGGCTTGGACCCAGGAATCCAAAGAAGCTTGAAGCCTTGAAATATCCTCAACCTCGTCCTCTTCATTTGGCGTCTGACCTTCGTCTTTCACTTTTAAGAGCAGAAAAAAGATATCCTTTAAAGCCTTTATCTCTTCCCTGCTGAAAAGTCCTGATTTGCCTCCCAAAAAATAGGGAATTTTTCTTGAACGTAGCTCCCTTATAAACGGCCCAGCATTACTGATTACACTTCGAAGCAAGATAGCACAGTCTTTAAAACGGCATTTTCCTTCCTCAACCGCTCTGGTGATTTCCTCTACCACCCAGCGAGCTTCACTCTCAGCTGTTGGAAGTGATGCGAGAAGTGCAACTCCCTTTGAACTTTTCTCGGCACGTATTAACTCATATTTCTGGTGAAATTTCTGGTAAAAATGGTTGGCTACGTTAACAATTTCAGGAGTGCTTCTTCGATTTCGCACCATGTAAAAAGTTTTTGCTCCTGGAAAAATTTGCTCGAATTCTTCAAAAAAGCGGTTATCCGAACCCCGCCACTGATAAATACTCTGTCGGGGATCCCCTACCACAAAAACGTTTGCTCCCTCACCCAGAATTTGAATTAGCTCCTGCTGTGCTTTATTAATGTCCTGGTATTCGTCGACCATCAGGTAACGCACGTGATTAATCTTTTCTCTATCGCAGTAAAGTTTCCGAACAGTCAGACTTATCATCCTGCCAAAAGTAAGCAAGCGATTTTCATCGAGAAAGTCCTCATATTCGCGAAAATCTTCATAAAACTCAGGGCTTTTTTCTTGAAGTTTCTGTTCATCAATCAGCTCGTTGTGCACCACATTCACCGAATCGATAAAGTTAACACATTGTCGGTAATAATATTTGTCTATTTCCGTTGCCCCTTTCGGGAAATTAAACCTGTTGGCAATGCGGAAAACGAGGGCAAATTCCTGGTTTTCATCAAGCACGTTAAAATCGGAATAACCAAACTCCTGACGCAAAAGATGCAAACAATAAGAGTGAATGGTGCCAATGTACATGGAACCCAAATTCTGAATATGCTCATCGAGACCCCACTCGTGAAGACGGTAGTACACCCTGTTTTTCATGCTCTGTGCGGCTTTTTCGGTAAAAGTAAAGGCAATAATATTTTCTGGTGACACGTCTTCACACAGAAGGAGATAAAGCAGCCTGCGAACGAGGGTTTCCGTCTTGCCAGTACCCGGACCAGCGATGACCTTTATGTACCGCTCGCGTGCGGTGACTATTTGAGCTTGCTCCTCGCTCAAGGGAAAGGGCTCACTGATTATCCTGGTCAAAAGATCGCCACTGCTTAAGTCAGATTCCCCAAGCGACCGACCTCCCCGTCTCTGGAAGCGAGCTCTGCCTCTTCAGTATTTCCGACGTTTCCATTTTACAACGCCAGAAGAGGATTTGTGAAGAGTTTCACCCACTTAATCGAGCAATAATTGACGCTATAAAAATATTCATAGTAGAATGAGCTAAACACCCTGTAAAAACCCGGCAATGTTGTACCGCAAAAGGAGGGCAAAGCACAAGCACCAATGGCGGGCACTGAAAATGATGGAGAAAGCACCCGAAAGCTTCATCGCCAGAAAAAAAAGCAAGAGAAACCCACCGCAAACCTTGCCCAAGCTCCTGGCAACAGCGAGCCAAAATTAAACTCAGAAAGCGCTTTGATTGCTGAATTTCTTCAAGCGCTGTCAGAAGAAATAGAAGCTGTCAAGAAAAAAAGGAGCCACTCCAAAATAGAAGTAAAAGAAGGAAAGTTGATTTCCAGCGAGAATAACGTTTATCTCTACGTCTTCGATGTCGATTCCTCTTTCGTTCCCCAGGAAGATATTCCAGTAGAAATTGAGGTCAAGGGAGAAATCTACGGTGCAGAAATCGTCAGCGTTGCCGGTGACGAGATAACCATCTTAACCGAAGTAAATTTGGGTAAGCATGTCGAAGAGGCGCTGATTATCATTAATCCCTGGTATCTCCTTGAAATGCTCAAGAAGCGCTACCATGAATTCCTGGAAGGAAAAGTTAGCCTCAACACCCATCTGAGCAAAAAACTCTTCAACTTTACCCCCGCCAGCAGCGGATTTTACCATGGCGATCTCAAGCTCCCTCCTTCAGAGAACAATCTAAATGATGACCAGATTGCTGCAATTCGCGCCGCCTGTGGCAGCGACGTGCATTTCATCTGGGGGCCGCCCGGAACGGGAAAAACCAGAACCATTGGGGCGCTGGTTGCTGCGTTGCTCAAACAGGGTTTACGGGTTCTCATCCTCTCTCACACCAACATCGCAACTGACCAGGCCATAGCCAGTGCAGTAAAGTTTCTTGAAGATTCAGCGGAATACCAAAGCGGCAAAATCATTCGCTACGGGAATATCCACCCTGCCTCAAAACTCCCCGACCTGGTTATTCCTCAAAAACTGATTGAGTCTCGAGTCAAAAAACATCAGGAACACATTGAAGAACTCAAGGCGGAGCAAAAAAGAAAACAAGATGAACTCAAAAAACTTGAAAACATAGAAAAAATGTCAAGTGTCTGTGACCATGCAATGCAGGAACTTCACAAGCTGGAAGAAACGCTTAAGCAAGCCGAACAAAAGATTCAAGTACTGAACCTTCAGGAACAGGATTTGCGCACAAAACTCGAGCAAATGCAGCACAGATTACAACAAATACATCTTGCCGGGAAGCTGAAGAGGCTTTTCCTCAGCCTAAGCTCTGAACGCTTTCAAAAAGAAGCAGCACAGCTTGAACAAGCGCTCCAAAACATTGCTCAGGAACGCACAAAACTTTTAGCAAGTATGGACTCGCTTCAAGTTGCTTATAAACAGGCAGAAACAGAGGCCACCCAGCAAGTGGAAAAACTGGGAAAAGCTTTGAAAAAGCACGGCCTGAACCTGGTAACCATACACACCCGGAAAGAAGAACTTGTAAAGCAAATTAAAGAAATAGAAAACGAAATTCGCCGGGCGAAAAGAAATTCTGGAACTAGGCGCAAGAAAGAAGACTCCTTGCCGACAGAAATCATCAAGAATGCAAAAGTAATCGCTACCACGTTGACCAAAGCAACCCTCAACAGAATACTGGCGGATGAAAAATTTGATGTCGTCATAGTCGATGAAGCGAGCATGGCCCCTCTACCAAGCCTTTATTTCACCGCTGGGCTTAGCCAGAAAAAAGCAATTATGGTAGGTGATTTTCGCCAACTTCCCCCCATCGTTACCGCTTCTTCAAAAATGGCGCAAAAATGGTTAGGAAGAGACATATTTGAACAGGCGGGAATTCAACAAGCCATAGACGAGGGGAAAAAAGAACCCAGGCTGACCATGTTGCGTCATCAGTATCGCATGCACCCGGAGATTGCCAGCATACCCAATGAAATTTTCTACCATGGCCAGCTTGTCAGCGCGCTTGCCCCGCAAGGGTTAAAAAAAATCACCCGCGTTATTAAGCGATCGCCGCTTGCCCAAGCGCCTCTTATCCTCTGCGACCTGTCATCCATAAACCCCCGAAGCAATCGCTCGCACCTCATGAGTGGACGCTACAATCTCTACAGTGCAGTAGTCTCTGCGGAGCTGGCCAAAAGGTTAGCAAAGGCAGGTATCAAGCAAATCGGCGTCATCTCACCTTATTACCTGCAAGCTCGGCTCATCAAGAAAATAATCGCCGAGTCTGATAAAAAAACTGCTTCTGCAATAAAAACTTCAACTGTTCACAGCTTCCAGGGCATGGAAGAAGAAGTTATTATATTTGACATAGCAGAAGGACCCTTACCCTACCATGGGCCATCACCTCTTGTAAATGGGTTTGAATTGACCAGCCAGGCAGCCAAGCTCATCAACGTTGCCATAACCCGCACCAAAGCACAACTGGTTATTGTTGCCAACAGAGACTACCTCGCTTCCAAGCTGAGTCCAGATTCCATTTTGATGAGGGTTATTGAAAACGTGTATCCAAAAGCGCAAACAGTGGACCCCCGGGAAATTGTCGAAACATACCACTGCACCGATTTTGAGCGCTGGCTCAGCATGCTGAATACACAAGATGCAACAGCTCACATTGAAGATACAAAGCTGGATAACGAATCCAACTTTTATGCAGTCTTCTTCAGAGACCTTCTCGAAAGCAAAGAGGAAATCATTATTACTTCACCACTACTTGCCCCCAACTGTACCTGGCCACTACTCGATTTTTTCACTGCAAAAGTCAAAGCAGGTGTTACGGTACGAATTTTCATCAAAAACCTTACGCAAGAAGATAATAGCATCCTCAAAGCACTAAAAGAAAGAAAAGTGCGGGTTATAGAAAGGAAGAACCTGAGTCAGAAGTTCGCCTTTATTGACCGTAAAATTATCTGGGAAGGAAACCTGAACATACTTGCAGGAATAAGCCACGAGGGAGTATCAATGCACCGCTTTCCCTATCCCAAGGCTTGCGAAGAACTTATTGCAATACATCAGTTCGCCGTTGATTACGAACTCGAATCTGGAATTCCAACTGAGCAAGAGTGCGAGCAATGCGGAGCAAAGATGCTGCTCATAAAAGAATCCCAAAGCCTTTTTATGCGTTGTGAAAATTATCCTCAATGCTCAAACTATCGTAAGTTTGGACACAAAGATCGAGTTAAGACGCACATTACTTGTCCCGGGCGTAACAACGAACCTTGCGGAAAACCCATGATAGCAACTTGCGGGCGGTTGAATGTCTACTTGCAATGTACTGACCCAGAATGCAACACACGAAAAGTTTTGCGCTGAGAAATCCACCATACCGTAACCGAGCTTTCTTCCCTGTAAAAGTATCACCCCTCGGATACCTCAAGGATAGAAAAACCTGACCTTTCGGAGTCTCTTGTTTCGGGATCTATTTCAGGGTCTCATTATTTCAGGATCCCCTTGTTTCAGGATCTCGTTGTTTCGGGGTCTCATTCAGCATCTCACGTTTCAGTCATACTTAACTGACAAATTTCCCGCTTTTGTCAGTTCAAAAATGGCAGCACTGTCCTTGCTCTACTCTTTTTTTAACTTTGCGCCATGAATCAAATTAACACAGTGAACAAATGATTTGGACAGATTTATTATACGATGACTGAAAAACAAGACCCTAAAATAGATACTGAAACAAGGAGATCCCGAAACTATGAGATCCTAAAGCAAGAAACCATGAAATAACAAGGAAACCTTGAAAAACCGAGATCCTGAAATAAATTCAGGATGACCGAAATCAAAGATTTCGGTCAGTTCGGGGTTACCAAAACCCACGGCTCCGCTCAGTTCAGCCCGGCTCTGGTTGTATTAAGCTGCTTCAAAGTAGCGCTGGTCACGCTATCGTCTGCTCAATATGACAAGCAAAAAGCATAAAAGAGTTGGAGGCTTGTAGCATTTTGATGGGAGATTAAAGGGAAAAACGGGAGAAAAAGCGTTGCAGGCCAAACGATATGCGTGGCTTACTAAAAATATTTCGGCTCAGGCTAATTCTTTTGCATTATTTCAGAAATGAAGGCGCAAAACTATGTCCCTATCGTAATTACCAAAACCCTTGCCGAAAATGTTTATACCCCCCACGTTCTGCGCATCTTCCTTGACTCCAATACGCACCTTTATGGAAGAATGCTCATAAATGTGTAAATCAGACAGGCGAACTGCGGAAATTTTTTCTCCATCAATGAACGACCCTTCTTCAGTGACAATCCAGGTCTTCAGCAACCCATACTGAGACCCTTCCAGTTTCCACCACAAAGGGGTAAAGCGACCCCTTTTGTCTCCAAAATCTCCTGGAGAAGTCCAGGTACCAATTTCCACCTCATTTATCCAGAGAGTGATGTCTGAAGGCCAATGCTTGTTGGTTCCCGGCACTTCAGAGGAAAGTTCCATTATGACCTCAATTTTCTGAAGCGGTTTGCCTTTGTAGAGGGCGTTATTGGGAAACTTATACTCAACAAAACCTTTCCCAAACCAGAGAAGCCCAGCTTTAACTCTTTCAGGATTCCAGAAAGAATCGGGTGAATCCAGAAAGCCAATGATTTTCTCAGGAGAACATAGCCCACAAGGTGGATTAATCTCAAACTTGGTATAAAGCCCCACAGGCATTTCCACTTCGATAACATCGGTCTGGTTTGCCCTCTCGGTCGTCGAAGGAAAGCTGATTACAATCTCGCTATACTGGGAACTACAGAGCTTTTGCGAGCCTCGCTCGCCTTTTTTATTCTCAACCTTCACCAAGCCTGCCTTTTCAAGAACCTTTATATTAACGGCTGCTGTTGATTGGGGGATGTTTAAGGCTCTGGCAATCTCGTTTACGTTGAGCCTTTTGCCATTTAACAGTTCAAGAATGCGAATCCTGATTTCGGTAGATAAAGCCTTCAAAACATGAACATCCTTTTCAGTGTTAATTATCAAAATATTTCCCGCTCGCTCTTTCACAGCATATGTCCTTCCCGAGAAAACACCAAAATTCTTGATATAAAACAAAAATTACGATTTTCTATTTAAGATACCATCGAACCCTCCATCAGTCAACGCTAAGACACAGTTTCGCACCAATCAAAGAGAACGTACCAGATTAATCCGTAACTAGCTTACAATCCGGAAGGCAACAAAGCGGTCTGCAGTGCAGAAAAACTTTCCACTTCGCCTGATACGCTCTACTATCACGAATCAGCGGCTGAAGCGAAGGCCAACCTACAATTCAGAGCACACAATATTCACTTGGTGAACCTTCTCCATCAGCATCCTCAATCCAGAGGCCGTAAAAGGGGTATTTCCAAAACACACAAAGAATGAGGCACCATGCGGAATACGAGATTCTCTCCAGGAAGCTCTACGGTTTTCTCCATCGGTTTAATTCGCTCGGGATTCTCAAAGTCATTCATCACAAATGGGTCTTCAGCCCCAAGCTCAAAGCAAGTGGCCTTCTCTCCAATTCCAAAGTCAGAAAGGTCTACTTCCACATCAACACTTTTTTCCTTGTAGTAATTAACCATTGCAAGACAAAGCAGGTTGCGCCCGGGGTCATAGGTAGCAGAGGCGTCAAAATAAGGAACGCGGGAAAGTTCAAAATGCTGACGTCCTCCAACAAAGCTCTTTGCTTTTATCGCATAATACTCCGTATTCACATCCAGCCCCAGTACCACTCTTCCGGTATGGTTCACAAACAGATCGAAAACGTGGTAAATAGGCGTCAAGATCAAGGTATCCTTGCTGGTTTTAAGCATACCCAACGCATTGACCATTTGAGCAAGATTAGCCATGCCCACAATATCACTCATCCTGTGGAGCACCAGAAAAACACCCGCTGCAAAAAGAGCGTCCTTAAGATTGTATGGTTCTTCAAGGAACACCACACCGTTCTTTTCCGCTTCCTCCTCAGCACTCACCCGATACCACACATTCCATTCGTCAAAGGCAATTTTCACATGCCCAAACCCCAAGCCTTTTATAAGGTTTTCCAAAAGCCTGAGCCGTTCTTCTACATAATATGCGGCAGCCACGGTGTCGTAATATTCATCCGACCCATGATACTGATGAATAGAGATGAAATCTATGAACCTTCCAGCGTGTTTCAGAACCTGGATATCCCACTCTGGATTGTCGGCACCAACAGCGATGATTTTGATAGAGGGGTCCAGGGCTTTCATGAACATGGCATATTGACGCAACTTTTCGGCATATTCACTCGCATTGCAGTGTCCTACCTGCCAGTGACCGTATACCTCGTTCCCAACACCCCAGTATTTCACTTTATAGGGTTCTGAGTGGCCAAATGCTTTGCGCATTGCAGCATATTTAGTGGGAGTATCAAGGTTACAGTACTCCAACCAGTGCAGAGCTTCGTCAAGGGTTCCTGTCCCCAAGCTTACGGTAATATAAGGCTCTGCCCCAATTTCCCGGCAATATTCGATAAATTCGTCTGTTCCAAAACGATTGGTCTCTACTCCCCCCCACACATAGTTGAGAAGCGCTGGTCTTTTTTCCTTAGGACCCACACCGTCCTCCCAGTGATATGCCGAAGCAAAGTTACCTCCCGGCCAGCGCAAAATAGGGCACTTAATCTGCTTCATTGCTTCTATAACGTCCTTTCGAAAACCTCTTGCATCAGCACAGGGAGCATCCTCGTCGAAGACACCCCCATAAATACACCGACCAAGGTGTTCTATGAAATGCCCATAAATCAATGGACTGATGGTACCTTCCCTGGTTCCCCATACTTTAATTCGGCACTCCATGTCTCTATTGACCTCCTTTAAAGTTTTAAATTCACAAAGGGCAGACGCTTCAGAAACGGCAAAAAGCGTGGTCCTTCAAAAATCGGTCTGTTCTTTTTACCCCCATAAAAACCGCAAAGCTGGAAAAACTCCTTTCCTCTACCCAAAGGTAAAACCTGCCCCTTTCTCCAGCGGAGCCCACAACATAGAGCGACGGACATTATTTCTCACACCAAATTTCTTAACCACACAAACAGCAAGCCACCCAGTGCTTCTGACCATCAACGTTAACCAAATCTGGCTTGTGTTCTTTACATACCTTCTTACTGTAAGGACATCTCGGACAAAACCTACACCCCGGAGGCGGATCAATAAGACTGATGGGGCTACCCGGGATAGGCTGTTTTTCGGTTTTGTCACCGATGGTGGGTATTGTGGAAAGGAGAAACTTCGTGTAAGGGTGGAGAGGTTGCGAAAAGACTTCTTTCGTCGGCCCATATTCCACGATACATCCACCGTACATTATTGCCATAAAATCCGCCAATCCAGGAACCAGAGAAATATCATGGGTAATAAAAATAAACGTGCTTTTTGCCTTCATCTGGATATCCTTCAAGAGCCGCAGGATATTACGTTGCGTAACCACATCAAGAGCAGAAGTTGGCTCATCTGCAATGATCACACGGGGGCTCAAAAAGGTAGCCAGTGCTATAGTACTTCTTTGTCTCATCCCTCCTGAAAGCTCGAAAGGGTACATCCGCAGAACATGCGAAGGCAATTGCACCATTTCCAAATGAGCCTTAACTTTTCCCTCTTCAAAGGGCACACCGTGAGAAGTTGCAAGGTCTAAAAATATATCCTTCAGCTTCCTCACTGGGTTCAAAGCACTTAAAGAACCTTGGGGAATGTAAGCAACTTTCTCCCACCAGACTTCTCTCAAAGTATTCACTGTAGGAGACAGTTCATATCTCGCTTCACCAAACAGGTAACAGACTTTTCCCTCCACGATCAACAAATTGGAGTTTACCGCACCATAGAGAACCTTAGCCAGGGTGGTTTTTCCACAACCAGATTCCCCTACAATCGCCAGAAAACTGTTCTCCTCTACTTTTAAAGAAACACCATCGACTGCTTTCACCTCTTTAGTAACGCCATCCTGCTCAACAAAGTAGTAAGCTTTTAGGTTATCGACTACTATTTGAACACTGGTTTTACGCTCTACTCTTGTCAACTCACTCACCTTGCTAACACCCTTGCACGAGGATTGATAAAATCGGTTATGCTAACAAAAAGAAGATATAAAGACGTAAAGAGAAGAACTATAAAAATCACCGGAAACAGAATCCACCACCAGATACCCATCACCAGGGCCTGCTGCTGTATAGCCCAGTAAGTTACTGTCCCCATGGTTGGTATATCCAGGGGAGTAAGACCAAGCACCGAGAGGGTTATTTCAAGACCCAACGACCAGAGCATATTATTTATGGTCGTTGCAAATAGAATGGGAAGGATGTGCAACAAGTACTCACGAAATATTAAATCCCAGGTACTTTCTCCAGAAAATATTGCGGTAATTGTAAAATTTCGCTCTCTCAGGCTCAGTACCTGAGATCGTATCAACCGCGCATCCCAGGGCCAACCAAACAAAGCCAGAACCATAGCAAGGGTGGTAAGATTCATTTCTCTGGTAAGTAGTTTCATAAATATCAAGATTGGAAAAATGGGCAAAACGATAAACGAATCACAAAGAAACACCAGTATCTGGTCAGTGATTCTACCTTTATACCCTGCAATCACACCGATTATCATTGCTATGATGCGAGAAAGAAGTGCCACCTCCAAACCAAAAATCAAGGAGTTTTTCAATGCGTAGCTCATCATCCAGAAAAGATCCTGCCCCCTTCCGTTGGTCCCGAATGGATGACTCAAAGAAGGCGGACGATTAATGGGAGCATAGTACGAAGAACGAGGATCGTGAGGAGAAAAGAAGGAAAACACAGCGAAAATTACCAACGGAAGCAGAACGAAGAGAGAAAATTTAAACCTTGCATCGCGCTTAAACAAAGTTCTGGTTCCCGCTAAAATTGCAATAGACATAAATGGCCCCCCTGATAATGGTCTATGCAGACCCGCCTGTATACTGAATTCTGGGGTCAACAAAAGGCAAAAGGATATCCACGAATAAAGTAGCCAGCGCCACCGCTACGATTGAACACAGGGTAATCCCCATCACCAGATTGTAGTCCGATTGCATGATGGCTGTGAAAGCCAGGGTGCCCAACCCGGGGTAGTTGAAAACAATCTCAGTAATGATAGTACCGCTAAAAACCATTCCCAGCTGGAGAGCAAGACCTGTAAGCTGAGCGGGCATAGCTATTTTCATCACGTACTTCCTGAGGACTATTGACTCTTTAAGCCGCATCTGATGCGCAAACATTACGAAGTCCTCATGAATCACACTGGAAACAAGGTTTCTCATATTAAGGAACCAGGCACCTACACCGATTATGATTAAAGAAAGAGCTGGTAAGAAACCATGTTTAACAACACTCTTCAGAAAAGCTACACTAAAAGAAGGTTCCATTCCTATCTGGAAAGCACCCCCCGCAGGAAACCACTTCAAAACGTAAGCAAAAATTATGAGCAAAACAAGCGCAAAGATATAATAAGGAATAGGCCTCACAGCATTAGAAAACATTTCGAAAATTTTAATCCAGAAGCCCCTGCCTCTATAACTTGCTATTCCCCCCAGCAGAGTTCCCATACTCCAGGATATCAAGGCAGTCAAAGCCAGTAATCCCACCGTCCAGGGAAGCGACCTTGAAATGAGAGAGAGAACCGGCGTGGGGAAAGAAGCAAAAGAAGGCCCCAAATTACCCCTTAGCAATTCCCTCCAATATCTGAAATACTGCTCTATCATGGACCCTTCCAGACCATAGAGCTTCAAAAGGGCATTTCGCATCGGTTCAACGCTTTCAGGTGGCAAATATGCTCCAGCCATTTGCAATCTCCGGACTGCTATCTCTGCAGGATTGGCCCCCGGAATCAGCCTGGGAATCAAAAAGGTAATGGTCACCCCCACGAAAATTACCAGAAAGCAAACTATGAGCCTTCCTCCCAAATATCGAACAAAAAACCCTAAAAAACCACCCACCGCTTATTCCTCCTACAGTTTCTCGCTTCACTATGCCAGGCCCCCGTTCCATTCCGTTGCAGAACGGGAGCCTTTAGGAAAATTTCCTACCTATAGCCGTACCTTACTTCTTCTCCGAGGGACGCAACTTAATGAACATGAACCTTGTGTTACCCCAGTTGGGAACAGGATTGGTATATGGGTCGCTGGAGGTGGGATAGCCGGTCCAGTAATACTCATCACAAACAGTGAACACGTTATAGGAGAATATGGGAATTATGGGCATGTCTTCTACACATACCTTAATATATTCAAGGCCAAGGTCGATGATTTTGTCCTGCTCTTTGAAGAAGTCCGTCTTCCTTAAATCTTCGATTATTTTATCAATTACCTCACTCTTATACCTCATGGGGTTCTTCGCTACAACTGTTTGTCCAGTGGGTCGGTAATAATCAGAGTGCCAGGACTCGAGGAACCAGAAAAGATCTGGATGTCCACCCCAGGTCTCAATACACCATGCCCAGTACACCGTATCCGGATCTTCTCCATAGTTCATCCTGGTCCAGAGCATGGAAGCTTCCACTGCCTCAATCTGGGCATCAATACCAAACTTACGCCATTGTTCAGCAATTGCAGCTGCGGCCCGGGTCATAACCGATCTGGTAGCTGCCTCACATAGAATCGATATTTTCCAGGGTTTGCCATCTGGAAGCAACCACTTGCCAGCCTTGTCCCGCTTGAAGCCCACTTTTTCCAACAGCTTTGCTGCCACATCAGGAGCGTACTTCCACCAACCGTAACCCACCATCTTCTTGATCTCCTGAGGATCCTCCGGTATCTTGTAACCAAATGCGTATTTCACCGCATCCGCTATTTTCATCGGCACTTCCGGATCGTAAGGCTTGAACTCTTCATCGCCAATTTTGAGGGTAAACTCCTTAAGCCACGGTTCTATCTTGTCAAAATACCACTCAGGATACAGACCCGTCGGAGGAACATGGATTGGAGATATGGTGGCACAACCATTGTACGCTTGCAAGGCAACCTGGACAATATCAATAGCCAGAGTGAGCGCCCACCTTACTTCTTTAAGGTTATAGGGGAAATGTTCGTGGTTCATAATCACCGCGGGTAAGGTTGGGTCAGGATGTGCCCAGGGCCAGCCATCGAACCAGGTAACACAGTAAGGATTATTCTGGTAGAGAGTAATTGCCCCTTCTGGAGGCAGGTCGTGGATAATGTCGAGTTCATGGGCCATTTGGTCCATGACTTTTTTCTCGGGTGACGCTATACCCTTGTAGAGAACATATTTGGGACCAGGCTTTATGCCATAGGCCACTCCAAGGTCGGACCGCTCCCAATCCTCCCTTAATTCCCAGAGGAACCAGTATCCATTGGGATCGTAGGACTTCAAAACATAAGGTCCAGTCCCAACAGGCTGGCTGAACTCAAATGCAACCGGGTCTTCTGCCTTTTCAAAAATATGCTTGGGCATAATGTAGCAGGCCGACCATCTCACTGTGAAAATGGTATGAAATCTTCCATTGGGCTTTTTGAGTTTAAACACGACGGTGTAATCATCTACTTTCTGCACTTCCTCCACATTTACTTCCATGTACCCTCCCCAGGTCATTTCAGGATGTGCCTTTAAGACTTCCACCGTAAAAATCACGTCATCTGCAGTAAACGGCACACCATCACTCCAGTAAATGCCTTCTCTTAACTTAACGGTCATTTCCGTGTAATCTTCGTTATAAGTAGGGGGCTCAGCCGCTAGCAGGTTAATCCATGGATCGCCTTCTATGCCCTGGTCAGGGTCAATATACCACAGCGTCCCTAAACACAGTTGCTGAAGACCAGTTGACCAGCTTGAGACGCCGCCCCCCCAGAGGTTAAACCGTGCTGGATTAAGGGAACGTCCTGAGGGATCTTCAATGATAATAACCTCACTTCTTGGAACACCAGGTAGGATTTCCTGAGCAAAAGCAAAGGCTCCAACCATTCCTACAATGAAAAACACCACCGCTACCAACCATCCAAAACGTCTCCAAGACATCACTTTTCCCCCCTTCAAAAAATTTTCCAGATGGAGACACTCACTTCAACCCAAACCCGATACCACCAGTTATTGCAAACCCCGTTTTCCTTAGGGTCACACCCCCTTTCCCAGAGTTCTTTCATAAAGCCAGCATTTCACCACCACACCATCAACAGGGATATCAGGAGGCATCTTTTGCTTGCAGATAGCCTTAGCATGAGCACACCGCAAAGCAAACTTACACCCTTCTTCAATGTATTCTTCAATTTCCAGAACCTGCTCCCCGCCTGCCCAGGAAACTGCTTCTTTAGCCTCTTCATAGGGATTGGGAACGGATTCCCTGAGGAGCACGGTATAGGGATGCAGGGGGTCGAGCAAGACTTTTTCAGCCGGACCCGTCTCAACAACAGAGCCTCTCAACATCACAGCGATGTAATCACTTATGTAGTAAGCAGTAGCAAGATCGTGGGTAATGTAAATCACATATAGTTGTCTCTCTTCTTTGAGTTTTCTAAGCAAATTGAGCACAAAAATCCTCAGGGAAGCATCCAGCATCGAAACAGGTTCATCAGCTACCAGAAGTACAGGGTTTACCATTAAGGCCCTGGCGATGGACAATCGCTGAAGTTGTCCGCCAGAAAATTCGTGAAGGTATTTGCCCCTCACCTCTTCCCAGGATAAAGCGACAGAGTTTAACGCTTTGTCGATAATGCTTTCAGCAGTACAACCATTGTCTCTCGCAATTTGAAGTTTGCGTATCGCTAAGTGAAAGTAGGTCTCGACTTTTTTCAGGGGATTAAAGGTTTCATAGGGATTCTGAAATACCGGCTGCACCAACCTTATAAACTCTGGTTTCCTGTAGTGGCGTATATTCTTCCCAAGAAAATATACCGAACCTTCCGTAGGTACAATAACTCTGAGCAGGATGTTAGCCAAGGTGGTCTTCCCGCTTCCACTTTCTCCCACCAAGGTGAAGATTACCGGATTCCCTCCAACTTCAAGATTAACGTCCCGCACCGCATATATCTTTACCTTAGAGAGCAGAGTCCCCACCTGAAAGATTTGTGTTACTCCATCAAGTTTTAGTAATGGTTCACTCACAAGCCTTGGCTCCTTAAGAAACCCCCGGCCAAATTTCAAAAGCCCAATTCTTTAGGAAACACACTTTTCATCTTGCAGGATTTACACTACAACTCATTCCCAACTCTGCCAAAACCCAAACTTACCTAAAAACAAAAGATAAAGAATGTTTTTGAAAGTCTCAATAATCACTTTTACCCTGCAGAATTTTCGAAGTATCACTACTTCAGGAGCTGTTCTATTGCTTTAGCTGCTTGGAAACTACAATTCCGGTAACTTTGTTTCACCTTTCTCCCTCTTTTTATATATCAATTAATTTGATATAAAACATAAAAATGAATTTTTTTTGAGAGTAGCACAGATTTCTCTTTCTGTCAATAATTGCAAAAAATTTTTGCACGATTTTTTTACCCCAAAAATCAGAAAGCCCTTGATAGCTGGATTCTAGCCAAGGGAGAAAGACAAAAATAAGGCGACTTTGACCAATGGCTCTTACAACACCCTTCTGGACAAATTTTTTCAGCGTTGATGATAGATATCAATTTAGATAATGTTTTACCCACAACTTCCTCCACACTCCCTGGAGAAAGGAGCTCATTTACCACTTCCTGAGCAACCTGAAGGGAAGAATTATCGGATTTCGGAAAGCAGGAGGAACCAAAAGGCAGCCTGAAAAAAAGGAGAGGATAAGAAAGGCAAAAAAGGTGGAAAGATATATAGCTTTGAACTTTCCCGTTTACATCTCTTTTCCCGTGGGGCAGTTTTCAGGCCCTAAAATAAAAAAGCGGGATGGGGTGTCCATCCCGCTTTCTCTTTCTGTGTGTGTTTCCTGGTTTCTTTCAGATTCTGAAGCGCTCCACCAGCTTCTGTAGTTTCTGGGCCATCTGGGCAAGCTGCTCCACTGCAGAGTTGACCTCTTCCAGTGAGGCATTCTGCTCTTCAGTGGAAGCAGAGACCTCTTCACTGGAAGCCGCATTCTCTTCAGCCACTGCAGCCACTGAAGAGAGCTCTTCGGCGATCTGCTGGACGCCTTCTGTGGTCTGAGCAGTGAGGGAAGCATTCTCTTCGGAGAGCTTGACCACTTCCTGAGCACTCTGAGTGGTCTCTTCCTGGGCTCGGTGGGCCTCCTGAAGAGATTGCGAGAGGTTTTCGATGTTGGCTTCCAGGCGCTCAATGGCTGCGAGAATGGAGTTAAAGTTCTGGGCCACCTGCTCACTCTCTCTGCTTCCTGCTTCCACTTCACCTTGGGCTTTCTGCATGCTCTCCACAGCAGAGTGGGTGTCTTTCTGGATTTCAGCAATCAGTTTGCCAATCTGTTCGGCAGCTTGAGCTGACTCTTCAGCCAGTTTGCGCACTTCCTCAGCCACCACGGCAAAGCCCCGTCCAGCATCTCCAGCACGTGCAGCTTCAATGGCCGCATTGAGGGCTAAGAGGTTGGTCTGCTCTGCAATGCCAGTGATGAGGTCCACAATCTTTCCAATCTCCTGGGAGCGCTCATTGAGGATTTGGATGCTTCCGGCGACTTCTTCACTCACCCGGGCAATGGAGGAAACATTCTCGATGAGCTTCTGCAGGGAATCTTTCCCTTTCTGAGCTTCTTCTCTGGTGGTGGTCCCTTCTTCTCTGGTTTTTTGCATCATAGCTTCAATCTGTTCCAGAGCTTGCTGGTTCTTCTGGAGGTTCTCCTGCATCTTCCCAAGAAGCTCCAGGTTGCGCTGGGTGGCTTCAGCAACTCTCTGGGCTCGCTCACCAATCTGGGCTGCTTCTTCACTCACTCTCTGCAGCTCTTCACTCTGTTTGGTGGAGCCTTCAGCAACCTGGGCAATGGTTGAGGCAATCTCTTGGGTGGCTTTGGAGATCTCCGCAACCGATGAGGAGAGTTCCTCACTGGATGAAGCCAGAGAGGAGGAGGTGGTGAAAACATCGTTTACCAGAGCCCGGAGATTGCCCACCATATCTTCCAGTGCCCGGCCCAGTTCCCCAAGTTCGTCCTTGGAGTGAGCCCGGAGGTCAAAATCTGCACTCAGATTCCCCTGAGCAACCTCCTTAGCCAGATTGACCATACGTCGCAAAGACCTGGTGATGCCGCGGGTGATGAGCAGTGCAAGAACCAGCGCAGCAACAATAATAATTGCCACCAAAAGGACTACAGTAAAGAAGCTCTGCTTGAAACTTGCTCGGGCTGCATGGTGCTGGTTCTCTGCCAGAACCAAGCTGATTTCAGTAAGCTGGTCCAGATAATCGCGCATGGTTTCAAATTTCTGCGCAGCGTCACCAAAGCTCAGTGCCACAAGGGAACTCAAATCCTCACTGGCTGCTTTCCTTGCCTCCACGACTTTTCGGGAAAGGGGTAACCACGCCTTACGGGCTTCCTCGTACTTCCCGATAAGTTCCAGCTCTTCCTGGGTTTTAGCAAGTGCTTTGTACTTATTCCAGCGCTCCTCTGACTGCTGCAGGTTTTCTTCATAAAAATCCAGAAACTCCTGAAAGGCTTCTGAGTTTACATCGGCAAGGAGCAGGGAGCGCTCAGCAAGCACCGCCTGGTAAAGATCGCGGTCAATTTCCAGAATGTAATCCACACTGGGCAGGCGGACCTCGAAGATGTCTTCAAGGTTGGCCATAATGTGCTGGGAAAGAGAAAGTCCCAAGTAGGCTACCAACGCAGAAAGGGCAACCACTAAAACAAAGCTCAAAATTAATCGTGTTCCAATTCGCAAGCCAGATTTCGCCATTTTACTCCTCTCCTTTCCAATGAGCCAACGTCGGACAGAGTGTCCAGAAATAGTATTGGAACTCTTTTTTCACTCATTTTCGGTTTTCCTTCTCTTACCGTCCCTTCTTTGACTTCGTTTTCTTCTTTTTTCATACCTTGCTCTGATGAGGAAGCCCAGCCACTGAAAAATAGTGGGAAGACAAACTGTTTTAGAGCTTCCTCAGCACAAAAAAGGCACCTACTTGGATTAAAGAGAAACCCTCGAGGGCTATCCTCTCCCGAGCAAACTATACAGAAACGGTACTCTTTCCCAAGCTAAAAAAGGGAGTCACGCTAAAGAAACAACGTCCCTTCACCTTGAGAGAATGCCCCGGCTCTCACCAGGGGCTCAAGAACAACTCAGGAAATTTCCTACTTCACTGCCTCACTCCTTTCCTTGAGTATCATGTGCTCATCACAGTACCATATACAGGTTTCGCTCCTGATCTACTATTATTTATCGGCATCTTGTAAGAAAACTTTAGTGTTCTGGTAGAAACTTTGTTTGACTCTGGAAACAGAAAAAGGTGAAAACAAGGATTGTTCCCAGATTGCTCACAAAAAATCTTCCAAAATTCCCCGAAAGCGTAAAAGACAGGTAGAATAAAAGAAAAGGCACTGATGCAGAAAGGAGGGTCACTTCTGAAACCCCTACTGGTCATTCAGGAACACTGGGCATCACACCACCACTTTGACCTGCGCTTAGAGCGAGACGGAGTCCTGAAAAGCTGGGCAGTTCCCAGGGGGATACCGCTTTCTCCCGGAGAGCGCAGGTTAGCCATTGCTGTTGAGGATCATGCTTTGGAGTATGCCGACTTTGAAGGCGAAATCTTGGAAGGGTATGGCAAAGGAAAAGTGGTTATCTGGGACCGGGGCTTTTATATCCCGGAGAAGTGGGAAGCAGGAGAAATTCTCTTTGAAGCCCATGGTGAGAAGATGCGAGGCAAATATGCGCTTATCCACACCAGCGATGACCAGTGGCTGCTCATAAAAAGGAAAGAGGAAAAAAGCAGTGAACAGAAAAAATCCAGCAAGGATTAAAAAAGAGCGCTTTTACGAAATCGATGTTCTTCGGGGTTGTGCCATAGTGAGCATGGTCATTTACCATCTGCTTTATGACCTCTCCGCTTTTGGAAACCTGAAAATCGAACTTTACCGGGGGGGATGGCTCTACTTCCAGCGCTACATTGCCATATCTTTCCTGGCTCTCTCCGGCATATCCCTCTACCTGAGCCACGAGCGCATAAAGCAGAAAACGGGGAATGTCCAACTCGCACACTCCATTCGGCGGGGTGCGATTATCTTTTTCTGGGGGATGGTGATAAGCGTGGTCACCTACTTATTTGTGAATGGAGCCTACGTGCGCTTTGGAATACTCCACTGTATCGGAGCATCCATAATCATTGGCTCCTTCCTTTTGCGCTTTCCAAAGTTCACCCTGCCCCTGGGAGTCGTCCTCATTGCCCTGGGCTGGTGGTTCTATGGAAAGGCTTTTCCCTTCGGGTATCTCCTCTGGCTGGGTTTCAAGCCTTACCGCTTTTACACTGTAGACTACTTTCCGCTTTTGCCCTGGTTGGGTGTCTTTTTGCTGGGCGTTTTTCTGGGTCATACCCTCTATCCTGGCTACAGGAGGCGCGTCCAGCTCGGGGACTATTCGCACTTTCCCCTTTTTGCAGCGCTCAGTTTTCTGGGCAAACACTCGCTGACCATTTATCTTTTGCACCAACCGGTGATTCTGGGTCTTCTCTTTGTACTGGGCGTGGTACACCCACCTGGTTTATGATACTATATCTTTAACCTGCGCTAAGGAGGCGAAAGGTAATGCATAGAAAAAAAGTTCTTCTGGTAGTTATGGCAGTTGCCATGCTTTTTCTCCTTGCATCCTGCATCAACTTAGAAAACGTGCAGCGGGTCAACTATGCTCTGCGGGTTGCAGAGGAAGGAGGCGTCAAGGAAGGGTATCTCAACGTTGAGTTCACCCAAATCGATGAGGAAAACTATCAAGTCAAGCTGGATTTCGCACTGGGGGAGGAAAGCTTTTCTTCCACCTCTAAAGTGAAAGCAGACGATATTCAGGGTTCACTCTTTCCGCTTATGCTCTCCAACCCCTCCATCGCTCAGACACTGGGTGTCCTCTCGGCTGCACAGGTTTTTCTGGCTCCGGCTTTTCTGGGTGGAGGAGAACTCAGCGAAGGCTTCGAGTGGAAGCAGAAAGACGAAGAGGGAGAAACGGAAATCATCGTCCCTGCCTCAGAAACTCGCTTTGGGAAAGAGGCCTTATGGGTAGAAGCCAGAAAGGACGGAAAGCTGGTTGCCCGTATTCTCTTTGAAAAAGAAACCTCCTTCCCCTTAGTAGTCGATTTTCAGGATCCGGAACAGCTGGAAAGCGGCCAGAACCGCTTCTACATCGAAGCAGAAGAAGTAACCTGGCGATAAAAAGCTGAGGGCTGCACTCTACAAACAGTACGGCCCTCGGCTTCAATACCCACCCGATACGGTGAGCACCTGACCGGTTATGTAATCGGCTTCCTCCTCAGCAAAAAAGAGCACTGCTCGGGCGATATCTTCGGGTCTCCCTAACCTTCCTACCGGTATCTTGCGCAAAAGCTCAGGCAGTTTTTCAGGAGGAGTTACTGAATGCAGGAGCTCGGTGTCGATTTTGCTGGGTGCAACCACGTTGACGGTTATGCCAAACGGTGCACACTCCCGCGCCAGAGCCAGGCACATGGCAATGACGCCCCCTTTAGAGGCCGCATAGTGGATGCCCGAAGTTCCACCGGTTATCCCGGAAGTGGAGGAAATGGCGATGATTCTCCCCCAGCGCTTCTCAATCAGGTATGGAAGCAGCGCGCGGACGCAGAGGTACACCCCTTTAAGATTAACGGCAATCATCCTGTCCCAAGAGAGCTCCTCAAGATTCCAAGCCCCGGAGTACGCAGTATCTCCCACCCCGGCATTGGCAACCAGGATGTCGGGTATGCCCAGCTTTTCCTGAACCTTGCTCACCATCCTCTCTATCTGAGAAGAATCAGAAACATCAGCCTGAACCGCCAGAGCAACACCACCCTGCTTTTCTATTTCTGCCACCACCGCCTCAGCCCGTTCGCGGTTTTTTCGGTAATTTACTGCCACCTTCGCTCCAGCTCGAGCCAGAGCAAGGGCACAGGCCCTACCAATTCCCCGGCTTGCCCCGGTAACCAGTGCCACATGAGCGGAAAGGTTTCCCACCCTGTAACCTCCTCTCAGCGAGCAACGAGTTCTGAAATCATCTGCAAAACGCCCTCTTTTATATACTCGACCGCAATGGCGGCCAGTAAAAGCCCCATCACTCTGGAAAGCACTTCAATTATCCGCTCACCCAGCAGGCGGCTCAGATGGTTGGCAAAGTACAAAATCAGCCAGGTCAAAGCGAGAGCGGAAACCATGGCCAGAAAGGGAATCAGGTATCCATGCTTTTGAGAAAGAATAATGATTGAGGTGATGGCACCTGGACCACAGAGAAGCGGGGTACCGATGACAATAGCCGCAACCTTGGTGTCCGCTCCCCTTTTGGAAAACTCAAGCCCCAGTATCTCCTCAACACCCAGAAGAAGCAAGATGACACCACCAGCCACCATGAAGCTTGAAAAGGAAATGCCCAAAAGCGCAAAAAGGCTTTTCCCAATGAAAAGGAAAACAAAAAGCAGGATAAAAGCCACACTTACCGCCAAGAAAGCTTGAGCGGAACGCTCCCGGGCTTCCATGTTTTTGGTGAGCGCTATGAAAACCACAGCCCCCAGAAAAGGGTCGAGGATGAAAGTCAAAAGCAAAAAGGACTTCACAAAGTCGTAAAGCATCGCGCATACCCCTCCCTATTATAGCCGGGCAGAGGGCCAGCGGGAAAGTAAAAAGGAAGAAAAAAGAGCAATCCAGCAATCGGACTACTCGAAAGCGAACCTATTCAAATTCCTCCATTTCCAAACACCAGACACCGGGCAGCTCCTCAGCAAACTCTAAAAAAGCATCGACCACCTGCGCATCATAAAGTTTACCCCGGTTATTCAGGAATTCGGCTACAATTTCTTCCTTAGGAAGCAAAGGTCGATACGCCCGATGGGAAGACATGGCCTCGGCAACATCTGCCACAGCCAGGATTCTGGCCTCAAGAGAAATCTCCTCTCTACGGAGACCCTGGGGATAGCCCGAGCCATCGATGCGTTCGTGATGCTCAAGGATAACCTTGGCAACGTCCTCAAGAAAATGCACCCGGCTCACTATCTCATACCCCAGCGCAGGATGCGTCTTAATCATCTCAAACTCCAGAGAGCTCAAAGGCACTGGCTTGTTGAGAATATCGATGGGAATGCCAATTTTCCCGACATCGTGCAAAAGACCGGCCACCCGAATTTTCTCAATTAGCTCCTCAGAAAGCCCCATCTTCTTGGCAATGGCACAAGCAATACCAGAAACTCTTCTTTGGTGGCCGGCAGTGTAAGGATCTCTCACTTCAACCAAGTAAGAAATAACCTCTATGGTTTCTTGCAGAGCCTCCTCCAGAGCTTCACGATAACCCATAGTTTGTAGGCCGTGGTTCAGGATGCGTGAAAACCTCCTCAAGATTTTTACTTTTTCCCCATTCAAAACCTCGGTCTTCAAAACATTCGCAAAATCCGGAATTTCTCCTTCCTTGTGAATCAGCACCTCTGGATAGCCTTTTTCTCTGAGCATTTCAGCAAATCTTTCCAAGAACTCATCCCGACTCCTTACGCCCAGTATCCTCTTGCTGTGAACCTTCGAAAATAATTTCAAAAGCCCGTAAGCCCTTTTCACTGCCGTCACATCACGCATGGTCAAAATGAACTTCTCATCACCCGGAAGTTGACTTGCGCAGAGAATTACCTCCTTAACCCTCCCTTTTCGATCTTCGATGCGGGCGGCGCAACCCGAAGTCAATCTGGAAGAGCCGCTTAAATGCGCTTCCAGGCGTTGCTTCAATTTCTCAAGGTCCTCTTTTGGGGAAAGAAAGCTCATCCAGCTCCGCTTGCCAATCACTTCCTCATGGGACCAGCCGATGAGTTTCTCCATCCTCCAGTTGAGGTCCACCACCAGGTCGCCTTCAACCAGAAAAGCAGGGAGACCCAGGTCATCGAGAACTGTAAGATAAGGACTCCTTTCCTGCGAAAAACTCAAGAGCATCCTCCCCTTCCTGTAAAACCCAGTTCACTTTCAGGGTCCTGACTGCCTTTTCAGAGGTTACAGGCAGGCACTCCTGCCTTTTGCCTGTAAAACCTGAAACAATGCCTTACATCTCTAAAAATCAATGCTACCAGAAGAGCATGAATTCGGCAATTGGGGATACTACCTGAAATGAAAAAGGCGCCCTTTAAGGCGCCTTTTTTTAATCCTTCGCTATCTCTTTATACCCCGCAACGTCGCAAAGCTTGAGCTTACGCAGTTTTTCGGCAAATTCTTCTTTTTCTTTTTCTGCCTTGAAGTAGTCCGCTTTGCTTACCAAGTCCTCATCAACCGCAACACCGAAGCGCACAAGGAGCTTGAGAAAGTGAGGAGCGGTTGCTACTCCCCCAACGCACCTCGAAGCAATCTGGAAAGCGCGTCTTTTTGGAGCTTTTGATAGGCAACTCGTACTTTCTTCTCCGCTTCTTCATCGCTCACCCAGATACCAGCTTTAACACAAGCGCTTTTGAGATACTCTATTGCTTCTTTGAGCTTTTCCACTCCCTTTTTCTCTGGGTAGTAATCCTCTGCCCAGAGGACGGCTTCTTCAGCAATCTGGATCAAGCGCTGGTATTTCTGGAACTTGATTTTGTCAATCCCTAAACGAGCGAAGATGTAGCTTAAAACCGCAGGTAAAACCAGGATCAAAATATCAGTAATTGCTTTTTGTGCGTCCATAAACGACCACCCCTTTTTGTGTTCTCAAAGAATGTGCAGGGTGGGCGACGGGGAGAAACCACACAAGGTTCCAAGTTGCATATCTCACTTCTTGATTTCCTCGAACAAGGGCAAAGCCTTTTGAGAACCTAAGAACTCTTCTATTCTTTTTCGAGCGAGATCTACATATGCTTTATTTATCTCATATCCAACATAAAACCTTTTAGCTTTTAAAGCTGCAATCGCTGTTTGCCCACTACCTATAAACGGATCTAAAATTACTTCGCCCTCAAATGTGTAAAGTTGAATACAACGATAAGGAAGCTCCACCGGGAAAGGAGCTGGGTGTCCAATTTTTTTGGCTGATTCCGCATGAAACTTCCAGACACTTTTTGTAAGTTCAAGAAACTCTTCTTTTGTGATTGTGCTTTTTCTTTTTTTGGGGTTCTTTCGGGTAAATGTATCTTTAGAAAAGACTAAAATGTACTCATGAATATCTCTTAATGTGGGATTCGCTGCTGATAACCAACTTCCCCAAGCGGTCGACGGGCTGGCACTGGAGGCCTTATCCCATATAATTTCCCCTCTCATAAAAAAGCCTATTTCTATCATGTCCTCAATAATGTAGCAGTGCAAAGGAATATATGGTTTTCTTCCCAGGTTGGCTACGTTTATACAGGCTCTCCCGCCGGGTACCAACACACGGTAAACCTCTTTCCATACCCGTTTTAAAAACTCTCTGTACTCCTTTATAGTGAGGTCTTCATCGTATTCTTTCCCTACATTGTAGGGAGGAGAAGTAACCATAAGATGAACGCTATTATCTGGTAGTTCTTCCATGCCTTCACTGCTTTTGCAAAATATTTGATTTAGAACTCCCTTGGGTATTTCTGATTCTGTATATTTGACTTTCTTTTCTTTAGGAAAATTCTTGTACAAGTTGCTTGAGTAAAAGGGAGTTGAATCGTGGTTAATTCTTCCTGGCACTCCAAAAGAACTTGTTTTTGTTCCTTTTCTGTGTTTTTCATTTTTCATTTTCATTACCCCTTAATAGCCTTAGGAAAGCTTCTGCCTTTTTTTCGTAAGTTTGTTCGTTGTTGGCTTTCTCTATAATCTCTCCTAATTCTCCTTTAGTTTTCATCCCAGAAAAGAACTCTTGTTTTACAAGAAGCAGGGTAGTTAGTTCCTTTTTCAGTTCTTCATAGGTATCAAATCTTAGGAAGCCCCTTTTAGGGGTTGATTTAATGTTGCTCTCGCTGTTATGGTTATCCAGGGGTTGTGGATTAACAGAATAAAAACCCTGAATAATTCCTGATTTTTTCAAGGTATCAACTTTTTCATAGTAACTTTTTGTTATTGGAGTATTGCCCAAAACAATGATGGGAATTTTCGCTGACTTAAAACTAAAAACCCGGATGTTTATGCTTTTTCCGATGGCTTTTAACATTGTGTCTGATCTTAATAATCCAGGATTACCCTGGTGTGTGGTGTAATCTCCTACGACTTTCAGTGTTTTCTTAGTGGGCTCGTATTCCCAATTCCACACTATTGACATTTTTACTTCCACTATCATCAGAATGTCGTCGGGTTTTTGCTTCTGTTCTTTAGTTTTACATATGGCCACATCTGCTGGAGATCTCACCGACAACCCTATATCCTCACAGATTACACCTTGTACTGCAAATGCTTTTCCTTTTCCTGTCACTTCTTCTAAAACTTTTTCTAAAACTTTCTTGGTCCATTTTTCTGTGAAGTCTCCGATGAAAGCGTTTCTGCTCTGAAGCGTGGCCTTGATTCCCTTATAATTTTTGGGCCAATATGCCAAGTATTTTCCATCCTCAGTTACATAAAAAAGCTGTTCCGGAGTAGCTTTTTTTAGCGTTTCCAGAAAAAATTCTCTTTCTACGTCTTTGCTCCAAAGTTCCATGGCGCTTGTCGCTTTATCCTCCTCTTTCAGCCAATTGTTTATGGCGTATTTTAAGGTTCCCCATGCTTGGTCATTTTAGGTTAAAAGTTCTCATTACAAAAACATACTTATTTTTGTAGTTACAGGTTATAAACACTTAACCAACTTAACTATGGGAAAAGTGAGCAACCTACAAAAACATCGCTCATAAGAAGAATACCAACAGGTAAAAGAAAGTGCAAGAAGTTGGAAAAGTAATCACCAAGATAGCAAGAAAATATACTAAGATAGTTATTGAAAAAGACCACTTGCAGGTTATACCTGCCGAACTTCTAAACCATCTTAAGACCTAACAGGAGGGGATGTGAGGATGTCTTTCGAAAGCTTGGATCGCTCTGCTTCACAGTATGTTATAAACCTCATCGATAACGGCATTTCTGAAGGAAAGACGCTGGATTATAAGAAAGAACTTCACCTTGACAAACCCAGCGAAAAAAAAGAGTTTCTTGCCGATGTTTCTTCTTTTGCCAATACTGAAGGCGGATGGCTCATTTTTGGTGTTGAAGAAGAGGGAGGGAAACCCAAAAAAGTATGTGGCATTGAGGTGGATGATGAAGATGAGCTAAAGCAAAAAATAAATAATTTACTTCTAACCGGTGTTGAAACCAAAATCACGGGAGTAACCTCCAACTTTGTTACCTATAAAGGGAAACGCATTCTTGCGCTGCACATTCCCAGGAGCTACCTGAAACCACACCGTGTGACCCTGGAAAAAGATTATAGATTTTACGCTCGCAATGATAGCGGCAAATACCTCATGGATGTTGATGAACTGCGCCTGGCTTTCACTGCTTCCGAGCAGTGGGCAGACAGAATACGGAGATTTCGCGAAGAGCGCCTTGCCACGCTCCTTGGGGGAGACTATCCCTCTCCCCTCTTTAAATTTTCACCCCCCTGGTACACCCTACATATTGTCTCTTATGGCGCTTTTTCTCCCGGGAGAAATTATCCCTTACCAGACTTTTATAAGCACTCGGACCTTATGGGATTGGTGTATAATTATTTTCCTAATTACTCTCCCAATGCCGATGGAGCAATTCTCTGGCGCAAGCAAGAAAACATGTGCGAATACCTCCAACTTTTTCGAAACGGGGTGGTCGAGTTTCTGGGGAATGAATGCTTCGAGACTACTAATTCAGGTTTAGAACTTCATCTCAATTGCTTTGAGGAAACAATCCTTGAATACCTGAAAATGGGGGTCCCTCTTTTGCAACAGTTGGGAGTGGAATCCCCCCTTGCAGTTTTCATCACTTTATGCGGCGTGCGAGGATGCAGAATACATCAGGGGCTTTTAGAGCATCTCAAAAGAAATCCCGAATTTCTTATACGGAAGGAAATTGGGGCTGGTGCGATTACCCGGGAAGTGCTCTTCATTCCTGAAGTTGTCATAGAAAACTACGCTTCCTTAGAACCTGATAAACTTCTCAGGCCTTGTTTTGATGTACTGTGGAATGCTTTTGGGTTTCCGGGGTCTCCCAATTATGACCAAGATGGAAAACGGAAAATAAAAGGAATTTAACAACTTTTTGCCCCCAGGTAACTGCTTATTTTGGACACTCAAAGCTTTTGCTACATGAGGAAACAGGAGGGAAGGAGTTAACCTTGCACATTTTACCTTCGCTCCTTAAGCCACCTTTTGAGCTCTTTCTCGGTGAGGCCTAATTTTTGAAAAACGAAATCTTTTACCCTCCTGGCTGTACCAAAACACTCCTTTGCACCTCACAGAGCCTTCACTTCTCTGAGTGCTGTTTTGGTCACCGAGTGAACATACCCCTCGAACTTTTTCAACTGCCGCGGTGCACGGATCAGGATATCGCAAGGAATTAACATTTCCGAAAGAAAAGCAGTCCCCGGCAACAGAAAGCCTCAAGCTAAGTATTCATCCTTAACTTCGATACCTGCCTGTTCCAGCGCTTCCTTCAGCTTATCTTCATATTCGGTAGCCGAAATCTTCCCACCGCTTACCCGCAGGGTGATTTCCAAGCTGCACTTTTCAAAGCGCTCGCGCAGATAGTTGATAATCCTAGCCACCGTCGAGAGATTACCGGGTGATACCTTAAGGCTCAGGGCAATTTCTGAATATTCCCGAAGAGCTGACGGTGTCTCGGCAGGAGCTCCCGACTGAGGCGATGATTCAGTGTGCGGTGTTGAGGCCTTTTCCGTTCCTTCGCTACCTTGAGGTATACTACCACCTACAGCGCCTGACTCCACTTGCTCTTTTTTTTCTTTCACACACAAATCAGGCTTTACAATCACTTCCTCATCGGTGAAGCTCACCTCCGGCACTTCTCCAATGCAGATATCTTCAAGCCCCTGGTTGCCAAGAGAATTCAGGTCAATTGCGTTCATTCTTCAAACATCCTTTTAAAATACTCTGCTGTGTTTTGGTAATCTTTCTGTCTTTCAGGATCTTCAATATCAAGCGACCATTTCAGCGGATCGTTTATTACATATTTCCTGATTCTTTCTAATTCCCTTTCATTGCGAATGATACGTTCGTAATAATTGCGTTGCCATAGGGGTTCACCAGGCGTTTTTCGCAATTCATTTATTTGTTTTGTGGCGGTGGATTTGAACAGCCGAACTATGGTGGGTATTGAATTGGATGTTGGTTTTCCAAATCGTTCCACTGTAGGGGCACGTTGCAACGTGCCCCTACAATCGGTATCAACAATTACCAAGATACCGTGCAAATGGTTGGGCATCAATACAAATTCATCAACAACGATATTGGGCCGGATAATGGAGGTTCGCAACCATTCATTTTTTACAATCACTCCCCATGCACTCAAAAGCATTTCACCATTAACAATGCTTCCAAACAAACACTCACGATTCTTTGTGCAGATGGTGATAAAATAGGCGCCTGCTTGAGAATAATCGTAATCTTTCAATCGGATAGAACGGCGGTGGTGAATATCAGGATGGTATCTCATCTTTCCATTCCCTTGTTGGGGTGGGGTAATTCCTGGATTGCCTCGACGATGAGTTTACTCGGTTTCAATTTCTCCTTTGTGTTTCTTTCAGTATTTCTTCTATTCCTTGCAAAGTCTCCATGCTGACACCTCCACCAGCGGGAACTCGGAAAAAGATACTCCTATACCTATTCCAACATGTCTTTCGGTGTGCCAGCCCACATAAGCTTCATTCTTTTGCGCTCAAAGAAGCTGCAAGAAGCACCAGTTTACATCGCAAAGCATCAATTTCATACCCTCAGCAAGTAACTTAACCTGTTGTAGGTGCATCACTTAAAATCTTCTCTCTTCTCGCCACAGCGCAAGAGCCCAGAAATGAAAAGCCCTGGGTACAAATCGCTGATGCGCCGCCTCAAGCGAATGCGGAATAAGGAGAGGAAGGGAAAAGGCGCAGTTAAGGCTTAAAGAACGCGGGAGCTATAATTTTTCTATGCACTTTTCAACTCCTTTATCAAGGGTAAAGATTGCATATTTTCTGCTATAGGCACAGAGAAGGCAATCAACAAAGTCCAGGTTTTTGGATTTGAAAATGGGCAATGCCTCAAGCACCACATCCTTATCCTGAATCCTTACTCCCTTCATCTTCGAAAACTCCTCCAGAACTTCTGCTATCTCCTCTCTTTTCACATTGTAAAGACCTCGAAGGACATAGATGACTTCTGCGATAACCGACTGTAAAAAGAGAGCCTTTTTCAAGCCAGAAAACACCTCGTCAAAGAACTCCTCTGCCTTTTTATAAAGCTTTGGGTCGTCTTTCAAAAGATAGCGAAGGATCACATTAGCATCAACGATTACTGTGTTTCTCTCTGAAGGCATTGTTCACAGCCTCTTTTTCCATTTTCAGGATCTCTTCTATGGGTTTATCTTTCAGGGCGTAGCGATGGAAAATACCACCAATTTTTTTCACCGGCTTGATGATCACTTTTTCTTCTTGCATCTCGATTTCCACCAGGTCGGTTCCAAGTTTTTTGCGAAACTCCACTGGGATAGTAATCTGCCCTTTTCTGGTAATTTTAGCAGTTTTCATCTTACTCACCTCTTGAGTATTACCTAACAATAGAGTAAAGCGTAAAAAGAGCTTTGTCAAATAACCTTCTGCTTTAGCCAGAGGGAAAAGCAATCCGAAAGAGCAAAATGGCTGACATTGTCATAACAAGGCGGGTTGGTGGAAAACGGACCCGAAGGAGTTTCCGAAAATAGAGCAGGTCTTTCGCCGAGGCCTTTTTAGTACCAGAAGGGAATAATCCTTTTCTTACCCACAACTCCCTTTGCGCTCATATCCAAGCTTTAGTAGAAAATTTTCCACCGCAGAGATAAATTCTTCAGCATTTTTCAACACTTCTTCTGCGTCTTCCTTACCCTGGAACAGGAAAACATCATAATCCCCTTTCTCTCTTTCCCGAAAAGCATTGAGCAGATATCCGTGGTACTTTTCTTCAAATTCTCCTGTCTTGACAAATTCTTTCCCAAACCCAGAGATAGCCGCAGAATGTTTTTTAAAAATCTTTGGTGAGGAGAACCGCCTCTGCGGAATAAAACATTGCATAGTAGGCACGTGAAACAGCAAAGTCGTAATAACCCTTAGAAAACAGTTCTTTTGCCGCATCCAAGCTTCTTTGGGCTTTGTGCAACAGAGCCTTTACTTCTTCAGAATATTTCACACTCTTATCCCTTCCTCTTTGACATTCAAAAGAAATGGCGTGTTAAATCGCTCAAAGATTTCCACCGGATAATCAATACAGGCAATGGTTACATCGTTTTCAAGGGAAAATCTGCTTATGACCTCATCCATTTTCCTTTTTTCTTCCCGAGAAAGCTCACCCTTTACAAGAAGCAAAAGGTCAATGTCTGAGAATGCACCTTCTTCTTTTCTTGCATAAGACCCAAAAAGTATCAATTCCTGAAACTTCTCACCCAAAACCTTTATGATCTCCTGCTTCAAATCCCTCAGAACCTTTTGTAGTTCAGTCATTCTTCTTCCCCCGTCATTCCACGGGCAGAACCTCAAGAAAGCGTGAGAGGGTCTTTAAAACTTGCCCCACCATACCCTCACTTCTTCCGGCTTTAGAAAAGCCCTCAGCCCACCCGGCAAAAAGCACCCTGCAAAGGAGGCAACACAAAATCCCTCTACATTGTAAAGCATTGGTGAGGAGAAACTCAATTATTCGCCAGTAAACAGCCGTGAGCCGGCTGCTTTGCGAATCCAAAACTATGAAAGACGGTTTAAACTCACCGTAGGACACAACGCAGACACACCCCCGGGGTTTTCCCGGGGGCGCTGTTTCAGGAAGCAGGTGGTGGGATAACCGGCTCAGGAAGGGGCAACTGCAACCAGGCTTCGATATCCTTTTCATCAGCATCCCAGCGATAGGCAACCTCCAGGTTGTCCTTGCTGATGAGCTGAGTGGGAGCCCAGTAAAAGTGTCCGGGCTCAATTTCGCCTTTGATAACTCCCAGCAGTATGCGCAGGGCCATGACCGAAGCAATGGAAGGAGGATTGGCATTGGTAAGCTGCAGCTTGCCTTCCCGGATAAGATCCAGGCCGTATGGAGCGCCGTTTTGAGAAACGATTTTTACCTGATCTAACTTACCCAGCCGCTCCAGAGCGTTGGCGGCCCCAACTGCCATGTCCTCATTCTGCACGAAGAGTCCCACCAGGTCCGGGTGAGCAGTGATGATGTTAGTTGCCGCCTCATAGGCTTTCTGGCGGTTCCACTCTGCCGATACCTGAGCCACCACTTTCAGGTTGGGATTCTTAGCCAGGCCTTCTTTAAAGCCTTCACTGTATGCCTCAGCATCACCCCGACCCAGGGTGCCCTCAATGATGGCTACCTTGCCGCTTTCAAGGTTTTCAGCCATCCATTCACCCAGAGGTCTGGCAAACGCTTTGAGGTCAATTTGCATGAACCCGGCCGACTTGGGAAGCAAGTCAGGATGATACCCGTACTGGAAGAAAATGGGGACACCAGCCTTGCTGGCAGCATCCACGGCTGCTCGCTCCGAAGAGAGCGACACGGCGTAAATAAGGATTCCATCTACTCCTCGAGAGATGGCATCCTGAACGTTGGCAAGCTCCTGAGCGGGATCCAGGTTGGAGGTATAAATGATCATCTTCACTCCCAGCATTTTTGCTGCCATCTCTGCCGCCTGAGAACCATACTGGTAATAGGGTTCACCTGTGGCTCGAATGAACGCAATCTCCAGCTCTTCTTCAGCAACCGCCAGACCCCACACATCCAGCACCAGAAACATAATCAAAACCAAACTTAGAATACTCCTTTTCATGACCTTCTAACCTCCCTTCAAAAACTTTCTCTTTCTTCAAAAATGTGCTACATCAGACTCAAAAGCGCTCTATCACCTCCTTCACCGTGAACCCTGAAACATCACTGCCAGCACCATAATGGCACCCAAAACCACATTTTGAAAATTGGCGCTTATCCCCATCAGGTTGATGCTGTTTGATACCAATCCCAGAAGCAAAACTCCAAGCAACGTGCCCCACACGTTCCCCCGTCCCCCAAAAAGAGGGATTCCCCCAATGACCACCGCGGCAATGGAGCGCAGTTCATAACCCGTACCCATGGTAGGCAGGGCGGAATCCAGAATGGAACTCAGCATCAAGGCAGCAATACCTACAAAAAGCCCGTTCAAACCGTAGAGAAAAATCTTCACCCGTCCAACTCTGATTCCTGAGAGCCGACTGGCTTCCTGGTTACCACCCAGGGCGTAGGCGTATCTTCCCAAGGGGAAATAGGTTAGGAACAGGTGCACCACCAGGAGTAAAATCACGAAAAGGACCACCGGCATGGGGACTCGGAAAAGATCCCGTATGCCAAGCAGCTCATACAGTCCTCCCATACCGTTTATGGGACTACCCCGGCTGATAACGATGGCAATACCCTGCAAAAAAGTCATCATACCCAGAGTGAAAATGAAAGGATGAGCCCGCTCTAAAGAAGCCAGGAACCCGTTGAAAAGACCAAAAAGCACCGCTACCCCCAGACAGGTAATAATCCCGAAAAACAGAGAGGCACTGTGCATGATCACCAAGCCTCCCAGGTAGGCGCTGAGGGAGAGCAAACTCCCCACCGAAAGGTCCAGGTTCCCGGAAACAAGAAGAATGGTCGCTCCCAAGCTGACTACCCCCAGAACGGAAATCTGAAGCAGAATGTTCAGGAAGTTCTGTACGCTCAGAAAACGGGGATTTACAACCCCGGTAAACACAGCGATAACCACCAGTACTAAAAGTAATACCTGACGACCACGCAAGGCTACACCTTTCATCGTTCACCCTCCCAGCATGAGTCGGAGCAATTCCTGAGGCGTCGTCTGCTCAGGTCGGTCAATTTCCTGCACCACCTTCCCCCGGTGAAAAACCAAAATGCGATCGGTTACCGTGATCAGCTCGTCAAAGTCCGAAGAGAAAAGGAGAATACTCTTCCCCAGCGACCTTGCCTGAAGCAGGAGATGATGGACTTCCGCCCGGGCCTCCACGTCAATCCCCTGGGTGGGATCTTCAAGCAGCCAGCACCAGGCATCGGAAAACAGAGCTCGAGCCAGGAGTACTTTACGCTGGTTTCCTCCGCTCAAAATTGCCACTTCTGCCCGCTCACCGGGGACAGCAATGTTCAGGACATGGACGTATTCCTGACCCACAGCACGCTCTCTGCCCGGGTGAATAAATCCTCTCCACAAAACCTTCCTCAAACGAGAAAGGGTGATGTTTTGAGTAAACCCCAGGGGAAGCACCAACCCTTCCCGGCGCATGTCCTCAGGCATAAAAAAGATTCCCAGCTCAACTGCGTCGGTAACCTGATAAAGCTTGAAGACCTTGCCCTGGATGGTAACTTTTCCCTCGCTCCATTTATGGAGACCCGCCAGAGCACGCAGCACACTGCGACATCCCGAACCTGTAACCCCCAGAAAACCCACGATTTCACCTCTGCGCAGGAGAAAGGAAACTCCCTGGAAGTTTTTCCCGTCTCCCAGGTTCTCCACTTCAAGTACCACTTCCCGGGGTGGACTTTTCTCTCCCGTGGGCTTTCGAGCCAGCCGATGCCCAGCCATCTTTTCTACCAGCGCCTCTTTATCCACCTCGCCACTTTGGAAAGTGCCTACCTTCTGGCCATCCCGGAGCACGGTAACCTTCTGAGCTATGGTCAGCACCTCCTCCAGGTGATGGGAAATATAGAGAATGGCCATGCCCTGTTCCCGCAGACGGTTGACGAAGTCAAAGAAAAACTGGACCTGCTCTCTGGAAAGTGCTGCAGTTGGTTCATCAAGAAGAATCACTCGGGTCTTCTCCTGCAAAACCTTTAAGATGGCCACTTCCTGCCTTTCAGCAACGGAAAGGCTCTCCACTTTCGCCCGAGGGTCCAGCGAAAGGCCGAAAAGGTCAATAACCCGCTGGGCTTCAGCAAACAGCTTTCCAAAATCCACCCAGCCGCCCCTGGCTCGCCACTCTCTCCCCAGAAAAAGGTTCTCAGCTACGGTCAAACCAGGAATCAACTGCTGCTCCTGGTAGACGGTGGCAATACCCAGACTCCGGGCCAGGTAGGTCTTGAGGTCTCTGAGGTGATTCCTCTTTTTGGGGTCTGGGTTTCGGGTGTGAGCGTTTCTCAGGATACCCTGGACACCCTCCCAGTTTCCCTCCTGGAGAGTTCGGTGGAGTTCAGGAAAAAGATGGGGACAGTGGGCAAAGGTTCCTTGAACATACTGCAGGAGATGGAAGCGATCCAGGACAAAGATGCTTTTGGGGAGGATTTCACGGCCTTTCTGCATCCAGGAAGTTCCATCTCCACAGAGGAAAATGCACTCCCAACGGTCCAGGTCATCATGTTCCTCCAGGTACTCGAAGACCTCGAACCAGGGGTTTTCGGTGTCCTCATAGAGACCAGCAAAGGAGTGAGGGTGGCGGAGCTTGGTCCTTTCCCCATCTTGCACCTTTCCCTCATGGACATAGACGAGTTTGGCAAAGAGGCGTCTTGTTTCTTTGCTTCTGGGTATTCCTGATGCTTCTTTTTTCCTGCTGGGGACATGGTCCTCATCGGCTTCGATGAAGAGGTAGGGGCAAGACCTGCGAGAGACTTTTCCTCTTCCCCTCTCTGGGAAGGGGAGGTATCGGTCGCTTCCTCAAGGAGCAAAGCTTCAGGCAGGGGATTGATACGCCGTTCCTTCTTTCACCCTGTAGAAGAGTCAAGGAGGTGGATGTACTTTTGAGTTCCTCTCTTCCCATAGTAGGTCCGCTGGTAGGTCACATCCCCAAAGGGGGTGAGGATGGTCCTTTTGTCCTTGCGCACCACCTCGAAGCTCTCTTTCTCCTTCTATCCTCTCTAATTTCCTGGTCTTTGGTGTCCAGGACCACCTTGAGGATTTCCCTTCCCACACCGTGCATGGTCTCCCAGAGGTCCTCTCCGAATTCCTGGAAGGTCACCCCCTCCTCCAGAAAGTGGTCCACTGTTTCCAGCATCCTCTGACATCCTTTGAGAATATGCTGTACCATATCCATGGACCTCACCTCCAGAGAAGTGTGTTGTTACACAGACAAGGTTTATACCACACTGGACGGTGAGGTCCTTTGTGTTTCTTTGAGACGCCTACAATGAACTTACATCACCTCTTTCCTCCTCCAGGTTGGGGTGGTAAAATACTCTTGAGGAGGGAAGGATGTGTTCACTCCCATTCTGAAAAGAACTTTATCTCTACTTACCGGGATTTTTGCTTTTCTGGTTCTTCTTGGGTTTTCCTCTGTTTTTGGGAAAGAAACAGACTTCTTGCAAATTCTCTACAAATGGGAACCACTGCAGGAATCTGACGGAGTGTCACGCATCATCGCTAATGCCTCCCACACCCCCACCAGTGGCCCTTTTCAGGATGGAAACCTTCTGGCTTTTGTAGTGCGGAAGAACGTTCTTGTGGTCGTTGACTGTGCGACTCAAAAGGTTATCTGCGAGAAGGCATTTCCTGAACAGTGCATCCTTCATGGTCTGTGTGAGGGATATGTCTTTTACTACGCTGGCGAAGCCGTAGACACGCAGGTACTCTCCCTTGAAACACAAAAAGAGAAAGTATTCCCTGGAAACCTGGTCCTGGTTGCCGAGGGTGGATTTTTGGTAACCAACGACCGGGGCGTAGTTCACGTCTTCGATGTAGAAACGGAAGAATGCCTTCTAAGTGAGCCCGTTCCTGGAGGAGGACAGCCAGTAATTGCCTTTGGGAAGGTAATCCTTGTGCCCACCCAGGATGCACAACGGAATTTCGGCGGATATCTCGGTTTCCTTCCTCAGGATCGCAAGCGCTTCCCCATTACCCACCTCTCCCCAGGAGTGCGGTTCTTTTTCCCCGAACGAAGTGGTCACACCTGGGAGAGCCGGAATTCCATTCCGAGCACATTCCTCCCCATTCTTTGCCAGGAGAGGGATGCAGTGTTCCTGGAATTCCTCGATGAAGCTGGTGAAATGGTGCAACGGTTCCCTCTTCCAGATATCGTCCCTGCCCCACGTATTGTTCCTTCACCGCTTCATTTTTTCGATGCATTTTCTGGCAAGATGCTCCTCGCTATCGAGGATGAAACTGAGACGTTCCATTTTTTTATTGCCGATACCAGAGAACCACCAATTTCCCTGGGCCAATTTACGCCTCGTGGTAAAACCACGCTCTATGGTGCTTTCCTGGATGACGACACCGTAATCATCGTCGAGGAAAAGGGTCCTAAGGAAACCGTTCTCCATGCATTTTCCCCCGATGGAAGGCGAGTTACCGAAAAAACCCTCTGGCCCCCGGGATTGAGCGCGAGAAGGTGCCGGGTGGTGGGCGGAAAAGAACTCCTTGCTACCCAGGGACATCTCCTGCTGCGCTATGCTCTTCCTCCGGGAGAACTCACCGGGGTCTTCGTCTTCCCCGAAGGATATGATCCGAGTGAAAGGGTCCTCGTTCTCCGAGATAAGGGATGCACCTTCCTCAGTAATCGCTTCGAACGGGACGAAGGAATCGAAAACCCGATGCTGGTCGCTTTCGATATTTCTGGCCCAGGCTGGCCCCTCCCCATAGAACTCGTAGAAGTGTCTCCTCATGGGGAAAGTCTTTCCGAGGTTTTTGAAGATTTACCCACCGAGCTTCGTTTTCACACCCTCCCGGAACTCGAGAAACTCCTCTCGGTGAGTGTGAAGGAGGTCTCTATCACCAAAGAGGAGGAACGCCTTACCTTTACCTGGCTTACCCCCAAACTCCAGGATAGCACCCCCAAGGTGACCACGGTCACCGCCTCCTTGGGGCCGGCTCAAAGAACTTTCGCCATGACCGTTATTCCCTTTCCCAATCCTCTTTACCTTGAAGTTCAGACGTATCCCGAAGGGGAACACCTCGTAGCCAACTGGACGCTCAGGAACAACGCTCCGGTGGATATCGACGATTTACGTTTCAACCTTGAAACTAAGAACCTCCAGTTTGTTAGCGGTGATCCATTGCCAGAACGGATTGCCAAAAAAGAAGTAATCCATGGAAAAATCTTTTTCAAATACCTCCCGAGCACACCAGAGTGCCAACCCCTGTGGAATGGCTATACCTTCTTGGTTTCTGGCACACTCCGGGTCACCTCCCGCCGCGGTACTGCCGAGGCTTCCTTTGACACTCCGTACACCGTGCACCCGGAATATGCTTTCGAAATCCAGATCCAGCAGGATCCTGAGCGGCCATGGTCGTACCTCTTCGCTGATGATATCCTCCGGCACCTCCAGGTCTTCGATGCCGCAGGAAACAATATTACCGGGAATTTAACCTTAGAAAAACGCGATGACTACGTGGTACGGATACAGGGAGTCGCTCCCGGTTTTCCAAGTACATCCCTTCCGCTTCGCCTTATCTGGGAGCAGGACTGGCGGATTTTCGAATTCCAGGCAAGGTTGGGGAGTCCAAAAACACGGATCGTTGCTCCACTCCTTCGAGGGAGCTGGGATATCTCCTTTGCTTTTCCTGGGAATACCATCCAGCAAGTAGTGGAACCTTGGAGATTCACTCCACCCCGGTTCACCCTGACCCTCCCGCCCAACGCCCATCCGGTAGCAGACTTCCTCATTTCCGAAGATGAAATGCACTATTTCAGGAGCGTGGCATTTGATGGAAGCGCTTCCTCCGACCCTGATGGGGTGATCATCAAGTACGAGTGGTCCTGGCCTGGTTCAGCCATAATTGAAGCACGAGAATTTGCCCATTTCTTTTCTGTGCCTCAGATCATGCCGGTGACTCTTAAGGTTACCGATGACCGTTGGCAAACGACAAGTGTCACGAAAGAAGTGGCTGTGGACCAAAGACGAACTATTGGCGGCAGGCGCCTCACCATTCCTCCTGCCTTTGCGCGACAAAACTCCGCCACCTACGAAGTGGAGGTTTTGACTGGAGACCTGGAAAATGCTGGTACCGATGCCCAGGTGTTCCTTGCTCTCTATGAACCCGAGGAGCGGGAAGGTGTACGGTACGGCTCAGGGGTTATGCGGCTCTTCCATAGCGGTAACCCCTTTGAACGAGGACGGCGGGATATCTTTTCAGTTACCGGACGGGCTATCGAAAACCTCGACCACATCGTCCTTCTCCATGACAATTCCGGAAATAAACCCGGCTGGTTTGTCTTAGGACTTAAGGTGAAAGACACCCGCTCGGGGACCGAATGGGTATTCCTTCCCAACCGGTGGCTGGCTCTTGATACAGGGGATAGAAAAACCTATGGGAAGTTCACCCCAGTAACCGACCTTTACCCTGCTGGCATTTTTGCAGAAGGTGAGCGAAAATCCCTCAACCTCGTCGAAGCAAGTGACACGGTTTTCATCCTTCCCGAGGACTGTACCCGTTTTTACTTCACCTGCCTCGATGGCCAGAGGGATATGGAAGTGTTCCGTCAGGATGGCCGCTTCCTCGGTCGACAATCGGCCAATCCTGCCTGGAGGAAACGGGAGCCACCGTACCTTCCCGAAGATGAATGGGGAGTAGCCTTTGAAGCCGCAACCCTCACCCGTCCAGAACGGTTCCTCATAAGAACCCGCAAGGGAACCGAGGTCAGGGAGAAAACCGTCTGGGTTTTTCCTGCAAACTGGGCCAATTACAAAAACGAAGCACTCCAGGCAGTGGTCTTATCCGCCCTCAAAGGGAAAACCGAGGTCTTCCTGTGTGGGAAAACCGTTCGAGAATACTTGGCCGGACTAAACCCCGATGTGGTGAATGCTTCCCTACCGGTGATCGATTATGGCGTGAGTGCTTTCTCCATTTTCGGTGTTTCTCCGGATGATTACCTCACTGATGCCCTTTCTGAAGGACTTGGAGATTACCTTACCAACCAGAAAAGCCTTATCCAGCAATTTGGTTTTACCCTGGGACTGGCTTCAAGCACCGTTGACCTCCTCGATTACCTCTATGACGCTCTCAACTGGTCGGTGCAACTCCCTGGAGTGGTATCGGGTTCAGTCGCGCAAGCATATAAAGTTATTCTCCTTCAGGAACTCGGTCAAAACGACCCAACCCTTCGGCAGATAACTCTCCTCCTTGAGCGAAGTAAAACTCTGGTGGAGGAAATCATCGGTTGTTTCGAATCTAACGACCCAGATTCCTGCAAAGGGAAGCTTGCCACTCTGAGAACACTGACAGTGGGAAACAACCCCTTTAGTCCCACCCTTTCTGACCACGCTATGAATTATGAAGCCCTGGGAGTTACTGACTGTGAACCCGTAAGGCCTGATTATCCGCTAGCTATTCTCCTTTCTCTTGCCGCAAGCAATGTCAAAAACTGGCGAGAGAACGGCCATTCCATCTATAGGCAGGATGCTCTTCTCAACATCCTTCCCCATGACCCAGTTACCGATACCAATGCTGCTCTTGATGTCTACGAACCGCTCCTCCAGACCATCATTCAAACTGGAAGCATTCTCATTAACGTATGCCTTCTCAGCGGAACATAGCCTTTTTTGTGGGAAATCCTACCCAAGTTGATACACCTCTGGTAAAACTCCCTATACGGCAATAACCTGGATACGGGTCATCTCGCAAAAATCAAGGATAGCCAGGTAAGGCTCCTTTCCATACCTCAGGCACGCCCGAGCTCCTTCACCCCACCTTGCAAATGGTCCAAACCGCCAGCCTTTCAGCACTCCCCCCAGTGAGAATTTCCTGAACTTACTAGTTGAGAGGCTTCAAATTTACACAAAACCCGAATTCTTTTTTCAGAAACACGTATTTTGTGGTGGCATATTCTATTTTGTGTTACGGCAACTCCCAAAGGGCAACAAAACCTCTTCTCTGAAAAACGAGTCTTAACTCCTTTTCTAATCCTTTGAGTTTCTCATCCCAAAATTTCTTTTAACAATTTGAATCCTAAGAATCCTTGATGAAATAGCCAGCCGGGAGTCATTCTTATACTTCTCTCCATGCCCTTGGGCACACATCGAAACTATCTGACCTTCCATCCCCTATCCTTGACAAGAGCTCAGAGGCTAAAATTTTGCGAGGGCGGAAGAGAAAACCTCACCGGTCTTTCCTCATAAACCGTTTCTTCGTCGAAAGGGTGTCAGAGGATTTCTAACATTCTCCTTGTCCAAGCCACAATTGCCGTGTTGCACCCCTCCAAAAGGCACTTTCGGTAATAAAGCCGAAGATACGGAGAAAAGCGCTGAGCCGATCAGGAAAGCTCCACCATCGCCCCTCTCGGCCACGTATATTACCCTGCTTGACGAGACGACCAGATACGCCCTACCTCCTGGAGCGTAGTGCTGAGAACTCAACCCATATAGGAAGCCTATTTTTCAGACCGACCGCACTGTTTCACCCGATCAATCTCTAAACTGTAACCTTGGCCAAAATGGAATCCAATCTCCAACTTCCCATCCTCAGTTCATAAACCTATCATCTCCCTCTCTACCTCCTTAGCACCAAGACTCAAGACCTCCAATAACTTCAAACCCTGAGCCAGAAGATGACCTTCCCCCAGTTGAGTGGAGGCAAAGAAAAGGAGAGCATCATGAACTGGAGGTGTCAGAAAATGGAAAGAAGAAAGTATGACCGAGAGTGAAGCTCAAAATTTTGCGCCTTGTTCAAGAAAGGAAGTAGAGTGTAGCACAGGTTTCGCCAGGGACTTTGGTATTGGGGAAAGTCTTATCTATACGTGGAAAAGGACTTTCCGAGAAGAACCACAGGACCCTTTTCCTGGAAAGGGAAACCTTCGAAAGGATGAGGCCTATGTGCGCTAATGAGAAAAAGAGCTCAAAAGGGTTGCTGAAGAAAAAGACTATCAAAAAAGCGCGTGAACTTTTCTCAAAGACACCAAAATGAAATTCTCTTTTCTGGATACCCACCGCTACCTTTTCGGTGGAGAGGTTGAGTCAAAGTCTTGCAGGTTAGGGTAGAGGGGGTATTACGCCTTTTTGAAGGAGCGGCGAATCGAAGGAAGCTAAAGCCAATCGAGAACTCCTTACGGCCACCACGAAGGCTTTTGAGGGAAGGAAAAGTATGTATGGGAGTCCCAGGATGACTGCTTTCCTCAAGAAGAAGGGCTATAGGTGGGGAGAAACCGGATAATTCGACTGATAAGGAAGTATGACTATGCAACACGAACTCGGAAGCGGTATCGGGTCACCACCAATTCGGCTCATGCCTTCAAGAAAGCTCCCAATCCGGTACACCAGGGATTCCAGGCTGAGAGACCAGATTCTATTGCTGTTTCGATATCACCTCTATCCCCAGGAAAGATGGGTGGCTGTATCTTTCGGTCATCATGGACCTCTACTCCCAGAAAGTGGGAGGCTGAGATGCCAACGAGAGACTGAACCAGGAATTCCTCCTTTGGGTCCTTCAAAAGCTTTGGAACGGAGAAAGCCGGCTTGTCCCCTTCCCCATCACCCCATCAGGGGATTCAGTATAGTTATCCAGTATCCGAGGATTGCCACAAGACACGGGGTGATCCCCAGCATGAGCAGAAAAGGAAACCGTTCCGATAATGCGGTGATGGAATCATTCTTTAAGACCCTAAAGACCGAACTCATCGGAAGAAAATACAAGACCCAAGAAGAAGTAAAACTGAGTCTCTTTGTCTCCATTGAGGGATTCTATAACTCAGAAAGACTATTCCACACTGGGGTAGAGGAGAAAAGAGGAATTTGAAAGACAATACGAGTTAGAGTAAAATAACAGTGCTTCCACCTTTTGGGGGAAGTCCAGTATGATGCAGAGTAAGAATGTGCAGACAAAGGAGGGCGAGGAATGAGATACGTTTCCCTTGTTCTTGTGCTTTTTGGGTTCCTTGCAGGAGGTATGGCCCTCGCATCGTCTCAGGATGTTGTCATCATTGACGATCCATCCTTTGTTCGCCTCATCGCTCATCCAAACCCAGACTATCGCCTCATGTGGGCCACAGACTACGTTCTTGAGGTCCAAGCCATGGACCCGGCAAAACCCGTGGAGGTTTCCTATCTTCTCCTCGATTCTTCGGGGACGCCCGAGTCACAGACTTCAGGCGTGGAGGTGCGGGGGAACGATTTCATCGCTGGATGGGACCCTGGGAAGCAGTATTACTTTCATACTGAAGTTGGGGGATGGGCCCGTCCGGAATTTGCTGCGAATCCTCAGTATTTCCCTTTTCCTCACTACCGAACCCTTCTCCTGGTTCTTGCCCGCTATGAGAAAATATACGCTGTTTTCCTGCGAGAGAACGATGGGCAGGTGACGTTTCAGGCCCTTCAAGGTGGACCTTTCCAGGGCCTTGAGGTCCCCGGACTCGGGAGAGTGACCATGCGAGATGGGCAGTTCGAGATTCTCTCTTTCGGGGAGCCGATTGAGGTTGGCCTCTGGGCCAAGGGAAGGTACCTTCATGACGAGGTGGCGGGTTTCTCTCATCCAGAGTTTGCCCAAAACCCAAAGTACTACCCGATTCCACACTATGGACTCTTTATGCTCATGATTGCCCGGTATGGCAAGATTGGGGTCATTATCGGAAATGAGAACGACGGGAGAATTGGGACTATCGTGCTTTCTGGGTCCCGGGTTCTTGGGGAAGAAACGATTCCGGGTCTCTGTACTGTCCGGGGTCTCTCGGGATCTCGCATTCTCGTGAGAGCGCTGGGGGGACCCGTGGAGGTCACCCATTTCGGCTTTGACAACACCTGTTATCAGTGGGAGGTGGGGGGATGGGCCCGTCCCGGGTTCCAGGAAAATCCCCAGGTGCTTCCCCTCAGGCACTACACCCCGGGCTTCTTTACCCTCAGTCGGTACAATAGAATCGGGGTCTTCTTCTACAACGAGAATGATGGAATCCTTGGAGTCCTCCCCGTACAGGGAGTCGGGAACCCCAAAGAACCTCCCGCTTTCTAGTCTCCAGAGTTTGCCTTTCGACTCCTTGGAGAAGTTGCTGAAAGGGAGAAAGGGAACATCCTCCCCTCCCCCTACAGTCCCGTTGAGTCATTTTCCATGATCCTTGGAGGTGCCCGTGGTGAAACGGAGAGAGTCCTATTCTCTGTCCTCGGCCTTGAGGGATGCTCGGGCAAAGATGCAGATCGAGAGTGGGCGAAACTCCGGGAGGCCCTCAAAGCCCTGGACAAGGACTTGGAATCTCCTTTGAGGTCGCCAATGTTCTCTGGGGGCAACGAGGCATAGCGTTTCGTGATGAGTTCCTTAAAGAGAGCGAGGCCCCTTTTGGGGCACGTCGGGACGAGAGTAAAGACCCTTTTGTGCGCGAGGACAGTGCCGAAGCTCTGGGCAAAATCGGAAACCCCAGAGCAATACAACCTTTGATCGAAGTTTCCGGAAAATGAATACCGAAAATTCCGACCTCTGGTGGAAGGCTTCCTGAGCCCTTTTACACACCAAGGATTCTGCGGTGGTGGAAGTCTTTTGTGAAGCGCTGCAGCACGATATTCCTCAAGTGCGGATGGGTGCGGCCTATACCCCGGGAGAAATCGGCGATATCCGGGCCGCGGAACCCCTTCCTGTGACCCTTCGGGGAGAAAACCTTGGCCTGGAAAAGACCGCCGCCTGGGTCCTGAGTCAAATTGGTGGTCCAAGAGTACCTGAGGTCCTGTGTGAAGCACTATCGCAAAAAGACATCGTCATCATCGCCGGGGCATACGAGTTTTTGTCGTTCACTGTCCACCAGGTGTGGAGGAAAATCTACTTGAAGTTCTCGACCACTTCGAGGAAGACGAAATGGCCGAACTGTTGCTCCGGTCGGAAAATCCAATTCTTCGCGGAGGCGCCAGACAGTGGGCCAGAAAGCGAAATCATGAATTACTACTGGACACATTCAGTCAGAACGGGGATGACTGAAACAATATAGGCAAAGACCTGGACCAAGAAGGCATACCAAAAGGTTTCCCCACATCCTCTAAACCATTTGGTAAACCCGGTTACCCTTTCTTTTCCCGGCAAGAATCCCTTCTTCGCGCCGGCTCCTTTTTCCCATACAAACCCACCAACTGGGCCTGAGCCAGAACGTGCTGGTCCATTCCCTTGAAAAGTCTTTTGCGAGTCATTTTCGGATCCGGCCTGACCATGGTACCCAGAGCAAAGATTCTGAAACAGTAGCGGTGGGTGCCAAAGGGTGGCTTTGGTCCCATAGAGGCATTCTGGCGGAAAAAGTTTCAACTCTGGACTGTTCCATCAGGGAGAAACTTTTCCTCAGGAATCCTTTCTGGTAAATCCCGTTTTTCGGGAGGAATATTATAAAGAACCAATGGGTAATGACCCCAACAAATGGGACGTCCAGGCCTTCGACGAGGATGGCAAAGGACCTGGTCTCTCGGGGAGGGTTTTTCCAGTGCAAAGAAACTCTATACCTATCAATCTCCCGTTTTTCATTCTTTCAAACAGCGATGATCGACCGGTAAACCCTATTATCGCCCTTACCCTCCGAAAAGACAATATTCACGATGGACTGGAGCTATGGTCGCAGAAGTTCCAAGACGTAGTCAGCCGGTACATTCGAATTTTTCCTGATGGAAAAATAAAAAGCGGGAGAAGACATCTTCTCCCGCTTGACTGGCCCTACTTCAAACCGAGTTTATCTTCTTCCGCCGTTACCACCCTGCTGGCCGGACTGGTTCCGGTTATTCTGGCCCCACTGGTTACCGCTTCCATCCTGGGGGCCACTCTGGCGACCCTGGCCGGGGGCGTTCCCGTTACCATTGCCATTCCCTCCGTTCTGCAGGGTGACCCGATTCCGGTTCTGATACTGGTTGCCCGATTGAGGCCCAGATGTTCCACTCCAGACCGGTTTCCCGTTGGCATCGCGCAGGGTCAGGGTTACGGCGTTACCATCCTGACTTTTGCTCACACTGTAAGCGACCAGAACATTTTCACCGGTCCGTTCCCCCACGATGGTGACCTCGTCATCAGCCTTTATAGAGAAATCGTCCACAAACCATGCCGGACCGAGTTCCACCGTGAGAACCTCCTCACCTACCTGAAGGCGTAAACTGGTATTCGGGGGAGTAAGGTCAACCGCAAGGACCTTGCCGGCAATCAACTCGGTTTTTCCGGTGAGATTCTGCCCCCAGTTGTTCTGTGCCAGTGCCAAAGCCGAAAACCCCAGCACCAAAAGACCGGTTAACACCATTCCCAGAAAAAGATTTTTCCGCATCGCTACCACCTCTTTCTTGATTTTACGAATATCCTACCAGCAAGGTTCGACTAAAAAATGGATAACTTACGGCAAAATTGTGAAAATTACCAGATCCATTTCGGCACAACAAAGAATCCGGTTAAAAAAAATTTTATCTCCCCTTCATATTCCCTTAAAGGACTGGTTTTATGCTCTTTCTAACCTTAGAAAGGAGGTATAGCAATGCAGCGCAGAGTCGGATGGTGGATTGTTCTGGTGTGCGTTGTGGTGTTGTGGGCGAACCTGGCAGGAGCCCAGGAAACCTTCCAGGGCGTGGTGTTCGAGGATGCAAACGGTAACGGAACCTTTGATGTTGGCGAAAAGGGTATCCCCGGGGTATGTGTGTCAAATGGAATTGAGGTAGTCCAAACCGACGCAACAGGGCGTTACACCCTTCCCGTGCGAAACGAGATGGTGGTTTTTGTGATCAAACCTGCAGAGTATACTCTTCCGGTGAATGAGAAGAACATTCCCCAATTTTTTTACGTCCACCGACCCAATGGATCACCTGACTTTATCCAGGAGTATAAAGGATTCGCTCCCACAGGAAACCTTCCCGTCTCGGTAGATTTTCAACTTCTTCCCGGACAAAAAACCGAGTCCTTCAAAATGATCGCCATCGGCGATACCCAGGTGACCGACCATCGGGAGATCGGATACCTGCGGGATTCTCTGGTCAAAGAACTCCAGGGTGTCGATGCCTCGTTTGCGCTTATGCTTGGAGACAACGTCAACGATGTGCTGGGGCTCTATGACCGTTATCTCACGGTTATGGGAGAAATGGGAATCCCCACCTTCTATGTTCTGGGAAACCACGACATGAATTATGACTCTCAAAACGATGCCTATAGCACCGAAACCTTTACCAAAAAAGTGATGCCTCCCTACTACGCTTTCAACGTGGGTAAGGTTCATTTCGTGGTCCTCGACAGCATCATCTGGGATGGCAAGGCGTACTACGGTGGTATTTCCGAAGAGCAGCTTACCTTCCTCAAGAATGACCTCGCCATGGTGCCAGCGGAGAATCTCGTCGTTATCGCCATGCACATTCCTCTCATTTCCTACATGGACCGCGCGGCTGAAAAACACCAGGTCAAAAACCGGGAAGACCTTTTCAAAATCCTTGAAGGACGCAAAGTTCTTTTCCTTGCTGGCCACACTCATACTCTGGAGCGACTCTATCCCGATACGACCATCGACGGTTGGTCCCCAAATCTTCCTTTCCCCCAGATTATCGCTGGCGCTGGATGTGGCTCTTGGTGGAGCGGCCCTAAAGATGAGTACGGAATACCTTTCTCTTACCAGCGGGACGCAGCCCCCAAAGGCTACATGATCTTCGAATTCCAAGGAAACGAATGGAAAGAAACCTATAAAATCTATGGCCGAGCCATTGATGACCAGTTGAATATCTCGTTCTTTATCGCCGACCGGGTAGAACGACGGCTCAAGGACCCAGCACTCCCCGAGGGAATCTTCCTCAAAGGAGACCTCCTGGGTGTCCATGTGGTGGCCAACGTTTTCTGTGATGCCGTGGAAGTCACCTGCAGCATCGACAACAAGGAAACCCAGGCCATGACTCGTCGCTCTCTTCCTGACCCCATGATGAACTGGTACGCAAACGACCTACCCGATTGGATGCGCCCAGTTGGTTCTACCCATACCTTCTCGGCTCCACTTCCCAGCACCCTCGAAGCCGGCTTCCATACGGTCACTGTCACAGTAAAGGATCGTTATGGAAGGATCTACCAGGGAAAGCGCCTCTTTGAAGTATGGTGAAAAAAAGAAGGCGGGGTCACCTGACCCCGCCTTGAATGTTTCAACGATTTACCCGAGAATCCCTGCCCTTTTTTCTGGCTATAGAAAGAAAACCGCACCACTCAAAGGGAGGTCTCAACCATGTTCGGCACAAGGAAGGATCTTGGGTTTTTTGTTCTTTTTCCTTTTGTCTCTTCGCTTTCCCACTCGTCGCGCTCGAGGTTGGAGGTTTCAATAGTACCGTTTGAGTCGTCTCCCAGGACAATGAACCATTCACCGAGAAAAATCTTTTGGGTAAAATCACCGTCCTTTTCTACGACACCCGCGACACTGCCTCCACGAATAATGACCTCAAGCACGAAATCAGGGATTTCCGGAAAGCTACCTTGCCTCTTTTAGAAAACCTCCAGGTCGTCCAGGTGATTCATGTCTCCAGCGCCAATCTCAATCACCCTGGTACTCTGCCATTTTCAGTTCTACACCACAAACCGGGCATTTCATCTCGCTCACCCCGTAAACCAGAAATGCATATGGTTACGCCTATCCAGAAATCGGGCTCTGCGCTTCACGCAACAAGGAATTTGACTTTACCTCCGCTTCCCTGTAAAATCCAGAAAAATCGTCAGGAGGTTCAAACCTTGGGTAAAGAAACGTGCAAGATAATAATGCTTGGCAACCAGGCTTTTGCCCGAGGAGCGTATGAAGGGGGAGTGGAGGTCGCTGCCGGATACCCCGGAACCCCCAGCACGGAAATCCTGGAGTTCCTGAGCGAGTACCGCGAAGTCCACTCCCGATGGTGTCCCAACGAAAAGGTGGCCTTTGAAGTGGCCGCAGGAGCCGCAATCGGAGGGAAAAGGGCCCTGGCCACCATGAAGCACGTGGGTCTGAACGTGGCAAGTGACGCACTAATGACCCTCGCCTACACCGGGGTAAACGCTGGTTTTGTATGCATTGTGGCTGACGACCCCGGAATGCACTCTTCCCAAAACGAGCAGGATTCACGCAATTATGCTTTCTTCGCCAAGGTGCCCTGTCTGGAGCCATCAAGTAGCGCTGAAGCACTGGAATTTGCCCGCCTGGCTTTTGAAATCTCCGAAGAGTTCGACACCCCAGTTTTAATCCGCTCCACCACCCGCATCTCCCACAGTCGGGGCGTGGTCATCCCGGGAGAACGCAAGACCATACCAGTACGGCCTTATGCAAAATGTGCGCCCAAGTACGTGATGATCCCCGCTTACGCCCGCTCCCGGCGTCGCGAGCTTGAGCGGCGCATGGAGCGACTCCGGCAGTGGGTAGAAGAAACACCCCTCAACCGAATGGAACTTCGAGACCCCTCCATCGGGGTGATTACCGGAGGAGTGCTCTACAGCTACCTGCGAGAAGTGGCACCTTCGGTCTCGGTTCTGAAGCTTGGAGTTAGCCACCCGCTACCTCTTGAAAAAATCCGTAAGTTTTCCCAAAAGGTGGAGAAACTCCTAGTGCTTGAAGAGCTTGACCCTATCTGGGAGCGGGAAATCAAGGCTGCTGGGATAGCCGTTACCGGCCGAGAGATTTTTCCAGGCATTGGGGAAATAACCCCGGATATCATTGTGGAAGCTCTGTTTCCTGAAAAAAAGAGAGACTACGTAACTTTCGATGAACGCCTGCTCCCCCGCCCACCGGTTCTGTGCGCTGGCTGTCCTCACCGTGGGGTATTCAAGGTGCTCAAGGACCTGGGAGCCACTGTATGCGGAGATATCGGCTGCTACACGCTGGGAACTCTACCTCCACTTTCGGCCATGGATACCTGCATCTGCATGGGGGCATCCATATCGGTAGCTGAGGGAATAAAGCGCGCCCACCCCGAGCTTCCCGTAGTGGCAGTAATTGGAGACTCCACCTTCGTCCACAACGGCATCCCTCCTCTCATTGATGCGGTATACAATAAAACCCCCATCGTGGTCCTCATTCTCGATAACGGAACCACTGCCATGACCGGGGGTCAGGAACACCCGGCAACGGGCAAAACGCTCTCTGGAGAGGAAACCGTTCGCTTAGACTTTCTGGCCCTGGGCAAAGCAATAGGAGTTCCCCGGGTCGAGAAAATCAACGCTTACCACCTCGAGAGGCTGAAGAACGCCCTTCATGAAGCCTTCGAAGCTCCCCATCCCACCCTGCTTGTGGCTGAGGGGCTCTGCCAGCTCAAAAAGAAAATCAGGAACTCTCCCCTGGCCATAGAGGATATGTACTGTCTTCTGTGTGGTCTGTGTGCAAGCATTGGCTGTCCGGCTATTGAAAAAGGAGAAACTATACGCATCGCTTTTGAGCGCTGTGCAGGATGCAGGGTATGTGCTACGCTCTGTCCCTTTGGGGCCATCGAGGAGGTGAACGCCTGATGCGGGGAAGCATCGTTCTCTGCGGCGTGGGCGGAATGGGCATTCTCAGAGCCAGCGAAATCATTGCTGAAGTCCTGCTTCAAAAAGGACTCATGGTCTGTCAATCGGAAGTGCACGGCATGGCCCAGCGGGGAGGAAGCGTGGTCACCTATCTTCGCTTTGGTGAGGAAGCTTACGCACCGCTCCTTCAGCGCGGTGAAGCGGACTTCATGATTGCTTTTGAAGAAATGGAAGCCCTGCGCTATATATCCTACCTCAAAGTCGGTGGGACCGTTCTTTTAAACCTTTTCCGCTTGTATCCACCGGGAACAAGTGCTGCCGATTATCCTCAGGACGTCCCCTCCCGCTTAGCGGAAGCTGGTTTTGTGGTGCGCAGCGTTCCAGCGACTGAGATAAGCCTTACCCTGGGTGACCCCCGCTACACCAATACCGTCTTGCTGGGAGCTTTCAGCAACGTCTTTCCAGTGCAGGAAGAAGCACTCTGGAAAGAAGCCATCAGCAAGGTCCTGCGGGGAAAAAGAGAGGAAGACAACCTGCGGGCCTTCGAGGAAGGGCGAAAAGCGATACAATAGGGTGAAACTGGTAGCCTCACAACCGGGAGTGCGCCGGCGCACTCCCGGGCAAAGCGGAACCAGCGCTCCAGTTCACAACCAATAGACATACCATTGACCGCTCCACTTCTTAAGAGTTACCTCCTCACCGGCAAGGGACTGGTAAGGTTCTTCCTGGCATTCGCTACTCCCGCAGTAAAGGCATACAGTAACCGTTTCCAAAGTGGCGTATGCTGTATCATCCTGAATATCCACCCCGTCAAGTTCCACGCTCACCTCACCCAGAGCGCAACCAGGAGACTGGAATTGGGCCTGCAACACTGCAGATTGTCCCAGAATGTTTTCGATGTTTTCCCAGAGAGGACTCTGGGGATGAAGATAATCTCTCAATGCTTCACGGTCTCCTGCAGCCAGTGCATTGAAGTAGCCAGCGATGACTGCCTCCATTTCCCGAACAGGCTCTGCCTCGGTCTGACCTGAACTCTCCATCCCTTGCATGGCAGCACAACCCTGGAAGAGCAAAGCAAGAAGACACAGGCCGGCTGCCAGAGAGAAAATCAAAACCAACCGTTTCATGTTCATCCCCCCTCTGAAAAAAATAGTAAGTCAGGGGAACATATCGTCAAGCCCGAGCTGGTAGCTTTGGAGCGAAGCGCAAGCAAGCCCTGGAAAGGCAGCGAAGGCAAAAATCAGCGTGCAGAAATACCGGAAAAGCTCCAGCTGGAAAACTCAATCAAAAACCCCTTGCTCAAAAAGGGTGAGAAAGATTTCGACCAGTTTGGGGTCAAACTGCTTCCCAGCGTTTCTCCGGAACTCAGCAATGATTTCTTCCCGCTCTAAAGGGTTTTTATAAGAGCGGCCGTAGCGCATGGCGTCATAAGCATCGACAACAGCGATGATGCGTGCCAGAATTGGGATTGCCTCTCCTTGGAGACCCCGGGGGTAGCCAGTGCCGTCAAAGCGCTCATGGTGCGAGTAGACTTCCTCTGCTACCTGGGCGAACTCCTGCATAGCCCGGACGATGCGGTAGCCAACCTCGGGATGTTTTTTGACCATTTCCCACTCAGAAGGTGTGAGCGGCCCAGGTTTCTTTAAAATCTCTTCTGGAATGGCTATTTTCCCGATATCATGCAAGAGAATGGCCAGCTGCAGTCGGCTCAGTTCTGATTGAGGCAACCCAAGCGCTCGGGCCAGGGCAACTCCCACCTCTTGCATGCGCAGGACATGCTGCTCGGTCTCATAGCTTTTCGCCTCCAGAGCCCTGAGCAAGGCGTTGATAATGGCGCTGCGGGTACTCTTTGCCTCAGCCAGCTTCTGGCGATACATCTCGTCTTCGGCCCTGCGCAAGATTTCAGCCACACTCTCGCTTTTTCGAGTTTTGGTAGCCACACCCAGGGCCAAAGAGAGAGGCACATCGTGCACCTTTACGGTTTCCGCGTGATCCCTTATCCTCTGGCAAACCTCCTGGGCCATCTCATAAGAGGTTTGAGGCAAAAGAACTACAAACTCATCCCCACCATAGCGGGCTATGATGTCTTCTTTGCGGACAGCGATTTGCAAAACCCGGGCTGCAGACCGGAGAAGCAGGTCACCAACCTGATGCCCGTAGGTGTCATTGACCAGCTTCAGGCCATTAACGTCCACCATAATAACACTGAGGGGAAGCTGCCGGGCCACATCCAGCCTCCGAAACTCTTCCTCTAAGAAGGCACGGTTGTAAAGGCCAGTCAGTGAATCGTGGAAAGAAAGATAGCGTAGTTTTTCTTCCATCTTGCGGGCTTCGGTGATGTCCAGGCCAGCAGCGATAACTTCCTCTATCTGCCCTTGTTCGTTTTTAAGGAGTGTATTGCGCCAGGCAATCAACCGCTCCCTCCCGTAGCGGTCCAGGATGGGATTTTCATAGTACCCGAATTGCTCTATTTCCCCAGCCACCACCCCTTGAAAAACATTTCGGATTTTGTCTCGCAAGCGCTCCGGGATAAAAAAATCAAACCAGTTCTTGCCTAAGATTTCTTCTTGCGGATAGCCCAGGATTTCCGCTCCTTTTTGATTTATAAGCACCACTTCTCCCTGGAGGTTGAGCACCACAAAGATAATGTCGGCAATTCGCAGATACTCCCTCAGTCGGTCCCGCTCTCTGCGCAATGTGCGCTCCATCTCCCGGTATTTGGTGATGTCGATACTGTAGTGGAGATAGGTCTCCCCATCCACGGGTACCCAGCCTGTCTCATAAACCCTTCCTCTAATTTCCACTTCCTCAACAATTGTTTGCTGTTTTTCCAGGGCTTCATCAGCCCGACAAAAAATGCAACGGGCAGAAGCGGGCAAAACTCCAGTTCTCTCGAATTCCTCGCGCTCTTCTTCCGAAAGTGTCTCCGTACCATGAAAAGAAAACCAGCACAGATCGCCTACTTTCGATCCTGCTACATCCCTGGTGACTTTGTTCTGGGCCAAAATACGCCGCTCCCGGTTCAGGAGCAAAACGGAATACGGTATCGCATCAAGGAGCTTTTGCTGCCGTTCCTGAGTTTTCTTTAGCTCGGTAATATCTCGGAAAATGGTAGCGAAGAAACCTCTTCTATCACTGTAGGCGGTAACCTCAAACCAGCGGGAAAGCGGCTCGGAGAAACTCTCAAAGCGCATTGTTTCGCCAGTGAGTGCCACCTGACCATAAGTGCCAATCCAGTCGAAACTCGAACGTTCAATCCCAGGCAAGACTTCGGTCACTCGCCTACCCAGGATTTTTTCTCGCTTCAAGCCGGTGAGTTCCTCAAAAGCAGGGTTAACCTCGAGAAAAAGGTAATCGATGGGCTGTCCCTGTTCATCAAGCACTATCTGGTGATAGGCAAACCCATCGGGAAGATTCTGGATGAGAAGCCGGTAATTTTCGAAAATGGTTTTCTCCAAGCATTTCCACCCCAAAAGCCGCAATTCCTTAGCCTAATGAATAAATTATTTTACCAGCTCGTGCGCTGCATGTCAAAAAAACTCGACACTGAGGAACTTGCTCTTGCAAACAGGGTTTTGCGGGTTTCAGGGCCGCTTGGCTTCGAGAAGTATAAGCCGGAAACAGGGACTCCAGCGTACCTGCTTCCGGCTCTTCAGCTACCCTTTGATGGGAAGTTGGGCACCATCGCGCACAAAAAGCGGTATGCGGGAAAGCGGAGCCTCAACCTCAATCCACTGTCCACCCTGGTAGGTGGTGCCGCTTTCGGCATCACGGAAGCGGGCTCCTTGCGGAAGGTATACTCGCCTCGTGCGCGCCCCCTCTTCAAGGACCGGTGCTACCAGAAGGTCAGGGCCAAACATATACTCATCCTCGATAAGATACGCCTCCCGGTCTTGCGGGAAGTCAAAAAAGAGCGGCCGCATGAAGGGAATTCCTTCTTCGTGGGCTTTCTTCATTCCTTCGGCAATGTAGGGCTTCAAGCGCTCCCGCAAAAAGAGCAATTCTTTGATAATCTCATAAGCTTCTTCGCCAAAGGACCAGACTTCATTGGGGCCTCCAGTGAGTTCCTCTGCCGGGCAGTCGTGGGGCCTTTCAGGATAGGGAAGTCGGAAACCGTGCAGCCTGAAGATGGGACAAAAAACGCCAAACTGGAACCAGCGCACAATCAATTCCCGGAAAGAGGGATCCTGGGGGTCTCCCCCATAGAAACCTCCGATGTCGGTGGTCCACCAGGGAATGCCACATATTGCCATGTTGAGCCCGGCTTTGACCTGCTTGCGCAGGGATTCAAAAGTGGAAGGAATGTCTCCCGACCAGACCACAGCTCCTAAACGCTGGCTCCCCAACCAGGCGCAGCGGGCCAGGTTCACGATTTCTGTTTCCCCAGCTTCCTTCAAGCCCTGCTCAAACGCCAGAGCATAGAAAAATGGGTAGATGTTGCTCACCTCTAAGCCGTTACCCAGGAAATAGCGCACGTTGTCGTAGTCATAGGAGAAAACGTTGTCGTATTCAAAGCCAGGCATCACCATCTCCGGCTCGGCTTCATCCAGCCAGAACATTTTGATTCCGTAGCGGTAGTAGTTTTCTTTCACCTTTTCCCAGATGAATTTGCGGGCTTCAGGATTGGTGGCATCAAAAATACTGGTGATGCCCCGGAAGGTGAAAAGAACCGGCACGCCCCGCTCAGTGCGCATGAGCAGTCCTTTTTGCACCATTTCCTTGTAGTTTTCACTGCGAATGTCCACCGTGGGCCAGATGGAAACCATAACCTGAATACCCATTTCGTTGAGTTCCCGCACCATTCCCTCCGGGTCAGGCCAGTAGCGGGGGTCGAACCTCCAGTCACCTTGGTTGGTCCAGTGGAAAAAGTCAATCACGATGACCGAAAGGGGAAGGCCGCGTCGCTTGTATTCCCGAGCTATCTCCAGGATTTCGTTCTGAGTGCGGTAACGGAGCTTGCACTGCCAGAAGCCCAGAGCCCAGTCGGGAATAAGAGGCGGTTTTCCAGTTATTGCCGCATACTTTTTCAGGATCTCTTCTGGCGTATCCCCGGCAATCACCAGATAATCAATCTGCCGGGTGGCTTCAGCGTAAAAGAGGGTATGGTTTTTGACAAGCTCTGCCCGCCCTACGGCAGGATTATTCCAGATGAAGCCGTAGCCCCGGGAAGAAAGGAGGAAAGGGACGCTTATTTGCGTGTTACGTTGGGCAAGTTCCAAAACACAGCCTTTGAGATCCAGGCAATCATTGGCATACTGGCCCATGCCGTAGAAATGCTCTTCAGGGTGGGCTTTAAAGTAAAGCGAGGTTCGGAAAAGTTCTGAACTCCTTGCCTTGTAGATGCGGGCCTTAAGGAGGTCAGCGTTTTTGACTCGCCCGTCTATCCAGAGCTCTTCAAGGAGCACTCTTCCATCTTCCCTCAGGTAGCATACACTACCCTGGGAATCGATGCGGGCCGTTATTTTCCCGTTTTTGATGCGTGCACCCTGTTCGGTGATCTGGATTTCCACTTCCACTTCTTCCGGGGGGAGCAGGGTCCAGTCAAGGGGTTCAATCTTTCCCCGCGCCGAGGAGCGAAAGCGCAGGCAGTCTTTGCCATAGGGCTCAATCCAGATGAGCTCCCCTCCCGAAGTTGCAACCAGCTTATTTCCTTCTTTTTGAAAAAGCATCAATGTACACCACCTCCAGTTATTCTTTAAATGCACCCGCCGTGAGACCGGCGACAGCACTCAAATCCAGAGCAACGCCACACTACCCCGCAACTGCACTACTCAATCCTCCTGCAGGATTCACCTTCTACCAGGTCCGCTTCCAATACCAGGCTCTTTGGGGCTGGTTTGCCTTCGATAAGGTTAATAAGGGTTTTTGCCGTCTGGTAACCCAGCTTTCTGGGGTAGGTCCTCACTCCGGTAAGGTTAATCCCTAAGAACCTGTTTCCTTCGATTTCAATGTTTCCTAAGAGCGAAACATCCCGAGGCACGGAAAGCCCCAGCCCTTCAAGCACCCGCAAGCAGTCAAAGGTGAGGTTGCCACCGATTGAAAAAATAGCTGTGAAAGAAGGGAGTTCCCGCAAAAAGGCCTCGATTTTGCGCTCCGCTTCCTCGTGCCACATCTCCTCGCAAAGGATAAACTCTTCCCGAAAAGGAATACCAGCTTTCTTGAGCGCTTTTGTGTAACCCCGCAACCTCTGTGCAGTGTAAACTCGCTTCAGAGAAAGACCAACAAAAGCTATATCCCGATGTCCCAAGCTAATAAGGTAGTCAACGGCTCTCTCTGCCATCTTTTCCTGGTCATGGTCTACCCAGTAAATTTCCTCGACCGCGCCACCCTCTGGTTTGCCGATGCTCACAAAAGGAATTGAAGCTTTCCTGAGCACTGCAAAGCGAGGGTCATTGTGAAAGATATCGCTGACGATTAAGCCGTCAACACTTCGAGCCTTCAGAAGCTGTTCATAGTGAAAGTCGGTATCACAATCTTTGAAGCTGGTGGTAACCAGGAGCTGATAGCTGAATTCCTCGCAGGCCTCAGCCACTCCGGTCAGAAAGCCCGGGAAAAAGAAAGAGCTGGACAGCAAACGCAGAGGCATGTGCGGAAAAAGGAGCCCAATGGTTCGGGTACGCTTTGACTTTAATGCTCGAGCTGCTTGATGAGGAAAATACCCGGATTCTTCAATGATTTTGAGGATTTTCTTTCTGGTTTCCTCTCCCACCTGGTCTACCTTCCCGTTGAGCACGTTAGAAACTGTGGTCTTGGAAACCCCGGCTAACCTGGCAATTTCAGCAATGGTTACCAATTATTTTCCCCCTTCCTTAACCGGTTTACTAAACCGATTAAGTTAAGTATAGAAAAACACCACGGAGGTGGCAAGGGGGGTTAAGAAATTTTTTAATAGCCGCCGGCACCCCTGAGGTTCAGCTTCCCGAGCTCTGGAATTTTTCACCGCCTGCATTGAGCGGTGTTAGCTTTTTCGGTTTCGCCCTGAACCGGCGACGGTTTTGTCGTTGTCGCCCCGGGATTGTTTCAGAATCCCATGGTCTCAGGGTCTATTTTGGGGTCCTATGGTCCCATGCTTCCACGGCTTCCTTGCCTCAAGGTCTATTTCAACATCCTGAAGCGGTGTCGATAAGGCCAGGGTACTCTGAAAATAAAAAAAGCGGGATGGGGTGTCCATCCCGCTTTCTCTTTCTTTTTCGCTTTTCCCGCTTTTTCTCTCAAACTTTGAACTTCTCCACCAGTTTCTGCAGGTTCTGGGCCATCTGGGCAAGCTGCTGTACTGAAGAGTTAACTTCTTCCAGTGAGGCATTCTGCTCTTCAGTGGAAGCAGAGACCTCTTCACTGGAAGCCGCATTCTCTTCAGCCACTGCAGCCACTGAAGAGAGCTCTTCGGCGATCTGCTGGACGCCTTCTGTGGTCTGAGCAGTGAGGGAAGCATTCTCTTCGGAGAGCTTGACCACTTCCTGAGCACTCTGAGTGGTCTCTTCCTGGGCTCGGTGGGCCTCCTGAAGAGATTGCGAGAGGTTTTCGATGTTGGCTTCCAGGCGCTCAATGGCTGCGAGAATGGAGGTGAAGTTCTGGGCCACCTGCTCACTCTCTCTGCTTCCTGCTTCCACTTCACTTTGGGCTTTCTGCATGCTCTCCACAGCAGAGTGGGTGTCTTTCTGGATTTCAGCAATCAGTTTGCCAATCTGTTCGGCAGCTTGAGCTGACTCTTCAGCCAGTTTGCGCACTTCCTCAGCCACCACGGCAAAGCCCCGTCCAGCATCTCCAGCACGTGCAGCTTCAATGGCCGCATTGAGAGCCAGGAGGTTGGTCTGCTCAGCAATGCCAGTGATGAGGTCCACAATCTTTCCAATCTCCTGGGAGCGCTCATTGAGGACCTGAATGCTTCCTGCTACTTCTTCACTCACCCGGGCAATGGAGGAAACATTCTCGATGAGTTTCTGCAGAGAGAGTTTTCCTTTCTGAGCTTCTTCTTTGGTGGTGGCACCTTCTTCTTTGGTCTTCTGCATCATTTCTTCGATTTGGTCCAGGGCTTGCTGGTTCTTTTGGAGGTTTTCCTGCATCTTCTCAAGGAGTTCCAGGTTGTGCTGGGTGGCTTCAGCCACTCTCTGGGCTCGCTCACCAATTTGAGCTGCTTCTTCACTCACTTTCTGCAGTTCTTCACTCTGGCGGGTGGAGCCTTCAGCAACCTGGGCAATGGTTGAGGCAATCTCTTGGGTGGCTTTGGAGATCTCCGCAACCGATGAGGAGAGTTCCTCACTGGATGAAGCCAGAGAGGAGGAGGTGGTGAAAACATCGTTTACCAGAGCCCGGAGATTGCCCACCATATCTTCCAGAGCCCGGCTTAGTTCACCCAATTCATCCTTCGAGCCAGTTCGGAGGTCAAAATCTGCATTCAGATTCCCCTGAGCAACCTCCTTAGCCAGATTGACCATACGTCGCAAAGACCTGGTGATGCCGCGGGTGATGAGCAGTGCAAGAACCAGCGCAGCAACAATAACAATTGCCACCAAAAGGACTACAGTAAAGAAGCTCTGCTTGAAACTTGCTCGGGCTGCATGGTGCTGGTTCTCTGCCAGAACCAAGCTGATTTCAGTAAGCTGGTCCAGATAATCGCGCATGGTTTCAAATTTCTGCGCAGCGTCACCAAAGCTCAGTGCCACAAGGGAACTCAAATCCTCACTGGCTGCTTTCCTTGCCTCCACGACTTTTCGGGAAAGGGGCAACCACGCCTTACGGGCCTCTTCATACTTTCCAATCAGCTCCAGCTCTTCCTGGGTTTTAGCAAGTGCTTTGTACTTATTCCAGCGCTCCTCTGACTGCTGCAGGTTTTCTTCATAAAAATCCAGAAACTCCTGAAAGGCTTCTGAGTTTACATCGGCAAGGAGCAGGGAGCGCTCAGCAAGCACCGCCTGGTAAAGATCGCGGTCAATTTCCAGAATGTAATCCACACTGGGCAGGCGGACCTCGAAGATGTCTTCAAGGTTGGCCATAATGTGCTGGGAAAGAGAAAGTCCCAAGTAGGCTACCAACGCAGAAAGGGCCACCACCAAAATAAAGCTCAAAAGCAATCGTGCTCCAATTCGCAAGCCCGATTTAGCCATTTTGCTTCCCTCCTTTCAGATTCCAAGATATCGGCCAGAATATACAGGAACAGCCTCTACAGTTTTTTTCTTTCGCATTTCTGGTTTTCCCCCTTCTCTAAAACGTCTTCTGGTTTGGTTTTTTCCTTCTTTGAGATTACTTGGTGAGGATAGTCCAGCCTAAAGAGAGAAGCAGTTCGCCTCAGGGCCTCGGGAGGGCAAAAAGGTTGTTCAAGAGCAAAAAACATGCTGAGAACAACCCCTGGAGCTATCCTCCTTGAGCAAACTACACAGAAACGGTACTGTTTCTCAAGCTGAAAAGGCAGTTACTTCACGGAAAGCACACCTTTTCACCCTGAGGGAACAACCCGTTTTTGACCAGGAACTCCAAGAAAAACTCAAGAAACTCTCTGCTTCATCTCTTCACTCCTTTCCCTGCTTTTCAGAATCCTTTTCTTTTTTGAGTATTGCTTCCAGGTCAAGAAGCACCACCAGCCGGTCCCCGGTCTTGCCCACACCCTTCAGGTACTGCTCATCGACTGAGGCAACCAGTGTTGAAGGAGGTTCGATATCCTCCATCGAGAGGCGGAGCACCTCTTCCACGGCATCCACCACCATGCCTACCTTGTGGGGAGGAATCTCCACCACCACGATGCGCACCTCGTCCGTCTTCTCACCCTGAGGAAGACCTAAGCGCTTGCGCAAATCAATCACCGGAATAATTCGGCCTCGCAGATTGATGACCCCTTCTACGAAAAAGGGTGCCCCAGGAACCGCGGTTATTTGCTGCATGCGAATAATTTCCTGAACCTGTTGAATGTCCACAGCGTACGTCTCTTTGCCCAAGCGGAAGGCAACCAACTGTAACTCCTGCGTATGGACTTCTCGTTCAGCTTGCAAAGGGTTCACCACCTTCCTCCGTTTTTAATTCACTCACCGCGACCTCTCCCCACTCCGAAAGGAATGGGCTTCTGCTTTCGCTGAGGGAAGCCTACCCAGGTATAGGAGTTGCCCCCAAAATCCGCGCCAGCAACTTCCCTCTGCGCAGGCTTGCGCTTGGGCCCATCCAGCCCTATAAGCTCCTCAGGGCTCAAGCCAAGCCCTTTTCTGAGAACGAGGAGTGCAGCATTAACCTTTCTTTCGCACTTCCAGCTACAGCCGCACCCGATTACCCTGTCTGACACGTAAAGCGCTGTCACCAAATAATATCGGCAACTTCTTCCCAAACTTTAGAGCCGGTCATCATTTTTTTCGATGCACAAAACCTGGACTGGAAACGGCAGCAAACAGCGTGCTATCACAGAAAATCCTCTAAAGGATGCATACCATGGGCAATCGCCACCAGGACTGGCTCAGGCAAGCCGAAAAAGGCTCGAAGCGCGCCCAGCGCTCCGTAGAGCACGGAGACGATGGGTGGGCCCGCTTTACAGCGCACCAGACTGCAGAAAAAGCGGTGAAAGCCTTGCACCTTTTTTGGGGTCAAGAAGCCTGGGGATATGTGGTCGCGAAATTGCTCCGGGAGTTACCTATTTCCGTCCCCGAAGAGCTCATCGAGCGGGGCAAAGTGCTCGACGGTTATTACATCCCTCCCCGGTATCCCAATGGCTTTCCCGAAGGAGTTCCCTTTGAGCATTTTGGTTCCCTGCAGACCAGGGAGGCTCTGGAACATGCCCGTTCGATTATTGAGCCCGTCCGTTCTCAGATGGCCGGATAAAGACCAAGTGGAAAAAGCCCTCCGGGAATGGGCGCGGGAGCAAAAAGCGCGCCATCCCGACATCCTGCGCCGAGGCTATTTCGGCTCGTATACCCGTAGCAGTTGGGATGTGGGGAGCGACCTGGACATCGTGGTCGTGGTACGCGCTTCCGACAAATCTTTCCTCAGACGGTCCCTTGATTTTGACACCACAGGACTGCCCGTTCCCGCGGATATCCTGGTCTACACTGAAGAGGAGCTCCAAAAGCTCGAAGGGCGCTTTGCCCGGGTCCTCCAGGAAGAAGTGATATGGGTCATTTGAGAGAGCTGACATCCCTGAATAAAAAATCTTGAAAAGTAAAAGCACTCAAATTTTCCCCTTGTGGAAGACCTCTTGGCGCTTCCTGCATCATAGTAAGCCCCTTCGGCAGGGTACTTAGAATATTTGACAAATTTTGGAAACCCAGCCTTGCAAAAACGAAAAAACCTTTTGCTAAAATCCTCTGTAAGTATGGAGTTTCCCAGGGTTTTTAGCAGAAAGTGGTTTACATGAGCTGGAGTGCAGAGAAGCAACAAGCCGTGGATTCAAAAGGAAAACGCCGGCTCCCTGCATTGGAGAGGTTTTTTCTCCTCACCTCAAAGGAAGGTGTGAAATTCTTTGCTTCCCCTTTGAGGTCTTCTGCCCTGCTTTTCCACGCACTCTGTAACAAAGGGAAGATTATCGGTAAACAAAAGACGAGTGCTGCGAAAGAAAACCTCATTCAGGAAAAAAACTCCTAAAGCTCATCACCGAAAACCTTCAGGATGCCATCGTAGTCCTCGACCATCAGAGCGAAGTGCGCTACTTCAGCCCCTCGGCAGAGAAAATGTTTGATTATTCAGTTCAGGAAATGCTGGGTAAAAACCTGCACCACCTCTTTGTCCCCGAAGATCTTAAGAAAGATTTTGAGAAGGGATTTGCACACTTCCAGAAAACCGGCCAGGGAAAGATGATAGGGAAGCCGATAGAGCTCACTGCCAAGCACCGTGATGGACACCAGTTCCCCATCGAGCTCATCGCCTCCCCCATCCCCAGAAAAGAGGGTTTCTGGGCGATAGCCACTATCCGAGATATTAGCAAGCGTAAACACCTGGAAAGGAGGTTAGCTCAAAAAATGGAATCCCTGGTGATTTTGGGAAAAACAGCGCGATGGCTCGCCAAACTCCCTGATGACTTTGAAGCGATGGCCCAGGCAGTGGTGAAAAAAAGTGTGGAAAGGTTTGGCTTGCTTTTCGCCTGGTTAGGGTGGGCGGAAATTGATGGGAGCGTCTCGGCAGTTGCCTGGTACCCGGAGAGCATAACTTATCCTGCAGAAATCACCGTGCGCTGGGACGACTCTTCTTTAGCTCAAGGACCCACCGGAAGGGCCATAAAAACCGGTGAACCCCAAATAAGTGCAAAAATAGAAATCGATCCCTCTTTCTCTCCATGGAAAGAAAAGGCTTTACAGGCAGGGGTCAAAAGCTCTGCCGCTTTCCCGCTGCTCAGTCGCGGCAGGGTTCTTGGCGCTCTCAACCTTTATAGCAGTAAAGAAAACTTTTTCACTGAGGAAAAAGTAAGCCTTATTCAGGATTTTGCCCACATAGTGGCAACAGCTCTTGAAAAAGCACGCCTTTTTAAGGAACTCGATCAAAGGATCAAACGCCTTTCAGTGCTGCACAGCATTGATCTTGCTATTGCAGGAAGCCTGGACTTCAGGATAGTTTCACGGGTAATTTTTGATGAAGTCGTTGCTCACGCCGAAGCCGGTGCCGCTTCTCTGGCAGTCCTTGAACCCCACACGCGGGAGCTGAAAGTGGTAGGTACCTGGGGGTTCAGCACCAAGGTAAAAGATGCCAGAATACCCCTTGAAGACCAAACAGCAAGTAGAGTAATCAGAGAAAGGAAAACCATCCACATTCCAGACCTTGCAAAGCTCGATGAAAAAGCAACCAGCCGGTATCAGCTTTTCAAAAAAGAAGGGTTTACCTCCTACTGGGGTGTGCCCCTTGTAAGCAAAGGAAGTGTTTTGGGGGTACTTGAAGTATTCTTTCGCAATCCACGCGATAGCAACCGAGACTGGCTGGACTTTCTGGAAACGCTGGCCAACCAGACAGCCATAGCGCTTGAAAATGCCCGCTTAATTGAGGAAGTGCGCACCCAGCACGACCAGCTCCTTAAAGCCTACGATGAAACCATTGAAGGCTGGGCAATGGCCCTCTCTCTTAAAGAGGATGAAACCGCAAAGCACAGCCATAGGGTGACCTGGCTGACCGTCCGCATGGCCGAGCTTTATGGTCTGCAAGGCAAAGAGCCGCTTTTTGTGCGCTGGGGGGCCTTCTTGCACGATATAGGAAAAATTGGCATTCCTGATGCCATTCTCTTAAAACCCGGGCCGCTCACTCCTTCAGAGTGGAAAATAATGAAAAAGCATCCGGTATATGCATTCGAGATGCTTTCCAAAATTGATTACCTGCAAAAAGCGGTGGACATTCCCTACTGCCATCATGAGCGCTTCGATGGAAGCGGCTATCCCCGGGGCCTGCGGGGGAAGGAAATCCCGCTTCCGGCCCGGTTCTTTGCCGTCGCTGATGTGTGGGACGCTCTAACCTCAGAGCGTCCCTACCGCAAAGCCTGGAGCCAGGAAGATGCCCTTGCCCACATCCGCGCCCAAAGTGGAAAGCACTTCGACCCGCAAGCCGTGGAGCTTTTTTTCGAGGTCATCGCCGAGGAAGAAACCCTGGAATAAGCTTCTCTCTACAAGGTGCCGCAAACACAGCACCGGTTTTATGGCGACACACAGTCTTTCCGCTTCCTTAAGCACATCTTAATTGCCTCTCTGGTAAAAGGAGGTGAAAGAATGGTTCCCGAAGTCCGTGACATGTACGCCGGCATTTTCAAGGCCCTGGCCCATCCCAAAAGAATAAAAATCGTTGAACTTCTTGAGCGACACGGAAAGATGTGCGTATGCGAAATAGTCGCGCAAAGCCAGATTGAGCAGCCCTCGGTCTCCAAGCATCTGAACATCCTTAAAAACGCCGGGATCATAGAAAGCGAGAAACAGGGGTTAAACGTCAAGTGCTGGCTTAAAACGCCCGAAGTGTCTAAACTGCTGGCAGAAGTTCGGGAAATTCTGAAAAAAGACCTGGAAAGCCGCCAGGCCGTTTTTTCGAAAAAACAATAACCTGCCGCGGGTACACTCCCAGCAAAGCTTTCTGCCAGCACCCTCTGGATGAACCACCTGGAAATTAGGAGTAAAGGGTGAAGTTTCCCTCCCCAAAGGCCTCTTTTCAAGGAAACTTAGCTTTGAGCAGAGTGAAAGCATGGCAAAACCTTGCATGAAATCACAAGCTTTGCCCAATACTACCAGAAAACCCTGAACGGGCTCGACAAAGTGCAGGTAGTTGGTATTTTCAGCTCCTGCGCCCTCAACCATGCCAAAGAAGAAAGTGACCTCAACCTTCCATTAGAAATACTGCGTCCGGTGAACCTGGTGGAAATCGTAGAGGTAAAACTTAACTCAAGCGACCTTTTGGGTGCTAAAGCCGGCCTTGTGCTCAAACGCAGCCTCCTCAAAGAGCCGAAGGAAACCAGGTCCTCAGCGGAGCATTTATCTGCTTGCGCATTCTCTGCTCGATTGCCTCAACAAGCAGGTCTTTGACCACGGTTTCTGGATCTTTGCTCTCTTCCCGGGCAAGTTTATCGACGAACTCCCGATACTCACGGGGCACCAGTGCAGCGTAGCGGCCGCGGATGGTGATGAATAGCTTCCCTCCCAGAGCGCTGGCAAGTTTATGCATGGTTGCAATGGTTAGATTCTGGTCACCGCGCTCTATTCTTGAAATGTTGGTCCTTCTGGTGCCGACACGGTTTGCAAGTTCTTCCTGCGAAATGCCTTTCTCTTTCCTGAGCTCTACAACCTCTCTTCCAAAATCCAGCTTAAGACGTGCTTTTTCATATTCTTTTTTGAACTCAGAACTAACACCCAACAAATATTCAAACATCTCTCTATGTTTCACCGCTTTTGCCACCTCCGGGCTTCAAAGCGTCTCAGTCTCTCCTCAGCCACTCTGATTTCGCGCCTTTGAGCTTTTTGGTTGCCTTTAAAATGAACATGTAAAACGACAATGGTTTTCGCCTCTTCAAGCACTCCAAGGTAGATCCTTAGCAACCTCCTTGTGGCATTATCTTTCACCCGGTATTCCCAAATGGATTTTGAGGACCTCAGTTTTTTTCAATTCGCCTCTTCGCATCTGTTCTCTTACCATTCCCCTACCCGATTCTACATCTTCCATAAACGCCATGAAGCGCGCCAAAGAGTTCACAACCTCTGGGTTTTTCTCGACAAATTCTTTGAAGTGGTTTCGCCCATCTTCTTCGTCGTAGTAATACACCCTAAATCCGTGCCACAGTGTTTCTGGCATGTTTTTGCCTCGTCCTGGATATGGTATCATATATGATACTATAGTGTCAATGTTTTATTGAGGCTCAACAACCATAGCTTATAATCCAAATTTGGAGAAAATAAATAAAGGACGTGTTAGAAAAAAGAACCTCAGAGTTTAATAAGTGTTTAGAATCAGGCGTATTGGGGGACGGTGAGGATATCTACGGTTATATTCTTTTATAAATTCAAGCACTTCTCTATTAACCCGCTTGCAAACCACAACTAACTCAACTTCTCTAAAGTTATTATTTGAAAGCTCGACCACCGTGTTCTTATATTGTTTGTATATCATTTTCATTTCTTCCGCTGAGAGAAAGTCTCTTTCTATAACAACAACATATCCAATATTCCCGTTTATTTTTCTCTTGAATATAAGATATTTCTTTGCCTCATTTTCCTCAAAAACTTCTAAATGAAAGTCCAATTCTTTTTTAAATATATCGTGAGCATATGGATTTTTCCTCAATGTCGAAAACAGGTCTGGATCTTTGATCGTCTCTTTAATACACACTTTCAAATTCCCCCCATGTGCCACTATGTAGTGGTTTGTAGCGAACCAACCGGACTCCGTTGTTGACTTTAGTTAACTTTTTTACGGAATCTTGCAGGGTATCAGTAAATCTTTTTCCTACAAGGACAACCTTTATTTCGTCTTTCTCTGCGTCAACCCAGGAGCGTTGCGACAAAAGATCCCTATAGTAAAGAGCCTGTTCTAAAGCGCTTTCGTCAACCTTGTCGGTTTTTACTTCGACCAAAACATGACTGTTTCGATAACGAATATATATATCTATTGACTTTCGTGTAGTTTGTGCGATAAAAAACTCATTTACAAAGTCTATCTCCTCGGGATTAGCATCCAACTCCAAAAGCATTCTCCTAACCAAGTGTGGATTGTAAGCTAACTCGTGCATTAATACGGCTTTTATTGCATTCTCAATCTGACCGACCTTGTAAATGCAGTTTCTTAGAGGAAATACATTGTTCGGGGGATTATAGGGAACAAAAGGCAATTCTTGTTTTGCCCTTCTATATTTAAAATCCCTATATAATAGAGATATCAAAATCTTTGCATCCTCAACTAAAATCTTTCTTACTCCCCTCGCTTCTATGTTTTGCTCGTTTTCCAAGGTGACAAGGGATTTTATTTCACCCCGATCTATAAGTTCGTAAAGAGACCTCACTTCTATGTTCGCGTCATATTTAGCAAGGTATTCATGATCCGGGTGGGGCTCAAACAAAAACCTATAAGGGAATGCTTCTATGGGGTTGTTCCAGATTCTGTTTTTATCGTCAAAATAAGCAATTTTTCTTACTTTATATATTCCGTGAATCGTTTGTTTCCCCCTTATATGAAAAAACACGACATCATCTTCTCGCATAGAAACCAGATCTCTTATTATTGACAATTGCTGTATATCCCTTAGTTTGTGAGAGGTACCTTCCTTGTAGAATCTATTTCCGTAAATTCCTAACTCTCTCGTTGTTTTCCAATCTTCTTCTGAAAGAGTGCAAACAAAAGCTCCCCTCATTTTGTTTTCTCTTTGAGTCATGGTTGTTTTAAAACTTTCTTAGAATTTTCAAAGAGCACACTTTGATAAATATTGCCTTCCTGGATAAGTCTTCTCTTGGCTACCTCGCAATAACTTCTATCAACTTCGACCCCAATCCCTTTTCTGTTCAGTAAAGCGCAAGCAATAAGAGTGCTTCCACTTCCTAAAAAGGGATCTAAAACAACATCTCCTATGAAAGTGAATAATTTTATACATCGTTTAGGAAGTTCTACAGGAAAAGGGGCGGGATGCTTAACACGTTTTTTACTTTCTCCAGAAAAGGTCCATAGCCCATTGGTCCACTCTATGAATTCTTCTTTAGTGATATCTGATTCTTTTTCCTTGTTAATTTTTTTCCACCTTTTTTTATACATGATAACTATCATCTCTACAGGTGCTATTACATAAGGAGCAGAGGCAGAAAGCCATGAACCCCATGCTGTTCTCCGGGAAATATTTCCTTCGTTCCACACTACTGTTGAGTGGTATTTCCAGCCCAAGCTTTTAGCTATCGCAACTATGTCTGCGTATACGCTTTGTTGTCCTCCTTTATTTTTGTCTAAAGGAATGTTTAAACACAATCTCCCGTCTTCCCTTAAGAGTTTATAAGCCTTTTTTAACCAGAGCTCGGTAAATTCCAAGTACTTCTCATAGGGGATTTTATCATCAAAAGAGTTGTAATGAATATCTACGTTGTAAGGTGGCGAAGTCACTATTAGATCGATAGAGCTTTCTTCTATGCAATTTGTCGTAAGAAAATCGTCATTGTAAATAGCAATGTTTTTGGTGCTGAAATAAATTCTGCTTTCTTTCGCTCCTTCTTTCGTGCTTTTAAGCTTTTCGTCAATCTTTACAGTTTCCATCGTTAATCTCCTTTGTAAATTGTCGACCTACCCATATTAAACTATACACAAATAAACGACTTAAGCAACAAAAAAAACAAAATAGGAGTGTCTGCTTTTTAAGGTGGGCGACGGTGGGAGAAACCTTTTCGAGCGCTTCTCAGGCGTGTGCTACTTCCTAAACCGTTCATAAAAAAAGCGCACGTTGTGCACCCAATACTGGTTTAGGTTGTTGGGGTCGTTCTCTGCACCAATGGGAGCGTAGCGCTTACCTAAAAAAGCGATAAAGTCCTGCTCGCTTTCTTGCTCTTTGAAGCGCTGGAAATTGTTCTTTATGGTTTCGCAAGCATACTTGCATTGGGTCTTTAAGTCGGTGTCTTTTGCTTTCACAATGCCGAATTCGAAACCCTTTCTTCCTCGTTCGGCTTCACGAATGGCAAGAAGCAGCGCAAAGGGGTTCACCGGATAGTGCTCCGGTGTTTTCGGGAAGTATTGCTTTGCAATGTGCAAAATGGTTTCCACTTCACCAGGAAAGGAGAAGCGCTCCTTGAGCTCTGAAGCGTTTATGCGCAAAGTATCGAGTGTGAGCTTTTCTTGCGCTTCTCCTTCGTTTTCTTCTTCATTAAGTAGGTCCAGGATGTCCTGAACGAATATTTTCAGCAGTTCCGCATAAGCTCTGAGGTGCTTTTCTTTCTGCATCACTTCAAACCTCGCAAAAGCAGGGATAAAAGCAGAGAGGGAATCAGGAAAGAGAGAATGCTTCCCCAGACCTTGAGCGCAGCAATTTCTTTCTCTAAGGAGAGAATGCGCTTTTCATACTGGGTGAATTTTTTATCCAGCTTATCAATGCTTTTTAGAATGATGTAGGTTTCGGGAGAGGCGGCAACCTCTCCCTTTTTTGCTTTCACCATTACTCAAGGTTAAGTGAGTGTTATTGCAGTTACTGTGGTGTCTTCAATGTATGCAGAGTCTTTGGAAACTAAACTGCCACCAGAAGTGTTGAAGATGTCGTCTGCAATCACCTGATCCATTAAGACGTTCACTTCGGCATCAGTCAGTCCGTCTTTGGGATTAGGCAAAGACAGGGTGAACAGCCCGCCGTCAGCATTGCGAAAGCGCATGTACAGGGTTTTGGCCATTGCGTTCACCTCCTATTAGCTGGTCAGCGCTTTGTCTTCTTCAAACACATACTCAACCACTGGATTAGCACAAAGTGCGGCCAGAGCTACTCCAAAGTCGTAAACCACCTGGGGTGGAACACCGGTTTTGATGTTGCCGTAGCTTTTACTGCGGATAACAGACTTTCCAGTTTCAGGATCAATGCCTTCATCAAAGCGAATGCGTAACCTATTTGGCATTTCGGTAACCACTACAGGGTCAGCCATTCAAGATACCTCCTTTTTTAGGTGTTTTGTGGAAGCTTCCAGGAAATACACAAAGTGGGCGACAGGGAGAAAAGCTGAAACCATCCTGTCCAGCCCCAGACCTTGACAAAAGACCAGTATTTTTCTATTTTGATTGACAAAGAGGACATTTGTATCCATCAGGGAGGGGAAATTGCTGTCATGAAATCTCCTCTGGCCGTTGCTTGTGTGCTGCTTTCTCTACTCGTTTTTCTGTTCCCAGCGCTTGCCCAGCTTCCCGCAGCTCCGCAAAGCACAACTATCCAGAGTTTGCTTTCCCAATTGCTTACCGAAGGGAGAAATTCAGTATCTCCGGAAGTAAAAGAGCGCATCAGGGAAGAAGTGCGTGCAAAGCGCCACGTAGCGCCGGAATTCCAGCTCTACAATCAGGCCGGCGTGGTTCTTTTTGCACGCTTTTGTCCCCTTGAAGCACTCTGGGCATTCACAGAGGCAGCAAACCGTAACCCGGAAAACCCTGATCTTCTCAACAACCTGGCTACCGTGCTCCTTACTCTCGACCGTAAAGACGAAGCCGAGAAGCTACTCCTCTACGTTCAAAAGCGCTGGCCCAACTATGTCCCAGCCCTTTTGAACCTCTCCATCCTTTACCTGCGGGAGGGAAAGCTGGAGCGTGCCGAAGTGTGTCTCAAGCGTGCCCGCAACGCAGAACCTGGACTGGCCCTTACCGAGCGCTTAGGGGTACAGCTTGCCCGAATCAGAGGTGACCCAGCCCAGGAAGCAAGAAGTGCCCTGAACTGGTCTTACCTTGACCCCAAAGACCCGGAGAGCTTGGAAGCGCTCCACAGTGCACCACACGCTGAAGTGGTTGCCGAAGCCAACCGCCGCCTGACTGCCCTTCCTCTTCCCCGGCAACTGGTGAATCTTCCTGCCCTGGAAGAAGATGCCAGAACGTTCGTGCTCTCAGAAGAGCGGGACCACTTCTTCAGCAAAGTTTTAAACCACTCAACCCGCAAGGCAGCAGAACCGGCGCTTTCGGGAGCCTTTCGAAAAGAAATTCCCCTTGAGGTATGGAACAGCCTCTCTGCAAAGGACCGGGAGGTAATGCGTTCTTACGGGTTCCAGCCCGCTACCGAGGAAAGAATGCTCCTTCCTGCTCTTGAGGAGCTCAAAAAAGCCAGGGAAAATTACCCCTTTTTAGCTCAGGTTATTCAAGCCTATGAGGACCAATTCCTGCGCCTTGCCGAGAGGGCCTTCAAATAGCGCCGCATTCAGGAGTTAATTCAAAAAGAGGGTGAACGCCAGGCAGAATACCTCAAAGAATACATGGAACACTTGAAAGAAGCAGCACCGCAGTCAGATTTTGGGGTAGCTTCCATCATCAGCACTCAGTACCTCCAAGAAGCTTTTTCGAGCCTGATTCCCACTCACCGGAGGCTCCGCACCCTCCTGGCCGAAGCCCGGGCGGAAACGGTTGATGCTCTGCACCGCCTCTGGCAGGCAGAAGCCATGCTCATCGACATGGTGCCACCTGAGTATCAGGAAATCGAGCGCAAGCACCTGGAAGAAGTTGCCTCGTTTGCCAACTTCCACTATGCGAATGCGGTGGTTGCCTGGTGGCAAGCAGCTCGCACACCCGTTTTGATGGAGCGCAAAATCCTCGAGGAAGAAATGGAAGCAATTCAGGAAGAAGCAGCAGCACGTGATTTTGAAGCCTGGCTCTCTGCTCAAGCTTATGTTGAACGTTACCTTGAAGAAGACCCGGAAGACCCTGAAGAACCCGAAGAAGTCCCCAGCCTCGACAAATGGTTAGGAATAGACCTGGGCATCTTTTCTATCAAGTACTACGACAAAAAGCGGATTGAACTCTCTGCTGGAGAGGGCATCGTTGGAGAAGTAAAATATGACCTGGAGCGTAACGAAGTCTGGTTTGGTCTGGGAGTGGGCGTGCAGGGAACGACCATGACCGTTTTTAGTGGCGAAGCCAAAGGGATGGTCGTGGTTCACCTTGACTCCTCAGATTCACCCCTCAACGTGGGACTCAACGGAAAGGTAACCGCAAAATGTGGTCATCCTCTTGGAGGCGCTGAAACCGACCTGGTCAACGAAACCCTGTGGATAGTGGGAAGTGAGTAAACCAGGGAAGGAAAACGGTACATTGCGGGAAGAAAATTGGCTCTTTTGCGGGTATTAGTGCCTCTGCTATTTTAAAATAACCTGCTCCAAGGAGTCAACTATAAATAATGTGTAACTGGAACAAATTTTTCACCTTTCCTGAGCATAGCAAAGATAACTCTCAACAGCTTGTTACAGAGGGCAATCATGGCTTTTCTGTGGGGCATTCCCTCCCCTCTCTTTTTCAAGTAATAAGCTCTAAAGTACTCATTGCAGCGCATCACTCCACTTGCCATGAGGTAGAGACATCGCCGCAAAGACCGGGAGCCCTTCTTGCTGATTCTCCCTCGAGCATACAGAGAGCCAGACTGTCTGATAGAAGGGTCAATACCTGCATAGGCAGCCAGTTTCCTTCGGTTTTCAAACCTGTGTATGTCCTTGACTGCAGCCAGAAAATGAGCCGAGGTAACGTCGCTAACCCCCTTGATGGATTTGAGGAGTTCAAAGTTGTCCCTCTGGTTCTTTTGGATTTCCTCGATGAACTGCCTGGTAATCTCCTGGAGCTTCTGGTTGAGGAACCTGAGCATTTCCACTTCATGTTTGATGATCAGGGCATAGTTGGCAGTGGAGGTACCGATGGATGCTTGAGCAAGTTCCAGGAACTGTGCAGCACTGAGAGATGGTTTTCTTCCTCTTGCTTTGAGCTTTCTGAAGACAGCCTTCACTCTGCCTGGGGAGGCTTTGCAAACCGAATGGGGAGTGGGGAATTCTTCAAGTACCGAGAGCAGGAAATCGGTGAAGATGTTGCAGTGAGCCACCAGTTCTGGGAAGACCACCACCAGGTGCTGTTTGAGCTGGGTCTTGGTTCTGGCAATCTGTTGAGTGAGGCTTTCCCTCACCCTGGCCAGGGCAGCCAGGTCATCCAGCTTGTCGGGGATGAAGTGAGGAATCACTTCCAGGTTTTTGAGCAGAAACCTGGCGATGGTGAGGGCATCAATGCGGTCAGTTTTGGTATTGCGCAGGGTGATGCCCTGAGAGAACTTTTTGATGAGGGCTGGGTTGATGAGTGCCACCGGGTACTGATTGGTAATCAGGAAGGCCAGGAGGTTGAGGTGGTAACCCCCGGTCGACTCCACACCAATCAGGGAGTTGGGATAGGAGCTTGTGAGCTGGCTGAGGGCAGTGAATCCTTCCAAGTTCATATTCAGCTGACCTTCACTGAGCACCTGCAAAGAAGCATCAATGATTGCATAGGTGAACCTGTCCCTGGAAACATCAATGCCTATGAAATACTGCCAGGAGTTTTTGTTCATGGCCAGACCTCGCAAAAGTTATTTTTGGTTTTTCGTCCCAAGTCCTATCTCCCGCTTGACAGTGGCTTGGTAGCCAAACCAACCAATAGGGACTTTGGGGACGGGGGACAGACTCCTTGTGAAGCTCTAAGGCTTAGGGGAACATGGTCCTCTGTCCCTTTTAAGTTTATACCATAATTATTCGTAGGAGGTGGAAAAATGCGTTTTTGGCGGGTTTTAGTGCTGTTGGTGCTTTTTTTGTTTCTGCTGCCCCTCCTTCTGGGAGGATGCGGACAGCAAACCACCACTCCAGAAACCCAGGAGGAAACCGAAACCCAGGAAGAAGCTTCAACCGAAACCCAGGAAGAAGCGGCCCAAGGTTTGGATTTTGTCGTGTGGCCGGGCACCATACGTGCTTTTGAAAGCGACCCGGATGGAATCACCACCCTCGAAACGACGAGGCCTGCTTTCGTGCTCTTTCCCTCGCCCGAGCTTGCACAAAGGCTTGGTGAGGACCCGGGCGCAGAACCCATTGCTCTCAGTATCACCGGAAGTGAACAAGGGGGTGGTTTCCTGGAGGTAGCCGGTGTGCAGGTATTTTACCTTTTCGCCAACATCAACGTGGCCACTCCCTTCCAGGTGGGCTACCGCTTTCCCGATGGAAGCACGATTTTGGAAACGGTAACTTTTGACCCAGCAACCAATGTGTTTAGAGAAAACAATGCCATATCCATAAAAGCTGGGATTTTATCTTTACCAGTGATAGGAAGCATTCCGCCAATTCCGCCATTGGACGTCCATCACTACCTCGGGGTCGACATCGAGCACCCCCAGGGTTGTTACCACCTAAGAAACGGCTCCCTTAACGGCACAGAACTCTTTGAAGAAGAAACCAGCTTTCCCACACCCCAGGAAGAAACTTTCAGCTTTTTGCAGGAAATCCCTGAAAGCGAGAATGACGAAGAACTCACGCTCGAGGTATACGCCATGACCGTTTATGAGAATTTAGGCAACTACTCCTACCAGAACCCACCATCTCAGCCGTTCTCAATCACTATATCGACATTAGAGGAGAATCTTTCCGACTTACCGTTTGGAACCTCTGGGACGTAAAAAGCAAGCCATAAACTAAGGGGACAGCTGGAAGCATGGAAAAGGGAGCTTTTTCGGCTGTCCCCAGTTTGTTTTTGTGTGTTTTTCTGCTTGCCATTGTGAATCGGTACCGGCCTTGTCAGTACCGCCCTGAACTGACCAAAATCTTTGATTTCGGTCATGCTGAACTGACAAAAGCTCCGCTTTTGTCATCCCGAACTGACTAAAACCAGGGGTTTTGGTCACCCTGAACTGATGGCGTAGCCGTCACCCTGAACTTGTTTCAGGGTCTATTTCGGGATCTCGTTATTTCAGCTTGCCTGGCTTTAATCCAAACCCTGAGTGCCGAAATAAATTCAGCATGACGAACCTCAGGGTCTCTTTGTTGTTTCAACACCTCCTTCTTTCACGATTTTTGAACTTTTTCTCTTTCTGGAAGACCTTTCTTTTCTTGCTTCCAATACATCGACAGAAAATGCTTCTCGAAATAGTGCTGTTTTGACCTCTGATTGAGTTTTCATGCGGGTTTTAGGGTATTTTGGCTTCTCTGGGGCTTTCGGTGGGGGTTTGAGGGTATTTTGGGGGTCAATGCGGGGTGATTTTTCTGTCGATGTCCGGTAACCGGAAAACCCCTGGGGATCGACAGAAAAATGAAAATGGGTTGTAAGTCTCTTGACATGGGGATTAGTTCATGTTTTAATGGTTTCAGATACGCACCTTGACAAGTGAATATCGATTTTAAAAAGCCTTTATTTATAACCCTTTTACGGGTTTGTAGCTTCCCTATAAGGGATTGAAACAAGCAGGCCAAAGAAGACATAGAAAGGCTTTCAGAAAGTTTGTAGCTTCCCTATAAGGGATTGAAACGCTGTTGCTTGGGCACAGAAGAAATACGGTGTTGAAAGTTTGTAGCTTCCCTATAAGGGATTGAAACCCCTATGGCTATGCGCAACTTTTGGGCCTGTATGTAGCTGTTTGTAGCTTCCCTATAAGGGATTGAAACCGCATACCCTTGCACACAACCTTGCAGAAATTTTTGTCTGTTTGTAGCTTCCCTATAAGGGATTGAAACCACTTTGCGGGGTTCCTTGATAAAGAACACTTGCTCTGTTTGTAGCTTCCCTATAAGGGATTGAAACACTATAGTGGTTTTCTCAGCTCTGCCAACTCGCCTTTGTTTGTAGCTTCCCTATAAGGGATTGAAACTTTTTTCATTCATTTTCTCTCCTCCTTTCTCCCCTGTTTGTAGCTTCCCTATAAGGGATTGAAACTGATGACCTTGAGAAAAGCCACGAAGAGTTGGAACGTGTTTGTAGCTTCCCTATAAGGGATTGAAACATAACTCCCCTCAAAAGCCTCAGAAAATCGTCAAAAGTTTGTAGCTTCCCTATAAGGGATTGAAACCCCGTAGATTTAAGTGGATTTGCTGTAGGTGCTTTTGTTTGTAGCTTCCCTATAAGGGATTGAAACAGGGCCTCAAAAAACCGCTGGACTGGCTGTGCTATGCGTTTGTAGCTTCCCTATAAGGGATTGAAACCATGGCTCCTGTTGCCACCCTTGGGGCAAGTCAGGGTTTGTAGCTTCCCTATAAGGGATTGAAACGCAGAACAAAGAGAAGCTTGTGCTTTGCGTTTACGGTGTTTGTAGCTTCCCTATAAGGGATTGAAACCTCCTCTTCCCACCCTTCCTCAAAAAGAGCACCAAAGGTTTGTAGCTTCCCTATAAGGGATTGAAACTAAGACAGTATCCACAGTTCTTGAACATCAGACTCATGTTTGTAGCTTCCCCATAAGGGATTGAAACCGATCCTTCGGCAAAAACTTCCCTCCACACACGTCAAGTTTGTAGCTTCCCTATAAGGGATTGAAACAGCTTTTCCTGGCCAGCACCAGACAGCACAACCCGCCGTTTGTAGCTTCCCTATAAGGGATTGAAACTTTCGCCTGGGATCAATATCATTTTTTCCACTTTACCACCACGTTTGTAGCTTCCCTATAAGGGATTGAAACAAAAAGTAGACGAAATGGTGTTACGAGACATAATCAGGTTTGTAGCTTCCCTATAAGGGATTGAAACTTTTCTCTCCTCCTCTCAAAGTTCTTTAAAAAAACCCGTTTGTAGCTTCCCTATAAGGGATTGAAAGGAAAAAAGAAGGCTTCAAACTGCAGAAAGTATGCTCATTTCGCAAGCACTGTATACTTTTTGAGGGAATAAAGCCTTCACAAAGCAGAAATTCCTCTCTGAACCGCTTCAATCCTCTTCTCTAAGGTTTTCTATTTCCTTTCGTATTTCCTCAACTACTTCTGGATTATAAATTTCCTTATCGTTGCCTTTCGTTACAGAAAAAACAACGAACACCCTACCACCCATCTTTTGCTCGAATTGCTTATGAGTCTTAGCAAGCCATTGTTTCCACCGGTGAAGCTCCGGTGTTTGTTGGTACGTTATGGGTTTTATCTGCAAACCAATGTACTTTTTACCCACCTGAATATAAAAATCCACATTGTAAAGCCGATCCCACTCATCAGGAGCAGGTTTTATATCGACGTTTAGCGCTCTTTGCAATTTTCCATACACCGTTTTTATCTCGGCTACATACCCATTGTAGGTCCTTTCAATTACCAGGTTGCGAATGTATGCAGTGCAGTCTTCTTCGGTAACTTCTTCTATTTCCGCCTGAATAACCTCTGTGATTTTAACGTAAAGCTTTCTTCCCAACTCCTCGAGGTACTCCTGGGGAGACAAAGAACAATCCTTTTCTTTAAGGAAAACAGCGAGCTTCCGGTAATACGCCTGTTCCCAATCCGCAGGTGTTTTTGGATCGCACTCCCGGATCCACTGAGCTATCGGTCCTACACTATTTTTCCTGTTAAGACCCCATCTGTTGGTTGCCATATTCAGTATCCATTCCCTAGGCACTATATCGCTCTCCCTCAAGTGCGACAAACTTCGTTTTATGCCGGTACTCTTTACCCCGCTCTGCTTTGGCCAAGCCAGACTTTATCAAATAGGCATTAACGAAAATTCTGTTTTTGAGATACACGTATGCTTCCACGGTGTCCTTTTCACTTACCGCCCCATTATCAAAACGCAGGAAAACTTCCTTACCCAAAAGATAATTTTTCAGATATTCAAGCACCCTTTGCTTGTTTTCCACCACAACGCCCAAAAACTTAACTTTCAAGCCTGTATCCAAGCGAAGCGTCTGCTCATCGACGATCTCCACTACCCGGTAGAGGTGACCGTGTTTAAAATTAAACTTCCTGGGGTCGACGTTGGGAACAGTATCTTTAATGCGCGGGACGTAATCCAGGTTATCAAGCTCCACCCCACCAGTTCGCTTCATGAATTCCACCCGATCAAACTGAAACAAGGAGTCTTTCAGGTTCAATTTTTCCTTGATGATTTCTAAAAAGGCTTCGCTGATTTCATATCCCACGGCATTCCTTTGTAACTCCAAAGCTGCCTTTACCGTAGTGCCACTTCCCAAAAAGGGGTCCAGAACCAGTTCATTAACAAAGGTGAACATCTTAATAAGCCTACGAGGTAACTCTTCGGGAAACATTGCTTCGTGTTCCACCTGTTTTGCGCCGCTAAAATACCAGTGCCCACAGAAATACTCCTTCCACTCTTCCTTGCTCAACCTGGACCTTTCTTTGACTTCCCTGGGAACCTTAGGACTCGGTCCGGGTTTTTTAAAGATAAGTATGAACTCGTAATCGATTTCCACCATTCCGTTGGGAGGATACGGATACGAACCCATCACATTTGCACCACCGGTAGTGTTCATGGTGGTCTTTTTCTGCCAGATGATAGCGCCCAAGTAGTCAAAGCCCAAGTTTTCACACTGAGCAATGAATTCGGCATGCAGGGGTATAACCTTGTATCTTCCGTAAATGACAGAGCGGGCAAACTGGTCACCTATGTTGATACACAACCTCCGCCCCGGCTTCAAAACCCGGTAGCATTCCCTGAAAACCCGGTAGATATCTTGCAAATACTCGTGCAAGCTCTGACCGTACCCGATTTGTCCCTCAACACCATAATCTTTGAGGTGCCAGTAAGGAGGAGAGGTAACAATCAGATCTACGCTCTGATCTTCGACTTCCAACATTCTCCTGCTGTCAGCAATGATAATTTTTGCCCAGTTACCCATCGTCTTATCCCACTCTATTGTAACCGAATCGCTTCGCTCGCAAAAGCACGATTCTCCCCTTAAAAAGTAAGTGCTGCTTCTTTTTTCCTTCAAGGGAGAGGTAATCCTTGACAATCCGCTTACCATCCTGTGGATTGCCATTCCCCTTTTCATCCAGAACAACCCCATCTTCTGGCTCGGTTACTTCCTGGCCCGATTTTTTCGTTGCCGCCCCGAACCGTTGTCGATTCGCAGTGACGCCGAAAGCCTCATTCAGCACCCCCGCTTATCCCCTGTTTTTACTTGAGGCAACTTACTCCCACCCCAAAAAGCGGGAGTTTTTCTTGCACCAAAGAAAGTGAAAGGATGCAGGGATTGTTCCCCCGCATCCGCGCAAGTAATCTCTCTTTGCAGAGGTTCAAGCTCGGACCAGCCCCGCTTAAAAACCCCGCTCCCGCTTAAAAACCCTGTTCCTGCTTAAAAAACCCAGGTCGCACAATTTCAAACCTGCAACGTATTTGCCCCTCATCCACTTTCAAAAGAGCGGGCCTTCCCGGATAATCCTTGTAAGCCGGTCACTCCTCTTTCTTCCAGCGCTTCCCGCAGCCTCTTAAGCGCCCGGTCCCGATGCACCTTCACGCTACTTCGTGAGATACCCAGGTGTTTCGCCGTCTCGTTCAGGCTGCGCATATCGTAAAACAAGCAGTAAATCACCTCCTGCTGCATGGGCGAAAGCATCTCAAGGGGGATTTCAATTTCCCCCTTTTCCCCTTTCTCCTTTTCTTCATACACCGCTTTATCAAGCACCCAGGAAAACGCCTGCACTTCCCTGCGGTGGCGTTTCAAATACAGGCCTTCTCTGTGGAGCAGTTCTTCAAAGTATCGAGCTTCTCGCATTACTTCCTCGCGTTTTCGCTTATCCATCGCTCAATCAAAAAAGAGATATAGCCTGCTCGTTCTACTCGGTCCTGGGTTTCCACCGGCACGGTAAGCGAACGTGGTAAAAAGTGTTTTATGATATATGCCTGTGCTTCCCTGGTCTCTACGTCCTCGCTTGCTCTGATTGGGTGGTTGTTCTCCGAAACGCTTTTAAGCGGAGGGAGAAAGAATATAACGTTGTAGGGTGGTTTTTCGCTTACTCTGCGCACCTTCTCAAGCACGCTGTCAAATACTGCTTTGTCAACGCTTCTTCTACAATGCATAAGGAAATAAGGCAGAACGTCGAATGCCGTTCTATCGCAAAGCAAGATGCGCCCATCCTCTCGGTGTTTTTTTATCTCCTCAAGGTGTATAGCGAGCCAGTCTTGCTCAAAAAGCAGGTATAAGTCCTCTCTTTTGCGCAGGTCTTCAAGCGAACGCACGCCGAAGGTAAGCGAATATACCTTAAATAAGCGCTCGCTAACCCCTTCAATAACCTTTATTTTGTGTCCTTTCTCCCGCAAGAGAAAGGCGACGTCCTGCACCGTGGTGCTTTTTCCAGAACAAGTGCTACCAGCAAAGCCAATTACCACTGTTTTTTCCTCCTTTTTCGGTGAGATATGCCAGAGCCAGCGCCAGTGCGTCGGCTTCGTGGCTGCTTTTTACTCGGTAACCTCTTTTTCTCAAAAAAAGCATCACCTCTTGCTTTTTTGCTCTGCCGTTTCCAAGCAGAAGTTTTTTCCACTCGGTGGGCACATAGCTCATCCGCTTTACTCCTTTTTGCTCCAGGACTGCCTTGATGATGCCGGAAGCTTCAAGGTGAAAGGCGGCATACCCCTTGCGCCGGAAAACACCCTCAATCACCACCAGGTCCGGTGCGTATTCTCCACACAAAGCAGAAACCCCTTCCAAAAGCCCGGCATACACCGGTGGGTTAGTCCTGATACAGCCTGCGCGCAGGAGCCTGTTCTCCTCAAAAACCGCATAACCGCAATTGCGAGTTCCGGGGTCAAGGCTTAAAATGCGCACCGGAGCACCTCAAAAAACTTCCACTTTCTGAATGCGCAAAACGTTGACAAGGAGTAGATAGCGCGCCCGGCTCCCTTCCCAGCGGCTTTCCCAGTCAAGTTCCCCTTCCAGGAACACCTGGTCTCCCTCCTGCCAGAAAAGGATTTCCTCTTTCATCCGCTCCGCAAGCTCACCCCGGATGATGGCCGGGACAAAAACCGTCCCCCGGCTGGTCTTTCCCTCCAGAAACAGCCTGATTTCCGGACCCTGCCCCTCAATCACCAGGGCACGGACGCAAAGCCGGCAGGCAAGTTGTACCCGATTTTCAAAGCTTCTTTCCATCCCTTTATCCTCCTTTCAGACCTCCAGGATTTTGCACATTCTCTCAATGCGTGAAGCAATTCTTTTTCCGTAGCGCGCACACACTTCCGCAGGTGAAAGGTTAGAGGTAATTACCGTAGGAAGCAGCCACTCCATGCGGTGATCAAGGATGCGGTATAAATCATCAAAAAACCAGTCCCGGCGCTCTTCCGCTCCTAAATCATCGAGCACCAAAAGCTCTGCTTCCAGCAAGGGAGTAATTACCTTTTCTTTTTCGCCATCCCGAAAGTGCGCACGCAGGGAAGGCGGAAGCTCCGCACACTTTGCATAAATGCAGAACACACCCTGCTGTAAAAGCTCGTTCACCAGACCTGCTGCAAGGTGGGTTTTGCCTCGGGCAGGAGCACCGAAAAGGTAAATGCCGTTGAGTTCTTTGCTCCGCACTTCCCCAAAAGAGCACAGGTAATCGCTAAAGACCTGGAGCACTTCTTCTTGCCTGGCGTCCCGGGGATGAAAACTGGACAGGGTCCTTTTTGCAAAACGAGGAGCTAGGCGAGACCTTTTGAAAAGCTCCGCAAAGTGCTCCTCTTGCAGCCGGCGGGCTTCCTCTTCTCTGCGCCTCCTCTCTTCTTTCTCTCTTTCCTTGCGGTAGCAGTCACACTGGGGAACGTAACGCAACTTCTCCCCTATTCCGGGAAGCCGAAGCAGATGCTCAGGAAGAGCCTGCTCCCTGAAAGGCCTGCCGCAGAAGATACAGCATGGAGGTGAGGAAACAGGGGTACTCATCAGCTGATTTCCTCCAGGATGAAAAGGCCCTGCTCTTTGAATTCCTGGGGGTGGCTGAGGTAGCGCTCCTCCAGAAACTGCAGAAGCTCTTCACCGGGAATGGAAAAAAGGGCTTTCTCTAAGAAGTACTGCTCTAAGGGAACAATATCTCTGCCGAGCAAAGCGCTCATCGCTTCTTTGATTTTCTTCTCCCATTTCTCTCGTTCAGCAAAAGGTTGGTAAGTTCTTGCTTTCTCTCTCTCATTCTCGTTTTTCCCTTTAGTTAAATGAGAGATAGTTAAATGGTTATAGTTAAATGAATATAGTTCCTCTTCAACCATTGAAGTTTGGCTCTTCAATGGTTGAAGTTTAGGACTACATTGATTGAAGTTTGGCGCTTCACTCATTGAAGTGTGTTCTCCATTGAGCAAAGTGCATTCTTCATTGATTGAAGTGTGTTCTTAACTGAGTGTTTCTTCATTGAGTGAAGTTTGGAGGTAGTAGATACTGTTTCCGTGCATACCGTGCCTTTTCTCCCTCCTGATCAGGCCGCACTCTTCAAGAATGCGCAGGGCTTTTCTCACTGATGCATCAGAGCTTATCCCCGACACTTCCTTTATCCGCTCATAACTGGGAAAGCACTTGCCTTTCCGGTCAGCATGAAAAAGTAGGGCTAGGTAAACTGGAAACACGGAAGGACACTTTCTTTCACAAGCAATTTCCCCCAGCCTCACCACTACTTCATGGGGTAGCTTGATAAAAGTTTGCATTTTTGAGCACTCCTTTCTTTGTGCACTGCACAGTGCAGTTTCTTCCTCCATAAACTACTCAGAAAGAGCGACACAGCTTCCAAAAACTGCACACTTTGGGGACAAGGGGTGCCTTTCGGGGCTAAAAGGCGAGGTTTATCCCTTTGTGGTTGACTTCCCCTACCCTCGGTCTTATAATCTTGACTGTGTCTTGGGAATGAAATACTTTATTTGAAAACAGCTTTCATCAATTTTATATGATTTTTTATACAAAAAGTCAATGTTCTTTGACCAAAATGGAAGTGTGCACCAGAAAAATTTTATGGAGTTGATGAACATGCTTGACAGGAAGAAGCTGGGAGCAAAGCTTAAGGAAATACGCAAAATGCGGGGTTATTCTCTGCGCGACCTGGAAGAGCTGTGCGGTGTCTCCAGGACCACCACTTCACTCTACGAGCGGGGGAAGATGGAAAACATTAGCCTGGCAACTCTCGAAAAAATTGCCAAAGTGCTGAAAATCGACCTGGGAAGACTGCTTGCTGAGTGCGGAGATGAAAACTTCAAACTCCAGGAAACCAGTGAAGAATTTGACACTCTCTTTTTTGCGCGGGTTTCCGAGCTCTCGCCTCAAGCCAAGCAGAACATCCTCTCCTATCTTGAATTTCTGCTGGAGCAGGAAGGCAAAGGCAAAAAGCAAAGAAGAAAACGCAGAGTTAAGGAGCAAGAAGGCTAATGGTGTTCTGGACTGGATACATCGTGGAAGAGCGGGCGAAACAATTTGACCAGGTGAACTCGCTCCCGGAAGCGGTGATGCTTGCTGAGAGCCAGGGAGTGGTGGTCGACTGGTGGGACCTGGTCGAGGTGCGGGGTATGCTGGTGCAAATTCCGGGAGGCAAGCCCCACATCTGTGTGAACGAGCGCTTGAGCGAGCCGGAACAGGCCCAGGTGGTCCTCCATGAGCTGGGGCATTTTCTTTTGCACTGGAACCACTTCTTCCGCCCCCTCATGCTGGGACACGAACACCAACTGCTCCGGGAAGACCGAGAAGCTGATTACTTCGCCTGGTGCCTGATGAGCGAAAGCCTGCGGGAAGCCTACTTGCAGGCAAAGGAGGGCTGGGAATATCCCTGAGCACGGAACCAGCAATGTGTAAGGGGGGAAATTGGTGCGCAAGTGGCTTTTTCGTGCGCGCAAGCAGACCAAAAGCCCGCGCGTTACGGGGTTTTGCATGGCCTTGCTCTTGGTAGCCAGTTTGTCACTGACTTTAGGCTGCACCCAGGGTGCACGGGTGCGACCCGGGGAGGAGTTCAGCATTAAAGTCGGCGAGCAGGTGGTGGTTGAAGGAAGCAACGTAAGGGTTTCTTTTCAAGGAATTGTTGAGGACTCCCGCTGTCCGCAGGGGATGGAGTGTTTTTGGGAAGGAGGGGTGATTGCCCGCCTCAAAATCGGAAACCAAGAAATGGATGTGGAAATCGTTGAATCCCAGCTGCCCCAGGAGATGATTTTCGGAGCATACCGGATGGTGATTTTGCGCATTTTGCCTCCTCGAACCTCACCTGAACCCCCGGATGCCAAGGAATACCAGATATTCCTCAAAATAGAACTTAAGGAATGAACCCACAACCCAGTTTTCCCCAAAGCGCAACAAAAGCCCGGCAAGGGGAATGAGAAAAAACCCGGGGTTTGAGCCGAACAAAGCCCTTGCACTAAACAGAAAGCGCTTGATCGCCTTTGTCGGGACCGGACCAACCAAATTAAGCCTCTGAAGAAGGTGCCACAGAGACGCTGGGGGTAATCTCTACATTCACGTAAGCTTCCCTCGTGAAAGGGAAAGTCCACCATTTAAAGGTGGGAGGAAGCTGCCTGGTCTACAGAGGAAGCTTTTTTCAAGTTGCCTGGAAGCTGCTCAACAGTTCTTTGCATATCCTTGGAAATGGGTGCCTGCTTTGTGCAGAGCAGTGCTTTTTGCATCCTGCAGTTTCTCCAGAAGAAGTGATTTGTGAAAGTGGTGAGAATGCAGCTATTTTGTTTTCCAATTCATGGTTTCCTTCCGGGGTGAAGGGCAGCGCTTCAAACCTCCTTCCTCGTTTTTCTGCGGTAAAGATTGGATAGAAAAAATCTATTGTATAACCAGCTCCAGCACTACTTTATCTTCTTCTACTTCGAACTTTAGAATGTTGGCATCAAGCAAGCGTCTTAATATGTTCATCTTTAGGTTTTCCATTTTTGCCAGATATATTTCAAGTGATACATTCGGCGGTATCGGTTCTTCTTCGCGCATTACTGCTTCCTCTATGCCTAACAACCTGCACAAGTCCAAGATATCAGTAACAGCTATTTTGGGTTCCATGCTTTCACCCTTTCTTTATTTTCTATCAATTGCAGTTATGGTAGTTACCAATCCCCTCTTTGATAGGCTCCTTATGCTGAACAAATAATCAACCACCTCATAAAAGAGGCTTTCAATCATTGGATTCAGCAAAACATCCGTATGCATTATTATTTGATAGGTCCGCTTTTTATACAGGTGCTGGTAATCAATAGGTTTTGGTCTACTGATGCTTTCTTTTCCTTCTTTATATGCGCATCCAGCATATTAGATTGCCATCTTTGGTCAGTATCTATCCTTTCGGATAGTTTTCGGGCTACCTTTGCAGATGATAAAAGCAAGAGAGCCCGCCTTTTAAAGGTGAGAGAAATTGCCATTATAACCTTATTATAAATAATGAAAGCAATGAGCAGGAAGCTCAAGCCAAAACTCGGCATTGTCAACTTACAGTGTTGAAGATCACTCTCTACTTCGGGTGATAGGGAAGACTCCAAGAGGTAAAGAGCCTTCTTTTTCGTTTCTGCAGTGCTTCATTACTGTGGGTTTTTCACACTGCCACTTGTTGCAGAAAAGCTCCCGTTTCCTTTGTGCTTTTTGGAAGCTCTCCACCTCAAAGATTTGCCAGTAAATCTTCTAAAGCATTCCCTCCAGAGTCCTTCCAAAATGCGAAAGACATACTTCTCTTTCTTTAGGATACACTGTAACTGTAATCCAGAGTTTCTCCCGGTAGGAGCTGCCCTCAGAGAAGGAGCAACGCTTCATGCCCTACTTCAGAGCTGCCACCAGACTCACTCCCAAAGCTACCAGTTCCATTTCCTTTTTTCGCTTACGCTCTTTAAACCATATCCCATCAAGGACCAAAGCTCTGTATTCTCTGGAGTGGTTTTCTCTGTCTTGCCTTGAGTTCCTGACTTTCTTCTCCATCACCTTCTCCAAAGTGGAAGCACAAACTATTCCAAAATCCAAGCTTTCCCACCATACCTGCAAGGATCGAAAACTCATTCCCCAAGCAAAGGAAAAAGCTTTTCGGCAAGCCTTCAGAACTTGTGCTCATACTTCCCCCTTCCCACTACTTCACTTCGCAGTGTTTAAAGGAGCACTGCATCTTTGGCTCTTACTTGAGCTTTTGCTAAAAGTGATTTAGAGCAATAATGTGCAGTATCCAACCTACGCAACGGCTCCTGAAAAACCTTTAACCCACTTGACCATCTGCAAGAATCCTGCTAAAATGCTTCGCAAAACATTTCGATATTTGGGAAAACGACGAAATGAAAAACGAAGTATACGACCTGGTAACCATCTTCAAAGCACTTGCTGAACCAAGCCGCATTCGCATTGTTCTGGCTTTGAGCCAGGGAGAATACTGCATCTGTCATCTCACAGAGCTTCTGCAGCTCTCCCCTTCCACGGTTTCCAAACACTTATCCATCCTCAGGCAGGCCGGCCTGATTGAAACCCGGAAAGATGGGAAATGGGTTCGCTGTTTCCTTTCGGGAAATGAAGCTTCCCCTACATCGAGGGAAGCCCTGGCGTGGGTCATCAACTTTGCTGGAAAAAGCGAGCAAGCCCGAAAGGACGCCCGTCTTCTAAAAGAAATATGCAAAAGAAGCAAAGCCTGTGAAAATCAGGGCAAGTCAAGCGTCAATTCTAAAAGCAATCTCCAACCCACTCAAAAAGAGGTGATTTCCGATGAAAAATAACACTCAGAATACTCCTCAGGAAGCAAGAACGCTGGGGTTTTTTGAGCGCTACCTCACCCTTTGGGTAGCTTTGTGTATCCTGGGCGGAATCCTGCTTGGAAAAGTTGCGCCCAACGTAGCCAAGACTTTGGACGGTATGGCAATTTACGTTGGTGAAGCCCCGGTAGTCTCTATTCCCATTGCCATTTGTCTCTTTTTCATGATGTACCCCATCATGGTCAAAATTGATTTTGCCAACGTCTTGAAAGCGGGGAAAAACCTCAAACCGGTGGGCTTGACTCTGTTCATCAACTGGGCTGTGAAGCCTTTCACGATGTACGCCATCGCCATCTTTTTCCTGGGCTTTCTCTTTCGGGGACTGATAGGAAGCGAGGCCGTCGATTACGTGAAAATGCCCTTTGGCCTTGACCTTCCTGTAGGTGCTACCTACGGAGTGGGTAGGGTGGTCATGGTTGAAGGGCTGAAAATGCTTGCCGTACCCCTGTGGCGCTCGTATCTCGCTGGTTGCGTGCTTTTGGGCATTGCACCCTGCACAGCCATGGTGCTTGTGTGGAGCTATCTGGCCCGGGGCAATGACGCCCACACCCTGGTCATGGTGGCCATCAACTCCCTGACCATGCTCCTCCTTTATGGTCCTTTGGGAGGGTTTTTGCTCGGCGTGAGCCGTCTTCCCGTTCCCTGGCAGGCACTGCTCCTTTCCATAAGCATTTACGTAGCACTTCCGCTGGTTGCCGGATATTTTACACGAAAAAGCATTATCACAAGGAAGGGCGAAGAGTGGTTCAAAGAAAAGTTCCTGCACCTTTTAACACCCATTACCATCGTTGCGCTACTTATCACTCTGGTGCTCCTTTTCTCCTTCAAGGGAGAAGTAATCCTTGACAACCCCCTCACCATCCTGTGGATTGCCATTCCCCTTTTCATCCAGACTAACTTGATTTTCTGGCTCGGTTACTTCCTGGCCCGGCTTTTGAAACTCAACTATGAAGATGCTGCACCTTCGGCAATGATTGGTGCTTCCAACCACTTTGAGGTAGCCATCGCCACCTCCACCATGATTTTTGGGCTTTCCTCAGGAGCTTCCTTAGCCACCGTGGTGGGCGTACTGATTGAAGTTCCGGTGATGCTTTTGCTGGTGCGTATTTGCTTGCGAACCAGCCACTGGTTCACCCGGGAAGAAGAGGTTATGGTGGCTCGAGAAGCCTTTGAGGAAGTCTGATAACCAAACACGAAAAAAATTGCAAAATTTTTTCTACCACCCCTTGACAGAGTAATCAGGGGGTGGTATTATTGTTTATGCCACGGGTTCTGAGGAATCAGAAAACCTGAGGTTCGGGAAAAAGAGCTTAAGCCCGCAAGGGAAAAGCTCGAAGCTTTCCGAAAGGAAAGCAAAAGCCTGAGCCTGAAGCGTCGAGGGTGTTTAGTGAAAGCTGGATTCCTCGACGAGAAAAGGTTGGAAGGTTCGTTGGAACCCGTGGTTTTTTTGTATCAGAGTTTTCCTATCAGCATTGGTGTTCATGGTCAGATTCTCCAGCATGCCCATTTATTTTCAGATGCGCTCGCCAGCATGCTTCCTCATAGCCTTGCTTTCAGCGCTGGCGAAAACCACAAGCGTGGCTGACGAAAAACACCAGAGAAACTGCCGTAGCCCCCAAACTCTATCCTGCACATTGCGCAAGTAACCTCCCCTCAGCAAGGGGTGGCTTTCTCCCTCAGCGAGCGAAGTGCAAGCAGATAGCGGAATTACTCCCCAGCGTTCGCAAAATGGCTTCTCTTTGGAGATTTTCCGCTCGGTCCGGTCCTACGGCCCAACCAGGGTTCAGATCAAGCCCTTTTCTTCCCCAACTCTTTCATATTACACGGCGCAATATCCAAGCCTTGCAAGGGTTAGCCCCCTCGATGAAACACCGTGAAGAGAAAGTACTCCGCCCGGTCGAGGCTATCGCAGAAGCTTTAGCAAACCCCAGGGAGAAAACGCAAGCCTTCCTACCCTACTCCCCGGGCAATCCCATGTTGGGGCACAGCGCATCAGGCATCCACACCATTCACATCCTCCAGGTTAAAGATTCGCGACCCCAAAACCTGGGCTCTCTTTCCCACCCACCGTTTCCGGGTACACCTCCTTGCACAGCTTTCCGTAGCGATTGAAGGGTGTAGCAAAATTAGCTTATCACTCAAAGATTGCATCTTTGGACTGGATAGTGGCTACCACCGTCAAAGACAGGAAATTGTCAGCTTCATCGTGTAGCAAATCCTGAAAGCGATTGCCATCGTGGCTGTTCCTTCGCTACTTCTGGGTTGCTTTTTAAGCGGTATCCTGAGTCAGCTACCAACGACTAAAACCGTAGGTTTCCTTGCCGCATCACTTGCGAGCAAATCATCTCACCTCTTACCAGTTTGAAAGAATAAGAGAAAAATGGTGGGCGAAGCTCAGGAAGAGCACACAGTAGATGTACTAGTTCAACATATGTGAGACAGTAGGCGGCAGCGTATCGCTGTAGATATTGGGCGGGGCTTAAATATCCCAGGCTTTGATGCGGTCTAATTTGATTATAAACTCTCCTAGTCCCTTCCTTTAATTCCGGCCACATCACCTTTAAGTTTATTTTCACCATCATAACCAGCCCAAAATTCTTCCCTGTATGTCCTATTGAGCCTCTCCACCACCGCGTTGAGCTTCGGACTCCGCGGCGGTAAACAGAACAGCTTTATACTGTACTCTTTACACCCAAGCTCAAAATCGGCATAGAACTCGCTCCCACCATCTACCTGTATAGCTCTTATCCCAAACAGGCTCTCCCTTATCAGCTCCTCCAAAAACTCCTTGGCTAAATAAGCCGTCGCTGCCTTCCTTCGTCTGGAAACGACTACTTCGATACTACGTCACTCGCCGAAAATTGCTTATACACGCATCCAAGTCCAGGCCTTATGTCTAATGTGTCAATCTGAACTAAATCCCCAGGCCTCTCCACTCTGTATTCTTGCGGCTTGCCTATGGCGTATATCCGTTTCCTTGGTATCCTCCTCACCTTGACCTTATTTACCGGTTCTTTTAAAACACCCCTACGCTTTAAAACAGCTTATGATCGCCCTACCGTCGACTCAGAAACATCAAACCCTTCTTCCCTTTATGAGCACAGCCAGTTTTGCTTTCCTCCACCTCGGGTACTTCTTTCTTAATTCCCGAATCCTTTCCACCAACCCTACCGACCATGACGGCTTTCTGACATGCTTGGGCCTCCTGCTCTCGTTTTCGAGGCTTCCCAGGTTGTATGGATTAAACCTCTTCTTCCACCTGTAATAGGTTGACCTCGATATCCCGAATCGCCTGCAGGTTACAGATACCGGGTGGTTTTGGGCAAATTCCAAAAACGCAAGCCTTACTTTCGCTTCCCTTGAAATGTCTTTAATCTTTGATAGCTTTTTCGTCGGGAAGGGAATGATGTTGCCTATGCTCATTGACACACCGGTGCCATGAACCTGTAGACTTTTCTTGCTGTATGAGCTAAGCTTCGTAACAGGTGTGGGGTCCTCCTTTCTATCCTTAAGTTTTTCTTCCCAAACCCAGGATAAAGGACCCCGCACCTTTTTGTCTACTTACCTCCTTTCTTTTCTCTCCTCCACCTGTTTCACATGTATCTGAACTTTATCAGTGGAACCGTAACACAAAACCGATGAAGCGCTTTCAGAAGCGAACCTCAGGGTCTCACTGTTTCAGCATACTGAACCGGCAACGGTTTTCTCGGTACCGCCTTGAATCGGTGCCGGCCTTGTCAGTGCCGCCCTGAACTGACGGCGGAGCCGTCACCCTGGACTTGTTTCAGGGTCTCATTGTTTCAGCATCTCCTTGTTTCAGGATCTCCTTGTTGCGGGATCTCATTGTTGCGGCACCTCTTGTTTCAGGATCCCATTGTTTCGGGATCTCATGTTTTGATCATCCCAAACTGACAACTTCGCCGTCATGCCGAATTTATTTCGGCATCTCCTTATTTCAACACCTCCTTCTTTCACGATTTTTGAACTTTTTCTCTTTCTGGAAGACCTTTCTTTTCTTGCTTCCAATACATCGACAGAAAATGCTTCTCGAAATAGTGCTGTTTTGGTCTCTGATTGAGTTTTCATGCGGGTTTTAGGGTATTTTGGCTTCTCTGGGGCTTTCGGTGGGGGTTTGAGGGTATTTTGGGGGTCAATGCGGGGTGATTTTTCTGTCGATGTCCGGTAACCGGAAAACCCCTGGGGATCGACAGAAAAATGAAAATGGGTTGTAAGTCTCTTGACATGGGGATTAGTTCATGTTTTAATGGTTTCAGATACGCACCTTGACAAGTGAATATCGATTTTAAAAAGCCTTTATTTATAACCCTTTTACGGGTTTGTAGCTTCCCTATAAGGGATTGAAACAAGCCTTGCTTTAGCCGTATCGGAGAGCCCCTTCTTGGGGTTTGTAGCTTCCCTATAAGGGATTGAAACCCCTTTTGCAGTTGCTCCTGTATTTCCTCCTCGGGAATGTTTGTAGCTTCCCTATAAGGGATTGAAACCGTGCCCATAGAGCTATGTTTCTCTGCAAAAATGTAGTTTGTAGCTTCCCTATAAGGGATTGAAACTTTCTTCTATTTTCTCTATTTCTTCTATTTTTTCTGTTGTTTGTAGCTTCCCTATAAGGGATTGAAACAAGCCCTCTTTGAAGAGGGCTGGGAGTAGGGGCTCTGCCCGTTTGTAGCTTCCCTATAAGGGATTGAAACGAAACAACAGAAAAACAGAGAAACAGAAACAACAGAGTTTGTAGCTTCCCTATAAGGGATTGAAACACTGGGAACCCAGAAACATATTTAAAAATTACTAGTTTGTAGCTTCCCTATAAGGGATTGAAACTGTATCGCTGGAACGCTACTTACAGCTCCGCAGAGACCGTTTGTAGCTTCCCTATAAGGGATTGAAACCGTGAATACAGGTCGTCGCCATAGCCACATGGACCTCGTTTGTAGCTTCCCTATAAGGGATTGAAACCATAATTCTGAACAAAGAACAGAGGATTTTCGAGAGCGTTTGTAGCTTCCCTATAAGGGATTGAAACTACATTTTTGCAGAGAAACATAGCTTATAGAGCAATTGTTTGTAGCTTCCCTATAAGGGATTGAAACCCTAATAACTCTGCCTACCACCGCTGTAACATTCATCGTTTGTAGCTTCCCTATAAGGGATTGAAACCAAAGTTTTCTGGAGAATTCTGTATGCAGATATAGAAGTTTGTAGCTTCCCTATAAGGGATTGAAACGTTTGAAACCCTCCCGAAAGCGATTGCCTTTAGCGGCTTGGTTTGTAGCTTCCCTATAAGGGATTGAAACGCGGACTTGATAGCTCAATGATAGGGAAAGAACTCCTGTTTGTAGCTTCCCTATAAGGGATTGAAACCTGTTCTTTCTGTGCGTTTTCTGTGTCTGCATTTTCTATGTTTGTAGCTTCCCTATAAGGGATTGAAACAAGAGACCGGCAAGGAGCCAAACGTTGTACTCCCCGAGTTTGTAGCTTCCCTATAAGGGATTGAAACACCAAGGAAGAACTTCAAGAAGTGGGAATTCAATGGTGTTTGTAGCTTCCCTATAAGGGATTGAAACCCGTCAAATGTACTCTGAGCAAAGGCGATACACCCAGTTTGTAGCTTCCCTATAAGGGATTGAAACAAGGGGAACATACATGCGCAGGTAGTCAGGGAGAGCAGTTTGTAGCTTCCCTATAAGGGATTGAAACCTAAAGTTGCTATACTCCCGAAGGAGCAAGACCCCAAGTTTGTAGCTTCCCTATAAGGGATTGAAACCTGAGAACGGCATCAGGGAGAGGAGAGCCATCGGCGTTTGTAGCTTCCCTATAAGGGATTGAAACAATTCTTCTCTAAACCCACTCACACGGAGTACTTTCACAAAGTTTGTAGCTTCCCTATAAGGGATTGAAACGAACTTCCTCCTCCGCTTTCCCAAAGGGCATAATGGGTTTGTAGCTTCCCTATAAGGGATTGAAACAAGAGCAACGGCTTGCAGTGTGTAGTATGTGTAGGTTTGTTTGTAGCTTCCCTATAAGGGATTGAAACATAATAATTGAGAAGTTTCTCTACTTTCTACTTTTACAGTTTGTAGCTGGACTTCCCCCGAAAAAGTGGAGGCACTGTTATGTTACCCTAACTCGTATTGTCTTTCAAATTCCTCTGGACTCCTATACCCCAATGCTGAATGAAGTCTCCTTGAGTTATAGAATCCCTCAATGTAGGCAAAAAGACTCAATTTTGCTTCTTCTCGGGTCTCGTATTTTTCTCTTCCGATGAGTTCTGTCTTTAGGGTCTTAAAGAATGATTCCACCACCGCATTATCGTAGCAGTTTCCCTTGCGACTCATACTGGGGATTATCCCGTGTCTCTCAAGGCAATCCTGGTATACTGGATGACTGTATTGAATACCCTGGTCAGAATGATGGAGAAGGGGACAAGCAGGCTTTCTCCGTTCCAGAGCTTTTTGAAGGGCCCGGAGGGTGAGTTCCTGGTTCAGTCTCTCGTTGGCCTCCCAACCTACCACTTTCCGGGAGTAGAGGTCCATGATGACTGAGAGATACAGCCACCCGTCTTTCGTGGGGATATAGGTGATATCGGAACACCAGATACCGTTTGGTCTCCCAATCTGGAATCCCTGATCTACCAGATTGGGAGCTTTCTTGAAGGCATGAGCCGAATTGGTGGTGACCCGATACCGCTTCCGAGTTCGTGCTGCATAGCCATACTTCCTCATCAACCGGGCTACCCGGTTTCTGCTACACCCATAGCCCTTCTTCTTGAGGAAAGCAGTAATCCTGGGACTCCCATAAGTACTTTTACTTTCCTCAAAAGCCCTCTTGATGGCCATAAGGAGTTCTCGATTGGCTTTGGCTCTCTTCGATTCACCTCTCCTTCGAAAGGCGTAATATCCGCTCACCGAAACCTGCAAGACTTTGGCCATTCTCTCCACCGAGAATATAGAGCGGTGGTTATCCATGAACTGGAATTTCATTTTGGTGTCTTTGAGAAAATGGCCAAGGCTTTTTTTAATATGTCTCGTTCTTCTCTCAGGATGGCATTCTCTCGTTCGAGGCAACGGATGGCCTCATTTTCCGGTTTGAGAGACCCTTTACCAGGGAAAGCATTCATTGGGTCTTCGGCAAAAGCCCTTTTCCATTTATGAATGAGATTTTCTCGAATACCGAAATCCCTGGCAACCTGTGCGGCAGTTTGTTTTCCTTCCTGAACGAGACGCAGAATCTCCAGCTTGAACTCTCGATCATACTGCCTTCTTTTCATTTTCTTACACCCCCAGTCGATTATACACTCTTTTCTTTGCCTCCACTAAACCGGGGGAGGTCCACTTTCAATCTCCTTTCAGCAAAGGGGTGGTGGTTCGTCACCACCCCTTTTTCATGCTCTAATAGAGACCATCATATTGAGGAAAGTATTCCTTAGTAAGTTCTATCCATACTGGATCGATATCCCATGGAATAACCTTCTTTTTGTCATCAATGGTTTCTGGAGTAATGGGTGTGTTGGGAAGCAGGATTTGTTGGTTCTTCTCAGCAATCCGACCTTGGGTATAGGCATGAAGCGCCAGGAAAGAGATGAATCCTTCCCAACCGGGAGAAGTAGAAATGGAATATACAATGCTCCCTTCCTTGATAAGTTCAATACCATAAGGAGCTCCATTAGTACTAATAACCTTAATGGGATTATTGAGAAGCCCCCTGGCTTTAAGCATGCGGACCACAGCAGCTGCCATTTCTTCGTTAAAAACAAAAAGGATAGAAAAGTCATAACCCGATTCGATCAAGTCCTGTGCCTGATCAACGGCAACAGTAGGTGTGTATTTTCCATCCCGTACAGCTACGATCTCGTTTTTGCCAAGCTCAGCCACTTTGGGCTCAAAAGATTGGCGGAAAATCTGCACCGGGACGTGCTCAAAAAGTCCCATAATTACCGCTATTTTTTCTCCAGGGTAATGTTCGGCAATATAGTTCGCAACGTTTTCTCCCATAGCCTTCCAATCAAAATCGATACATGCCACCACGTCGTAATCAGACTTCAGAACCTGCCCAACATTGTCAGTCACCACAAGAGGTATGCCCGCTTTTTCGCACTCCCGAGCAGCAATGGTCGCACCATTAGGGTTGAAAGAAAAAATACACATCCCATCGACACCCATATCGATGAGTGTTTTAATGTTGGCAATTTCCTTTTCTGTGTCGTAATCAGAATTTAATACCACAACATCCACACCAGCGAGCTTTGCCGCATATTGAAAACCCTCCACGTCTTTGCGGTACCAGGTATCGGGACCTGGAGTAACATAACCATAGGTAAGTTTTTTGGCCCAGAGCGAAGATTCACCAACTAATGCCGAAACTAAGAGTAACAAAAGTACCAACACAACCAATTTTCTCATACAAACTCCTCCTCGCTTCTTGGTTTACGTTTACTGTACTCAACTCTTTTCGTACGAAGCGATAATTTTTCGCTCTTTTATGTGTCAAAAAAGAATCTTTAATAGTAAAATATTTGTGTTCAAAAAGAATCTATGATCGGTAAACCTTACCCATGAGCGCCATACAATTTCAAACCAGTTACTTCAACCATAAAAACTACTATACAGTAATCCTGGAACCCGCTTATCCTCCAGGCTGGCAAATGCCGTTACATCGCCACTTGCAGTGTGAACTTGCACTCATAAAATCCGGATGTTGCACCTTACACTTAGGCAAACAAGAACATCGTCTTCAGGTTGGTAACGTGTTTTTCATACCCAGCGGAATCGCCCATGGTTTCCTCTCTCAGAAACCAGCAGGTGTAGAATTTGTAGTCCTCCAATTTCCAAATTTTGATGGTGATTTCCTGCGCCACCTTGTTAATGCTCCCCCCATCGGAATTTTTCAAACCACAGATCTTGGAATTAGTGTTTTTTTGGAACACTGCTACAAATTACAGAAGGAACTAGCCTCGAATTTGCCTTTTTCCGAAACTCAATGCCGCATACTTGTTGAAGGACTAACTATTTTTCTCTTAAGAAATACTCCATCTTCTTCACATAAAAATCTTTCGCCGCAACAAAAAAATTTGATAAAAGAAATACTTTCGTTCTTACAATCTCAAAGCCACAACCTGAATCATGTAAAGGAAGTATCCAAAAAATTTGGTATTTCCCCACAGTACCTTCGCAAGCTCTTTAAAATATATACAGGGGTAAATCCTAAACATTACCTCAATACCCTCAAAATTCAACGCAGCAAATGTCTGTTGCTTCATCCAGAGCTTTCCATAACCGACGTAGCCATGGAGTTAGGTTTTGGGAGTTCTCAACAATTTGCCAAAATCTTTCGAAAAAACATAGGTATCTGCCCTTCCGCCTGGCGGAAGATCAACCTGTTAGATGCAGACCATGAACGCCAACCCGGATAGTCGGCAACCTGATCACGCGAATACGACCAAACCAAATCCCTTTAAACCATAAAATTTCTCTCTGAAAGGAAAAATATCCCCCAAGAAGCGGTAAAATAACCTGTAAGCAAAAAGCTCGAGGTGAAAGGTGCCCAATCCTTTGCAAAGCGGAATTGACAATCTGGAAGCGCTCTGCAGGCGCTGGTTTGAAAAGCGCGAAAAGAAGGTTTCCTTGGAAAAGGCGCTCCATGCTTTTTTGCTTGACCTTTTCATCCCTCGTGGGGCACTCCTTCGGGGTGAGATTGAATCCCAAGGGCTGGTGCGTGTTGAAGGCGAGTTGCGGGGTGTCCTCCTTTGTCCGGTGCTTTACGTTGCCGAAGGAGCAAAAGTCATCGCAGAAGTAAAAAGCGATTTTGTTTACCTTGCCGGTAGTATGCGGGGCATAGTGCGTGCCAACTACCTCTACCTACCCTCCAGTGGGGATTTCCAGGGAGATATATTCGTGCGGGCTTTATGGGCAGAAAGTGGGGGGAAACTCAAGGGAAAGGTGGTCATCGAAAACCATGGAAAAGCTCAGGGAAGCGAAACTCAACCTGGGGAAGCTGGACCCCAAGCTTCTTGAAAAGTTGGTACTCAAGCACCAGGGAGCAGAGCGCCCGGAAGTGGTTTTTGCAGGATCCGTGGGGCGGGACTGCGGCATCCTGCGTTTGGGAGAAGTACTGCTTGCACTAAGCTGCGACCCCATCACCGGAACTGCCCAGGGAATTGGCACCTTGGCACCGCATGTGGTAGCCAACGACCTGATATGTGCTGGAGCCGAGCCGGTGGGGGTTTTGCTCAGCCTGCTCTTCCCTCCCCTCACCACCCCTCAGGAAGTGGCTCTGGTCATGGAAGAAACTGACCAGACCTGCCGTAAACTGCAAATAAGCATTCTGGGCGGACACACCGAAATTACCGATGCGGTGAGTCGGGTGATTGTCCACTGCGCCGGAGTGGGTAGGGTGCTCTGTGACCCGCCGCCAGACCCTACCCGCATTCAGCCCGGAGACTACATCCTGATGACCAAAGGCGCCGGCATCGAGGGCACCGCCATTCTGGCCCGGGAAAAGGAAGAAAAACTGCGCGCGGTATTTCCAGAAGAGCTTTTGCACCGGGCTCAGTCCCTGATGGAGCAAATCAGCGTGGTTGAAGAAGGGAGAGTGGCTCTTACCTTTCCGGTACACTGCCTGCATGATGCCACCGAGGGAGGTATTTTGGGTGGCGTATGGGAAGCGGTTGAAGCAGCAGGATGCGGTTTTTACCTTGAAGAGGAAAAAGTCACCGTGTACCCGGAAACCGAAGCTCTGGCCCGCCATTTCCAGATTGACCCCCTGACCTTGATTGGAAGCGGCTCGCTGCTCATCTTCACCGACCATCCCGAACCACTCCTTTTTGCTTTGCGGGAAAAAGGCATCACTGCCTCCTGCATCGGCAAAGTCACCGCAAAAGACACTCGTTGTATTAAGCGCAAAAATGGAAAAGAGGAGGAAATACGGGAATGTCCTCAGGACGCACTCTGGAAAATCATGGAAGCTACGCGCAAAGAATAGGTACTGCCCTTTTCCCTCGCCGGGGCTTTCTCTGGGGAGCGCTGGGAATCCTGGTTTTTCTCTCTGCCCATCCCACTCCGCAGCTTTTCAAAACCGGGATTCTTTTGATCGTTGCAGGCACTGCTCTTCGTGCCTGGTGCGCTGGCTATATCAAAGCCCACCGGGGCAAGATGCATAACGTGCGGGAGCTTCTCACCTGTGGGCCTTACGCCCATTTGCGTAATCCTCTGTATCTTGCCAACGGGATAATAGGAAGCGGGGTAGTCTTTCTCTCCGGGAAGCTTTTCTGGTTTTTATTCTTCATTCCGTTTCTTTTTCTGCTTTACGGTTTCATCGTGAGCGCTGAAGAGGCTTTTCTCAGCGAGCGTTTCGGGAGCGAATACCAAAAATACGCAGAAGCGGTGCCTCGCCTCATTCCCCGGCTCACTCCCTACCCGAACAGGAAGCACTCGCCCTTCTCCTGGCATGCATTTCTAACCAGCGAAATTCACACCCTGGTTACCTTTTTACTGGTGATACTCCTTTTCTATCTCCGGGGGACTTCCCTTTTCTCTTTCTTGAACCGCTTCCACCTCTTCTGAGGGAGCAAGGTCCACAAAAAGCCGCACATCGTGTAGCACAATTCCCGTCTGGCGCTCAATGCGCTCCTTGATACGGTTTTGGACCAGGGAAGAAAGCTCTGGAATCACCGTATCCGGCTTAACTAAGAGCTTGACCACCACTGAAGGGCCTTGAGCAGCGCTTTCTACCTGGGGGTCGATGGAAACAATACTTGGTATATCTTTGAGAGCCTCGCGGGTAAGCGCCCTGATGGAAGCAAAGGAAATGCGGATTTTTCCCTCTCCGGTGTCAAAAACCAGATGCTCCTCCTTCCTGCGCAAAAGGAGCAGGCGAAACACAAAGCAGGCTGCAATCAGGAAAAGCGCACTCAGCAGAACACCCACAAACTGCTGCAAAAGACCCCGGGCAAAGAAAAGATAAGCTGCAGCAATCACTCTTTGAATGGAAAGCACCGGCATAATCCCTAGAACAAGCAGCAAAAGCTCAACACCCAAAAAAACCAGAATAATTCCCACCAGGAAGGTGAAAAATTTACCCCAGAAAGGCTTCATTTGCCTCCCTCCTTTTCCTTCTTTTTAACCTGATTGGCGCTCCCTCCTGCAAGCAGCTTATCGATGAGAATTGATGCCTCCTGGCTGGTGAGCTGAGCAATCCTCTCCTCATCGATTTTTTTACCCTGAGCCCGCAAAAGGTCACGGATAAAAGCTTTTTGCTTTTCAGTTGCCAGGCGGGCCACTCGCTCGCCGTGCTCCTCCTCTTCCTGGTAAAGGTAAAGGCCCACTCCCAAAAGTGTGGCACACTTTTTGAGCGCATCGGAAGCAGCAGCTTTGAGGTCAAAGCCAAGGTCCAGAGGTTTACCTGATGCATCCAGGGTAATGTTTTTGAAGCCGAACTGCTCTTTCACCACACCTTCACACTGTAACCTTCCTAAGACCCAGATGTAGCCATTTTCAAGGTCAATCTCCTTCTCTTTGATTTCAAAAGACCAGTCGCCGTCGAAGGCCTCGTTCAGCCGCTGGATAACTGAGGCAGTTTCCACATAGTGGAGCTCCTCACCGCTTGGTCCAGGGCGGGTTTTCACTTCTTTTTTGGTGAAGCGGCGCTCCAGAATCTCCCGATTCCTCATTCCCCATCACCCTCCCCGAGCATTTTCTGATACACCACAACGTCCACAAACCTCCCAAACTTGTAGCCCACTTCCTTGAGCTCACCTCGCCGCACAAACCCCGCTTTTTCATGGAGCATTATGCTCGCTAAGTTCTCGCGAGCAATGAAAGCCAGAATGGAATGGTAGGAAAGCTCTCGGGCATGGGCGATGAGCGCCGAAAGCAGGGCAAAGCCAATGTTCCGACGGCGGCTGTCCCGGCGCACGTACACCGAATCAGTAACCGTGTAGCGGTAACCCTCTCGGTCAGAGTAAGGATTCAGGGAAGCCCAGCCCAGGATTTCCCCTTCTTCTTCGAATACCAGAAGCGGGTAGCGTTCATCGTGCTCGGCAAACCACTTCCTCTGCTCCTCTTCAGAACGGGGGAAAATGTGAAAAGTGGCCAGGCTATTGAGCACCGCCTCGTTGTAAATGGCCGTCACCGCAGCAAGGTCTTCCGGTTTTGCTTTCCGAACACAATAGGTCTTCTCTCGCATGGCCTTTATATTGTAAGACTTTTTAGGCAATGTGAAAAGGAGTTAAATCCTGCGATAGCCTCAAAAGCCGGTGTTGAGAATCAAGTGAAAGTGAGAAGGATAACCCACCAGTTTTCCTGCTTACAACCCCTTGAAAGGAAGATGGTACAAGAAGCCCCGCAAGAAGAAAGCTTTTTGCTATGCAGGTTTTCTCACTCAAAATAGCAGATATCAGCAGCAAACACTCTCGAAGAGAAAACGACTTAACACAAACATTCTATATTTTTTTCAGCATCATCCCTTTATACTCCCCCGGGTAAGACCTCCGACCAACTGCTGCTGAACAAACATAAACAATATAAATACGGGAATGCAGATCAAAGCGGAAGCAGCCATAAGATTACCCCAATTGGTCTCATACTGACCCACATAATCAAATATACCCACCGGAAGTGTCCTTTTAGTTTCGCTGGTGATGAACGTGAGGGCAAACATAAACTCTTGCCAGGTTATGAAGAAAAGGTAGGCAAAAGTTGCCCCCAGACCGGGACGGACCAAGGGAACGATGACCTTCCAGAAAGCCATAAGACGGGTGCATCCGTCAATCATAGCTGCCTCTTCAAGTTCTCTGGGAATGCCCAGAAAGAAGTTCCGGAGCAGCCATACACCGACCGGGACGGAAAAAGTTAGGTAGGCAATGATTAAAGACCAGTAGGTGTCTATGAGGCGGAATTGACTCATAAGCTTGTACAGGGAAACGATGATTGCCGCCAGTGGAAAAAGCTGACTCAGCAAAATGAGGACAAAGAAGAAATTCCTTCCCGGAAAATGCAGGCGTGCATAACTGTAAGAGGAAAAAAGGGCCACGCCAAGCACGATAACCGTGGATGAGGCCGCAATAAGCAGGCTGTTTAAAAAATACCTCAAAAACAGGGAACCCCGGCCAATGACGTGGAGATAATTGGAAAAAGTTGGCCTTTTAGGCCACAGGTAAGGAGGGGAGGTGAACTGCTCGTCAGGAGCCTTAAAAGACATAGAAACCATCACCGCAATGGGAAAGAGGACAAAAACAGCCAGAAGAAACGCAAACAGGTAAACTCTGGCATAGTACAGTTTATTTTTGTGGCGATTGCTCATAGCGATTCTTCCTTTCTAAAGGTCAACTTCACATAAATCAAGCTGAAAACCAAGAGAAAGAGGAAATCCAGCACGGCAAATCTGGAAGCATCGCCAAAGCGAAAACGCTTGAAAGCAAGGTCATAGACATAGGTCGGGAAAATATGAGTCCGCTCAGCTGGGCCGCCTCCAGTCATAACATAGATGAGCTCGAAGTAATTGAAAGTCCAGATGAAGGTCAAAAGCAAGGTGGTTACGATTATTGGCCTCATGACCGGGAGAACGACATAAAAGAAGCGCTGGTAAGCACTGGCGCCATCGATTTCAGAAGCTTCCAAAAGGTCAGGAGGGACGGTTTGCAGGCCAGCAAGGTACATGAGCATTGAGAAGGGGAAGCCCTTCCAGATAGCTGCAAAAATAACTGCATACAAAGCCCATTTCGGGTCGCTGAGCCAGGTAAAAGGTTTGGATATAATACCGAGAACCTGCAAATAATGATTAAGAAGACCGAGTTGGGGGTCATAAACCAGTCTCCAGACCATACCGGCGATAACTCCAGGCATGACCCAGGGCAGAATGACTATTCCCCGCAGAAGGGCTCTCCCGGGAAAAGACTGGTTGAGGAGGACGGCTGAACCCAGACCCAACAGGAATTGAAAAAGAATCACCAGGAGGGTCCAGATAATGGAATTCTTAAATACCAGAGCAAGCATCCGAGTACTCAAAAGCTTATCAAGCGCACCTGAAAGCCCCAGATAGCGACTTGAAGTCAAGGAAACATCGTAAAGGCTGAGCTGGAAAGTGCCCAACAAAGGATAAATGACCAGGAGGAATAAAAGCACGATAGAAGGCAATGCAAATCCATATCCATAGAGCCAGTCCTTTTTCACCGCTCGCACACCCCTTTTGCGCTTTTCAAAAAGGGGCAGGGCAAAAAACCCTGCCCCAGCTGCCCGATGCCTTCAGGATTTACTGATGACTCGAGTAGTACTCATTGAGGAGCTCGTCAATTTGCTTGGTGGCCTCACGGAGCGCGTCCTCAACACTTTTTTCTCCCAGTAGGATGGCCGTGGTTGCGTTTCTCTGGATTTCGGCAAGGTCCGGGTATTTGGGGAAAATCGGCCGGTAAAGAGCCGTGGTCAGCTGCTTAAAAATGACTTCCGGGAATCTCCTTTTTTTCTGCAAGAAAGCTTTTGCTGCTTCAATGTTAGCAGGAGTCAGTGAGGATACTTTTTCGTTAATTTCTCTACTAGTCCAGAACTCGATGAATTTCCAGGCTGCTTCCTTGGCAGCAGATTTTTCATATATTACCATGTTCCATCCGCCAAAAGTTCCAATGGATTCACCATCTTCCGGTTTGGGGAAATTGGTGCAAGCCCAATCCATCTCCGGTGCCCGGGCGTTGATGGTATCCTGACCCCACTCACCATACCAGAACATACCCACCTTGCCCGCAGTGAAGAGCTGGAAGGAGTCTTCCTCGGTCCTGGATACTTCTCCCGGAGGATTGACTGCCTGGAGCTTTTTAAAGAACTTCATAGCCTCAATTGCTTCGGGCTGATCAAGGGTGCACTTAGTAAAGGTTTCATCGAGGATGGAGCCACCGTTTGAGAAAATCAGGGCATCGGTAATACACTGAACTGCATCACCTTTACCTACCCAAAGCGCTGTTCCCCACTGATTCTCGGTGGTCATCTTCTCGGCAGCGCTGTAGAACTCATCCCAGGTAACCGGTGGGTTTTCAGGATCCAAACCCGCCTTGCGGAAGAAATCTTTGTTGTAATAGTTAAGTGCCCAAACACCAACGTCAAAAGGTATTCCATAGAGTTTTCCTTTGAAAACAGCCGAATCCCAGGCTCCCGCAAAATAATTTTCTTTCTTCACCTTTTCAGATTGAGCCACAAATTCATCAAGAGGCATTATGAACCCTGCAGCAGCAAATTCTGGGTTCCAGATCTGGTCTACCACTGACACATCAGGCGGATTGCCTGCTGCAGCCGCCACCAGAAGCTTGTCCCGGTATTCGTTGTAGGGGAAAACCGTGAATTTCACATCGATTTCGGGATACAGCCCCTTAAACTGCTGCAGTGCTTCTTCCTGAGCTTTAATCAATTCCACTTCTGCCTGCTTCATCAACCACACATTAAGGGTAACCTTCTGTGCCCCTGCCAGAGCAGAAAAGAGGAGCAAAACTACCAGCAGGAAACCAGTAACCACAATACCCCTTCGCATTGTTACACACCTCCTCAAGGATTATCAATGTTTAAAAACCCGGCAATAGGAAAAAATAAGGTTTTACCTCGGGCGTTCCTCACCTCCTCTCTCCTGGTTCCACTTCTCCACCAGTTTCGAAACCAGACGCACCCTTTCCACCTCACACATCGGAGACAGCTCGTCAGATATACCCAGAACGATGCGGGGAGCAAAAGCATCCAAGATTTTCAGAGTGAAAACTTCCAGCTCCAAAACATCGTATTCAGGCATGAAAAGGAGCATCGGTATCCCGTCCAGGATAACCTTTTCTCCTACCGCCTCCTTCAATTCCTCAACCTCAACGTCTCCCTGGGGAAGGGGCGTCGGGGCTTCAATTCCGTCAAAAGGAAGGCCTTTAAGGTAGGGAAGGAGTGGCTTCAGCGATCCGTCCATGTGAATATGGCAAAACTTGCCCGCTTTGTGAAGCTGGGCCACCCTCTTTTCGTAGTAAGGAAGCAACCACTCCTCAAAAACAGCAGGGGAGTTGAAGCGCCCATCAATGTTTTCGCCAAAGTTAAGAATGCGAACAGGACAGGAAGCAAGAACCTCAAAAAGCTCATCTTCAGCCTCTTCGGCCTTTTTGAGGTATTCTTTCAACCTTTGGGGATAATCATAAATCAGATTAATGGTGTTCTCAATACCTGCAAACTGGAGAAACAGTCTCTGGAAGGGCGACCTTTCCCAGTAAAACTGTACCTCTCCCAGCCCGTTGAGCTTCTTTTTTGCCTCCTCGTAGAACTCCTGATTGAAACGGTAGTGGGTGTTGGTGATGATGTACTCGAGAATTTCCAGATCTTCCAGCTTTTTCACCGGATGCTCAACATAATGCCAGGAACAGCCCCACTCACCGAGCTGTTTCCGACCATAGAGGGTACCCTTTGGGGAACGAAAGTAAACATGGATGGTATCCCCTTCAACAACTTCTTCAACCGAGGCTCCATGGGAATACTCAAAAATGATGTAGGTAACCGGTGAGGAAATGTCAACGCTCTCTCCATAAAAGTACCGCACAGAGGCCCTTAGATCCCGGTAAACATCCAGTATGCTTGCACCCTGAAAGCGTTCGGGAAGTTTGCCCAAAACCTTGTTAACGTTAAACCAGTGCTCCAGACGAGGCTGCCACACAACATTCCTGTTTTTCCCCTCAAAGGTGTCCAGAATGTCCTTGCGAAAATCCATTTCTCATTGCCTCCTTCAGGTCAAGTCTTCCAGCAAAGAAGTAACCACTTCGCTTGCCACGCCCAGGGCGCTACCTCTTTCCTGAAGCCTGCTGACCAGTATAGGGGTGTTTTGCGCTCTCAAAGAAAAAATGTTCTCCCTCGCAGAACAAATTGCTTCCTCCACGTACTCTGAAAACTGCGCCAGTTCACCGCCCAAAACCACCGCCGCTGGGTTCAAAAGATTTATAACGTTCGCAATGCCTTTCCCCAGCATAAAACCTGCCCTTCCCAAAAGGGTAAGCACTGTTAAATCCCGTCTCTGGTACCTGGCAAGAAGTTCGGAAAAGGTGAGATACTGACCCGTTTCCTGTTTCAACGCGTTGAGAATGAAAGCAGTAGAGGTATACTGTTCGAGGCATCCCCGGTTACCACAATAGCACACCATCCCCTGAGGGTCTACAGTCGTGTGTCCAACCTCTCCACAGGACCCCTGTTCTCCTCTAACCAGCTCACCATTGTATACGTAACCCCCTCCCACTCCCCAGCTACAGAAAAAATAAAAGAAAGAAGAAAATTCCTTTCCCCAGCCCAAAGACATTTCCGCGAGCGTTGAAGCCCTGGCGATGTTGTCAATAACCAGACGGTAAGGTATCAGCTCTGAAAACAACTGCACAACATCGGTGCTTTCCCAACCAGAAAAGGGTGACTCCTCAATTTTCTCAGAGTGTTTGAAGCAAAACCCGGGGGTTGCAATGCCTATCCCTGCAATCTGATCAGGTGATAGTGAATGCAGCTGGCATATTTCCTCAACCACTTCTAAAATAAGGTGAGCAATTTTGTGAGGACCCAGTGATGGACTGGCCTCTACCTCCCTCTCATCAAGAGCTCTCAGGTGTAAATCGCTGAGTATCACGGTTATCTGCCGGGAGCAGTCCACGCCAAACACATAGCGATATTCCGGGTTGATCTCAAGCAGAGTTGGCTTTCTCCCCAGGGAAGATGTGCCTTTGCCGGTCTCCTGAACAATCCCCTCTTCAATCAAGGGTCCAATAATCCGCGATACTGAGGGAAGCGAAAGTCCCACTCGTTTTGAAAGCTCGGTACGCGAAATCGGAGCACTGTTTCTGATTTCCAGAAGTATGTTTTTCCTATTTACTTTTCTGCATCCTTCGGGGGTACCAACGACCATCGGAATGAATAATATGATAATTACTTACAGTTTGTAATTAATTTATCCTCATAAATAGCAAAGTTCACTGAGATTGTCAATGGGTGGTCGGCTCTATACTAAAAATGGTGGGATGGTATTCTGAGTAAGAACAAAAGAAGAAAGGGGGTCACACCTCCCACCCACGTCACACAAAAGACCCCTCCAGGTAGAGGTGAAACCTAAAACTCTCTGTCCTCTCTGTGAGAAGGGAAAGCTCCATGGTCATGGGAAACTCAGGGAAAGAAGGATACACCACCAGTTCCTCTCCGGGAAATGGATGTTCCTCTCCTTCACTCCGAGGAGGTTCCGGTGTACCCACTGCCGGAGAACCACAACCCTTCGTCCTCCCTCTCTTCGTCCCTGGGCACGATTCACACAGGAAGCTATCCACCAGGTTCTTGCCACCACCTGGAGGATGAGCTTTGTGGCTGTAGCCCAACTTTTCTCCATCACCCCAGGGAGAGTCCTCCGCCTCCTTGCCCGCTATGTTCCCCTGAGCTTCCCCTGGAAAGGAGGGGAAGGTGAAGTGATCCTCACCATGGATGAGCTCTCCTTCCGGGGAAAGGGCCATACAGGTGACAAAACCGGTTTGAGCCCTCAAAAATTTCACCTCTCCCAGAGAGGGAACCTCCCGTACCTCCACACCTAGAGTGACGGCCACGGCCAGATTCCCATCCGGAAAAAAGGCCAGGGCCTTGACGCAACCCACATTCACTTCCGAAGCCAGAGCTACAACACCAACCCAGAGAAAGACAATGACAAGAAAACACACTGCACCTGTCCGAAACACCTTTCTACCCTCCTACGAATAATTATGGTATAAACTCAAAAGGGACAGAGGACCATGTTCCCCTAAGCCTTAGAGCTTCAAAAGGAGTCTGCCCCCCGTCCCCAAAGTCCCTATTGGTTGGTTTGGCTAATAAGCCACTGTCAAGCGGGAGATAGGACTTGGGACTCCAAAACCAAAAATAACTATTGTGAGGTTTGCCATGAATAAAAACTCCTGGCAGTATTTCATAGGCATTGATGCTTCTTTGCAGGTGCTCAGTGAAGGTCAGCTGCATATGAACTTGGAAGGTTTCACTGCTCTCAGTCAGCTCACAAGCTCCTATCCCAACTCCTTGGTCGGTTTGGAGTCTACTGGGAGTTACCACCTCAACCTCCTGGCCTTCCTGATAACCAACCAGTACCCGGTGGCACTCATCAACCCAGCCCTCATCAAAAAGTTCTCCCAGAGCATCACCCTGCGCAAGACCAAAACTGACCGCCTTGACGCTCTCACCATCGCCAGGTTTCTGCTTAAAAACCTGGAAGAGATCCCTCCTTCATCCCTAACAAGCTGGATGACCTGGCTGCCCTGGCCAGGGTGAGGGAAAGCCTCACGCAACAAATTGCCAGAACCAAGACCCAGCTCAAACAACATCTGGTGGTGGTCTTCCCGGAACTGCTGGCTCACTGCAACATCTTCACCGATTTTTTGGGTAGTGTAGTATGAAATTGTATAAGGGGGTTAAGCTCATACAAAATACCTCCTGGTGGACCAAGAAAAATTTAACCAGGAGGTGTCGATATGAGAAGAGAGCTCAAAGAACTCATAAAGATTCTATCGCAAGAGGAGAACAAAGAGAAAGTCCTGAGGGAAATAGTAAAAAGTGAACTCAAAAAGATGATAAAGGATTGCCTTGAGGAGATGGCCTTGATCGAGAGGGAAGTCTTCTGTGAGGAAGAAGGGGAAGCCAAGAACGGCTTCTATGAAAGAGGCATCGAGGGTCTTTTCGGGAGGATAGAAGATTTTAGGGTCCCAAGGACAAGGGAAGGAGGCTTTAAGCCTTTCTTTATAAAGCCTTACCGAAAGGCATTGTGTGAGCTTGAGGAACTCATAATCGCTATGTATCAAGGGGGATGTTCTACAAGAGATATCTCCAGAACAATAAGCTCACTGATTGGGGACAAATATTCTGCCTCCTGGGTCTCTAGAATCACCGATGTCCTACAGGAAAAGGTAGAAGCCTTCCGCAAGAGGAGGATAAAAAGGTGGTATCCTTTCATCTTTCTCGATGGGGTTGTGCTCAAGATAAGGAGAGGTGATGTAGAAGGAGAGGTGGTATACCTCGCCCTGGGGATAGATGAGGATGGTTATGAAGAAGTGCTCCCGCAGAAGAAGTACCTGCAGACCCAAAAGTGTTTGGATGGGCTTTGCCCTCTCCAAAAAACCTTATTGCAGCTCTTTCTCTCCCACGCCGAGCTTTTTAAACACTAATCCTCTGATTTTCTTTGCCGACTCGAAAGCTCCTTTTGCCTCTTCAAGCGAAGGCATGTAAAACTCATCTGGATATCTGACATCAACAGCATAAAAAGTGAGTTCCGATAATGATTCCTTATCCAGCTCCTCAAAATCTTGATCTTTTTGAATACACAGATCAAGAAGCGTTCTTAGATCATGCACCTTGCCAAACCTTACCTCCCGGTCGGTCAAAAAAGCCTTTAAATACTTTTCTATTGCCTGCTGACAGTGAAAGCAAATGACATCAGTTACCCTGTTCCCTGCACCAAGCAAAATTTCTGCAGACGCTAAGTCGCTCTCTGCCTTTCTAAGCCACCTCAAAACCAGATTTCTTTTCATATCCTTCTGCCCTCCAAAAAAGCCTGGTTAGAGATGGTGTTTACCACCTTCTTTTCCTCTTCAAATTCTCCATCCGTTTTTACTATCACGTCAAAAGAGGTTGCCGGAAAAACACTGTGCAGTTCGTTATATATCTTTCTCCTCATTTCCCTCTTTTTGCGGATATCAAAATCACCTTTCAACACCACGAGCAAATCATAGTCACTCAGCTCCTCGTGATCCCCCCTTGCTCGGGAACCAAAAAGAATCACTTCATCAACCCCTACACCGCTTTCCTCAAGGGTTCTTTCTATTACCCTTTTAATCTTTTTGGCTATGTCCCCTCTCCTCATGGCTCCACCTGGAAGCACCGAGCAAGCTTCCCTGCCTCTTCTTTTCAAAACTTACGCCAGCCTGGATTGTGTCTTTATTATAACCCTTCTCAAGATGCACTTCTCAAAATTTGCCTCTTCAGGAAACCTTTACACATCTCAAAAAGCAATACCTGGTATAATGAGAATATGCGGAAAATTACTCTTAAGTGGCTCAAACAGGCCGAAGCTGATTTGGCGGCTGCCCGGGATAGCCTGCAGAGTGGGCTTGTTTTCAGGCTCAGCAGAGTGGAGAAAAAGCCCTGAAGGTTTACCTTTACGATAAAGGGTACACTTCCATCATAACCCATTCCTTGAAAGAACTGGTTCGTGAATGCACAAGACTTGATGTCACTTTCAACCAGTTACCCCACAAAGCAAAGAAATTGGACATGTTCTACCATTCCCACTCGAGAACCAAAACGGCCTTTCCGGTGATGTAGCTTCCGCAGAGTTTTACGAAGAGGAGGATTCAAAAGCATGCATAAGCTCCGCCGAGTTGATCCTGCAGACCGTGAAAAGCTTATTGAATCAGTAAAGGAGTTTGCTCAAAAGCTGAAAATCCTTTTTCCAATAGAAAAAATCTATCTTTACGGTGCTGTCGCCCGGGGTGAAATTCACGAGGGAAGTGATATCGACCTCATCATCGTCGGCAACTTCAAGGAACGCTTCTTTGAGCGCATAGGACTGATCCTGGAACTTACCGAACTCCCCATAGAGCCCCTGGTTTACACTTCCGAGGAGTTCAAGGCCCTGCAGGAAGAGGGCAATCCCCTCATCGAGGAAGCCCTCCGCACCGGGGTGGAGCTTTAGCAAATCCTCATACCTCGCGCAGTGCTTTCAACTTCTTTTTGCGGTACATCCTGCCATCGGCAAGTTCCAGGAGCTTATCGATGTCTGAGGCATCAGTGGGGAAAGAGGCAATGCCATAGCTAAAGTCGAGGGTGATTCCTTCAACAAACTTTTTGGTAACAAACTCAGCATGAATGCGCTCCATGACCTCTTCTACTTGCTGGTGGTTTAATCCGGGAAACACAAAGCAAAACTCATCTCCCCCGTAACGGGCGACCAAATCTTCTTTGCGAATGTGCTTTTCAAACCAGATACCAATACGCTTCAAGCACCTGTCCCCCTCGCTGTGGCCTAAAAGATCGTTAGCTTTTTAAACTTATCAAGGTCTACAAAAACCAGCGAAAAAGGCACCTTATCCTCTATCAATTCTTTTAAGCGGTCCTCAAGATATCTACGGTTGGGAATTCCAACCAGAGGGTCAATCTGAGCCAGCCTTTCTGCTTTCTTCTTCTCCCTTTGCAGCTCCTTTTCGCGCTCGCTCAAGGCTTCAACCATGCGGGCAAAATGTACCGAGAGAAGACCAATTTCATCGTTCCTCCCCACGGGAAGCTGCAAGGAATACTCACCAGAGGCTACCTGCTCAGAGGCTCGATACAGAGCCCGTAAAGGATGCAGAACCACTCTTTCAAAAACATAGTTCAAAAGAAAAAGCAGGAGCCCAAATCCCACACCCAGACAAAGCAGCACATTACCCGCCCACCTGCTCACCTGAAGCGGTATTTCATAGCGCCTGCGCAACAGGAATTTTTTAAGCAGCTCTCCAGGCTCCCCGACTACCTCAAAACTGACGTAAAGATAGCCCTCTTTGGTGAAAGCGCTCTTATGCTGCCAGTAGGAGGGCAACTCCGACCATTCAGGCGGCAGAACTCCGGAAGAAACGTCCACAATGTCGCACCCCAGAATCTGCGACCATGCTTCAAGCAGCTCTGCATCGATGGGCTTTGCAAAACTCAAAAAAGCTCCATACTCTTTGTCCCCTTCATCATTGGTCACCGGAGCGGTAACCACCATCCAGAGCTCCTCACCAGAGCGCAAAAACACTGCTCCGGAAAGAGAAGATGGAGGAAACTCACCACTCCGAAGCGGCCAGTTAGGCGAAGAAGTGATTATTTCTCCGCTTTCGGTAACCAGAAGCACCGAATAGCCGAACTGCTCCCGTACCCAAGGCTCCAGGTTTTCCTCAATCCAGTCCTCATCGCGCTCCACAACTGCTCTTTCTCCCAGTTCCGTCCACATGCTGTAATCCGGAAGATGGTTTTCAAAGCGCTCCTTTTCCTCCGCAAGGAGAAATTGAAAGGCGCTACGCAGCCTTGCTGCTTCTTGCAGGGCGTTCTCCCTCAAAAAAGCGTTGACCCTCTGAAACAGCAAAAGAAAAAACACCACCGCCAGAGAAGAAGCAATCAAAACGCTGAGCAAAACCACCTTGCTTTTAACGGTCACCGTTCTCACCGCCCGGGTAATCTTCCTTGAAAAAGCAATCTTCCACCTTTAAAGGGGTGAAAACCATCCTCACCAACGCTCAGAATTTTCCCCTATTATAGCCCAGCAACCCAGGTGCAAAAACATTTCTCACCGGCAATCCAGAAAAATCCCTCACTCGCTGAAAAAGGCAAAAGATGCCCCATTCCTTTTTGCCCGGTACATGGCCAGGTCAGCCTTGCGCACCAGTTCTTCCAAAGTGTCTGCATCTTCAGGGTAGATAGCAATGCCCAGATTCGCCGCAACGCTCAAAACGTTTCCTTCCCACACAAGCGGTTCCCGCACTGAGCTGGCAATTCTTTCTGCAATGCCGGCCACTGAGTTGCGGTCACCCCCGTAAATCACTATGATAAATTCATCGCCCCCCACCCGGGCCAGTACATCATTTTCCCTCAAACTTTTTTGCAGGCGCTCGGCAATCACCTGCAAGATAGCATCTCCAGCTTCATGGCCAAAGCGGTCATTGACCTCTTTAAAACCCCGAAGGTCCAGATAAAGCACGAAAGCCGGCTTTTTCTCCCGACGAGCCAAAGCCAGAACCTTCCCAGCCATTTCTTGAAACGCCCGCTTGTTAAGTAAATCCGTAAGCGGGTCGTGGCAAGAGAGATGCTCAAGGAGCCTTTTTTGTTCTTCGAGCTTTTCTTCAAGCCGCAGGCGCTCCAGGACCACGCTGATTTGCTCAGCAAAAAGTTGAGCAATTTCGATTTCCCCAGGACCAAAGGCCTCAGGGTCTTCAAGGTTATCCAGGTTGAAAAAGCCCACGATTTCCCCTTCTAAAACCAGAGGTACCGAGAGGGTTGCCCTAATGGTTCCCTCTCTCCCCGATTCAGCAAGCAATTCCAGTTTTTCCTTAGAAAGCCGGGAGCGGTTAAGCTCGTCTAAGTTCCTGACCACCTTCACCTCTGGGGTCATCTCCCGGGAGAGTTCCTCTCCAGTGAGGGTAACCCGGGCCAGTTTTTCCAGGTCGTAGCCCACCGCCGCCCGGAAAACAAAAACCTCCCCTGCCTTTAAAAGCAGAGAACCCCTCTGGGCACCGGGAACCAGCTCCACGGCTTTCCTCAAAATATCAGCATAATTGAACCTGTGGCCTGGATCAAGCAGAGCCTTCATAAAGCTCAACATCTCCGTAAGGATCCTGCTTTTTACACCCAGTTCCCGGGTCTGAAAGGAAAGACGCTCCTCAAAAGTCCTTCTCGTCCACAGTGCACTGACCTGCCCGGCAAAGAGCTTGAGCATCTCGATCTCTGCAGATGAAAAAGCCTCCTCTTCTTCAAAGTTGTCCAGAATCAAAACTGCTTGGAGCTTTCCCTCTACCCCTATAGCCACAGAAAGAGAACATTTTACCCTCTCAAAGCGCAAATTTTGAAGTAAAGACTGATGGACCTCCTTATCCAAGCAGACTTCAAGCAATCTTTTCAAATCGGTGACCAGAGCGGGTTCTCCTCGAAGAATTGCCGCACATTCTGGACGAGCCTCCAACCTGTCCACCCCAAAACGAAGTTGCCTCAAAGCATCCAGAGGATACCCCAGAGTTGCTTCGAAAACCAGAAAATTTCCCTGCCGGGCCAGAATACTCCCTCCCTGAGCATGGGGAATCACCTCTACTGCCCTCTCAAGGATTTGAGAATAACCCAAGCTACTGCAGTCTGAGCACAGAGCAGACCGAAAGAACTCATTCATCATTCGAAGTGCCTGGGACTGATGTTTATACTCTCTACGTAACGCCCGCTCCACATCTAACCTTTTTCGATAATCGAAAAAAAGCACCAGAAAAGCAGCAAAAATCCCTACAAGCAAAGAAAAGACAAGCCTCCCAGTACTGTAAAAACCTTCCCATAACTTCTGATAATTTACTCGCAGGCCGAAGGCAAAAGGTCTGCCATCTTGGGAGACAATTTCAACGACTTCATCCATACCCAGGCGATGCAGCACCAATTGAGGATCGATGACTGCCTCAACTCCCCTATCTTTAACTAACGCTCGGCTTGCATCATCAAAAACCAGAAAGCGCACCTGCAAAAGCCCTTCCCGGGCTTGAATCCGATAGGGATAGGGAAAAATCTCCTCAGCGTTTGCTTCCACTATGGAAACTTTCAGAACTTCGGGATTTGACTCCTTGAAGGCAGTGAGCTCTCGCTCACTAAGCCAGGCGATATCCTTTGCTAAAGCGGTGTAGAGCAAAACGTTGTGAAAATACTGTTCAGACCATCGCTTTACCTCGTACTCTACAAAATTGGAAAAGGTTCTGGAGTAGGAAAACATCCACTCGTTCAAAACCCGAAGTTCCAAAAAGGTAAAAAAAGCAAAGGTTAGTGAAAACCCTACAGCGAAAAACACCATAAAGCGTATAATCAGGGATTTAGTGCTCAAAGAAACATCCAACCTTTCCAAAGCCAGGCTTTTACCCCAGGAGATTATCAAGCAGCATCATTATACCAAAACCTGCAATCAACGCGTAGGTGGAAAAGCGGGCAGACTTTCCGTGATGAGTTTCGGGGATGATTTCATCACTGATCACAAACAGCATGGCTCCCGCTGCAATAGCCATTCCCCAGGGCAAGAAAAAGTGCATGACGGAGACCAGCCCCGCCCCCAGAATTCCTCCCAAGGGTTCCACCAAACCAGTCAAGAAAGCGTAAAAGAAGGCCTTGGAGCGCGGATAGCCAACCCCAAGCAAGGAGATGGCCACTGCCATGCCCTCGGGAATGTTCTGAATGCCTATGGCTGTAGCCACAGTAACTCCATCGCTTACGTTCCCGGTCCCAAAGCTCACTCCCACCGCCAGGCCTTCAGGGAAGTTATGAAGCGTAATGGCAATGACAAAAAGCCAGATTTCGCGCAACCTGCTCTTTGGCCCCTCTAAGCCCTTTTCAAAGTGCTCATGAGGCACAAGGCGGTCCATCAAATCAAGGAGCAGCGCCCCCAACGCCACACCAGCCAGGGCTACCCACACCCCTCCATATTCAATAGCTGGAATTAAGAGGCTGAAAGCGGTGGCTGCCAGCATCACTCCAGCTGCAAAGCCCAGAAGCTCATCACGAAAGCGATGGGAAACCGCGCTCAGGGAAGGGAAAAGAACCGGTATGCCACCAAGACCCGTGGCTAAACCAGCCAGAGCGCTACCCAGAATGCCCCACCAGAGAATGCTCACTGCTTAAACCTCCAAAAAGGACTTTTCAAATAGGGTACTCAAAAAGCAAGAAGGAGGCAAGAAGAATATGAAAGCGGCCTAAAAACGCAAAGCACGCTGCAGTACACAGGATAACGGTAAAAAAGAATGGGAGCTCCCACACCAATCAAAAAACACTGCCCACACCAGAGATTGAGCGAATACGACCATGACTCTAAAACACCACATCTGAAACTATGGGTACTTTCTTTTCTTCTTCGCTATCCTCGCTCTCACAGCGTACTGCCAGCGAACGACCCTTCTCACCGTAGAGTGTTTCATTGCTCTTAACTTTCATCCCCATCGGTCTTTCCTCCTTTCTTTTTGTTTTCCACTTATATGTATCGGCAGAAAACGAAAATTCTTTAGGGGAAGAACGCAAAAAAAATGGGTGATAGCTCCTCAAAAAAGCGGTGGGTTTTCCCGCAAAAACTTTTCCACTTCCTCAAGGTGCGGAAAAGCCGAAAAAGCCCCCCGTTTGCTTGCTGTGAGCGCTCCACAGGCGGCACCAAAAAGGACCGCTTCTTTGAAAAGTGAAGGTGGAAGCGCCAAACCCTTGCGCATGCCTTCTTTAAGAAGCACAAAGAGTATGCCTGCGCAAAAGGCATCCCCGCAACCCACGACATCTGCAACTGGCACCGAAAAAGAAGGTAGCTTGCCTCGCACCAGAGCGTTGGCAAAAAAGACTCCGCCCTCTCCCAGGGTAACCGCCAGATTCCACACTCCCTGAGCAAGTAAAACTTCCGCTCCCAGCTCCAGTTCCTGCTTTCCGCTCAAAAGAAGAAACTCTTCAAGGTTGAGCTTCAAAAAGTCCACCTCAGGAAGCAGTGCCCAGACCACCTTTCGTGCCTCATCGGGCCCCTCCCAGAATGCCGGGCGGTGGTTAAAATCGAAAAAAACGAATATGTCCTCTTCTCGAGAGTGACGCAGGACAGCTTCGGAAACTTCCCTAATTGGGGCAGCGACGAAATCCAAAGATACAAGATGCACTGCTCGCGCATACTGTAAAAGCGTCCAGTCCACATCCTGAGGGGAAAGGTCCAAATCAGAGCGTGAATAGCGCAGGTAATAAGGGTCTTGCTTGCCAAAGACAAAGGTCAGAGAAGTGCGTTCCCCGTTCGAAAAGCAAAGCTTCTCTCCCACACCCTCGGCCCGTAAAGTATTGCGGAGAAACTCCCCAAAAGGGTCGGCTCCAACCTTTCCTATGACGGCACTCCGCACACCAAGGCGGGCCAGAGCCACCGCCACGTTGACTGAAGCCCCACCCGGGAAAAAGGAAAAAGAAAGTGGACTTTCCCTCATCTGGAAAGCATCCACCACCACCTCGCCCAAAGAGACCACATCGAAGCTTCCGCAAACTGCATTCTGCATGGTCTGTTCACTCCCCAGTTTCTGAAAACACCCCTCAGAACTTTCAGCGCTCACCCAAATACTCAAAATAAGCCCACTTCATAATAGCATACAGCCCTGGAAGCTGAAGAACGCCAAAGTAACTCCAAAATCCGGCCTGAGACAACGGGGGTGAAGTGATAACATACGTAGCAGCCCTCAAAGAAGGGTGGACAAAGAAGCTTTGATACACCTTGGTAATGAACCTCCCCCCTGTGGAAGTTATCAAAGAGCAGATAGTTCTCTGGAGCTTCCTCCAAATTTGGTATAATAAGCGAAATCAGAGTACATATTGTATAACGTGATGTAATCTGTTTGCCGGAATGCCGGCACAACTGGAAATCTTCGCATTCAATAACTAAGGAAAATTTAGCAACCAAGTGGAGTAATCTGGAAGAATTGAAAATTTGAAGGAGTTTCAGTATAAACCCCAGAGAGCTTTTGCAGGAAAAGCGTGAGGAAATCCTGCGCATCTGTGCCAAGTATGGAGCCCGGAAGGTGCGGGTCTTTGGCTCAGTAGCTCGGAATGAAGCAGATGAAAAAAGTGACATCGACCTGATTGTAGGATTCGAACCAGGTCGCAGTCTCCTGGACCACGCTGCACTCTGGCTCGAGCTTCAGGAACTCCTCGGCTGCAAAGTGGACGTGGTCAGCGAGCGTGGCATTAAGCCCAGGATTCGGGAGCGCATCCTTCGCGAAGCAGTGCCGTTATGAGAAACCCCAAAGAACGCCTGCTTGACATCCTCGATGCTATCACTAAGATTGAGCGCTACGCGGCACGTGGACGGGAGGCATTTGAACGAGATGAGCTAATTCAGGTTTGGATTCTTCACCATCTTCAGATTATTGGAGAAGCTGCAGCTCGACTGGGTAGGGATTTCTGCAAAGCTCATCCTCAGGTGCCCTGGGCAGAAATCATAGCCGTGCGTAATATCCTTGTTCACGAATATTTTGGTATAGACTTATAAGAGATCTGGCAAACAATAGAACGCGGTTTGCCTGTATTGCGGCGGGAAATAGAGATACTGTTAAGAAAATTAGAGGAACAGGACCGCAGCAGGTGAGCAAAATAGCATGGTTCCATCATTTATCAAAGAAGCATCTTCTCCATGTAGAACACCAAAACGTGGTGCTTACCCTCCAATTCTTACCAGGAACATCCAGGGCCAGTTTTTCCCGGTCAGGTAAAAGTTCCCGCTCTCCGGATCAAAAGCAATTCCGTTCATAACCTCGGCTTCACTGCCCAGTTCCCGGCGCAGGGGCGAGCAGTCCAGCCAGCCCACCACCGCTCCACTTTGGGGGTCTACCACCACGACCAGGTCCTCATACCACAGGTTGGCATAAATTTTTCCCTCCGCATACTCAAGCTCGTTGATCCTGTCCACTTCCCGCCCTGCGGCAGTCACCGTGACTTCTCTAACTAAAGAAAAGTCCTCGGGTCTGAAAAAACGCAAGGTTGAGGAGCCGTCGCTGGCAATGAAGCGCTCACCGTCAAAGGTGAGCCCCCACCCTTCAAAAGGGTAAGGAAGCGTCTTCACAGGCTGCAAGGTATCCAGGTCCCAGAAAAGGACGAGATGCTCCCGCCAGGTGAGCTGCACAAGCTCACTACCCCACAGGGCAAGTCCTTCCCCAAAAAATTTTCCGTCCAGCGCAACCTGTTCCAGCACCCTGCCCGTCTCCGGCGATACCCGGCGCAGGCTCGATTTACCGTACAGTCCGGTGCTTTCATAAAGTAGGCCGTCGGCAAAAATAAGGCCCTGAGTGAAAGCCGAGGGATCATGGGGGAAACGCGCCAGGACTTCATACTGCAAGCGGGGAATACTGCTTTTTGCCAGATATTCAGAAAGCTCTCCCGCCAGAAGCCTGGATGGCGAAAAAAGGGAAAGCACCAGAAAACCTGCCAAAAAGAAAACTTGCAAAAGCTCACTGTACCTTGTTGACAAACGTTTACTCTCCACCACTTTCTTGTTATAATTCTCCCAAAAGGAGGGTTAATATATATGATCAAAGAGTTCTTCTTTGCAATCATTGTATCCCTTCTAATGCTTTTTTGCATCCCGAGTTTTGCCTGGGCTTCCCTGGCTCAGGAGTTGCCCCCAAACGCAAAAAAACTCACTGTCTACCAGGGAATCAACTTGGCCTGGATGGAAGAGCTTTTTACGCTACACCTTCAAGCTGGTGAAAATCGGCTGCTGCTCAACCAGGAAGCCATGGAAAAAGGAAGGGTTGTCATTTATCCCCTGCAAAAGGGGCTTCAGGTAAAGCAGTTAGAAGCAAGGGAGAATCACTACCAGCTGCTCCTTGAAGCAGAAAATGAGGGCGATTATCAGCTACTTGCCGGCTTTTTTGTTCGAGGTCTTTCCTGGGAAGAGTCCTACCTGGGGGTTTTGAACGAAGAAGAGAAAACCCTATACCTTATCCCTACAGTGCACATTGACCAAAAAAGCGAACGCGACTTTGAACAGGTAACCCTGCAGTGGCTCCTGGGAAAACCAGCTATCGAAGTACCCCTCCCCCGGGCATTTGCCATAGAAAAAGCAATGACCTTCGCTGTCGAAGAAGTACCGGCTCACACACCGATGGAAATCACCACCCAGCAGGTATCCGAGTATCAGCTCTTTGCACTCTCTGGGAAGGTGGACCTTTCTGCACGTAGCACCAACACCTTCTTTCCAGAAGTGCGAGCTTTCCCCTTCCAGGAAAAATACCGGTTCTCAGATGAGGAACTCTTCCGGGTGCTAACCTTCAAAAACAGCGCTGACCCCCTTCCCCCCGGTAATCTCCTCCTCCGCGACCTGGAAGGCACCTTCTGCGAAAGCATAGTGTTTCCCGGCGCCCGCCGCAACCAAGAAGTGGAGCTTGTTCTTGAGGGAGCGGAAGTTCGGGTAAAGCGCCGGGAAGTTGCCTATCGCAGGCTGAAAGCACGCTTCAACGATTACCGGGAAGTGGTGGGGCTTATTGCCCAAAAAGAAGTAGTTTTTGAGCTTGAAAATCCTACCAGCACTACTGCAACAGTTGAAATTGAAGAGCACCTACCCCTGGAAGTCGCAACCCTTCCCGAAGGCTGGACTTTCAAAGACGGTGCTGCCTGGAAAACAGTCACCCTCCCCCCCGGAGAGAAAAAGGAAATCACTCTCACTTACCAGTTTGAGGAGGAAGTCTGATGCATACCCTCTTTCTACTCATTTTGCTTATCCTGCTGGTTGTTACTCTGGGAAGTGTCTCTGCTCTGGCCCAGCAGTTGCTTCTTGAACGGAGTGGTGAAAGAACACTCTTTGTTTTTCCCGATGGTCAGGTGCTGAGCGAAGAGTGCTTTGCGGTGAACCTGCGCTCCGGCGAAAACCGGTTTACCTGGCAAAAACCGGAAGGCGTGAATCCCCAGGAAATTCACATCACTGCAGACGGTGCAGCACTCACCAGCATCACCTATCCTGAAAATTCTACACTGGCTGTCCTATTGATAAACTCTGAAAAAGAAAAGAAAGCGACCATAAAAGCCCTTTACCCTGTGCAGGACCTCGAAGCAGAGTTTCTGTACCAGGTGGTGTGGGAAAAAGGTGCCGAGAATCCGCATCTTTACCTTTACCTCCTGCTCTCTGGAAGCCGGACTCCAACCACAGGAGAGGTTGTCCTTCGGGTCCTGGGTCAGAGCTATCCCCTGCACCTTGAGCAGGGAGTATCCCCGCAACTCCTCCTTGCAGAAGCAATGATAGAAGGCGAACGGGTCATCCGCTACCTGAGTGGGCAAGCCCAGCTTCTGAATATCTGGAAGTTGCAACTGCCTCGCAACCTGCAGGTCAAAGGCAAAGTGGAGTGCTTTGAGAAAAACGGAGACAATCTGACTTTTCTGGGAGAAGGCCACCTTAGTGGCAAAGAAGACTTGCCAGAGCTTCCCCTGGGAAGCGTAGAAAGCGTGGTGGTTGAAGAAACTCTGACTCTGCGTGAGAAAAGCAACCGCTTTTACTCAGAATCCGGCGAAGAGGTGCTCTATGACACCACTGAAGAGAAGGTCTACCGGGTCGAAAATCGGGGAGAAGAAAAAGCCAAAATTCAGATATACCAGGAAGTGCATCCCAGCTCCCGCGTGGTCTCAGCGACTCATCCGGTAACCGTCGAAGAGGCAGGGCTTCTTTCCATCACCCTGGAGCTTGAAGCCCAGCAAAAAGCAGAAGTGAAGCTTAAAATTCAGGGCGAAAAGCTCACCTGGGGATGGGCCTTCAAGTCCTGACCTTCTCCAAAAAGGCTAAATACCCAGAAAACCAGAGGAGCGTTTCCCATGAAAGCGCATCATTTTTTCGGCAATCTGGAGCACATGCTCACCGAGCGCATAAGCAGGCCAGCAAGAGTAATGCGTCTGGTTTTTATCTTGAGCTTTCTCCCTGCTTATACCATCTGGGTTCTGCGAGATGGCCTATCCTGGGTTGACGCCCTGCCGCTTCCTGCAGCACTCTCTTTCGCAATCGCGCAACTCCTGGGCCGGAGGAAGAGGTCCTTCTTCAACCCTCTTTCTGTATGGAGCGGTTGCTCCCTGATAATTCTGGTCATTATTGCAACCGGTAGGGAAAATAGCCCTTTTCTATTTCTTTTCTTTTTGCCCACTTTGAGTTACGGTCTGGAAAAAGACTATCCGTGCGCAAAACGAGCATTTCTTGTGAACAGTGCTTTTTACCTTTTGCTGATTGTTTTATCCTTCTTGAGGGGTAACCTATTCAGCTTTAGCTACCTAATTGGTACTCTCATTTCTGGATACGCCATGATGAAAACCCTTGACCACAATCTGGGCTTTCTGGAATGGCAAATCCGCATCCTGAGCAAACAGGCTTTCCGGGACCCGCTCACCGGGCTCTTGAATCGGGCTGCTCTCCAGCAAGCTGCCCTTGAATTCATAACCAGGAAAATACCTTTCGCACTGCTCCTTGCTGACCTTGACGGCTTCAAGCGCTATAACGACCGCAAAGGACATCTGGCAGGGGATAAAATACTTCGGGAAGTTGCCCGGGTGCTTCAGGAGTCCTTCCGCTCCCAGGACCTCATCTTCCGCTACGGCGGAGATGAACTTTTGGTCCTTATCCCCGAAGGAGATCCTGCTCTTGCAGAGGAGCTTACCCAGCGGCTCAAGAGAAATTTGCAGCTGGCCCTGGAAGGTGAAGTAGGGATTTCCTGCGGCTTTTCGCTTTTCCCTCAGGAAGCAAAGACCCTGAAAAACCTTCTCCAGGTTGCCGATGAGCGCCTCTACGAAGAGAAAGCCCGGGTTTCTCCGGAACACCGAAGGACTGCCAGGGAAGACACCTCGAAAAAAGAAAGTTGAACATCCGCCAGGCGTCTTCCTTCCTTGCCCAAAAGGGAAAGTTCTGTGATAATAAACCCGTGGAAAAGATAGAAAAGAGTTTTGACCAGCGCAAGATACTGAAACAGGCCCTGATAGGAATTGGCGGAAGTTTACTCAGCCTTCTCTGCATCGTCATTTACCTTTTCCTGCATGAAGGTGAAATCTCCTTTTCAGTTGCCCATCCTGAGAACCTCTTCCTGGCAGCAAGCGTTTTGACCCTGGCCTGGCTTTTTGATGCTCTGCGGGTTATGCTGAGCGCCCGCATCTGGAAGAAAAAGCTGCGCCTGCGGGACTGCCTGACCACGGTGCTCTCCGGGTATTTTTTGAGCGGAATCACTCCGGCCAACACCGGGGGACAGGTAGCCGAAATTTACCTGCTTACCAGGTCCGGTCTCTCTCTGAGTGAGGCCACCGGTTTGACCGTGGTCGGGGGAGCACTTTATTCTTTCACCTTGGTGGTCCTTTTCTTCCTCTCTTCGCTCTTTTTCCAGCTCTCCATCCCCTCCCGCATGTTTGTGATTACCTCACGCCTCTTTCTTCTTTATGCATTCCTCCTGGGTGTGCTGTCTATTTTTCTGAAATATCCTCACCTCCTTTTCCAGATCTCCCATAAAGTGCTCGCTTTTCTGGCTCGTTTTGTACCCCGCCTGAAGGGCCTGGTCGAGGTCGCTCCACCTTTTCTGGAGCGCTTTTTCCTTGAGTTGCGCGAAAAACTGCTCCTTTTTCTGCGTAAACCCCAATATTTAGCCCTGAATATCTCCATGTACAGTCTCCATTTTTTCTGTCTTCTGGGCACCACCTATTTCCTGATTCAGGCTGTCTCAGAAAGCAATCTCTCCTTAAGCGCCACCGTGCGCTTGCAGCTTCCGCTTTTTTTATGCTGCGCTTCACACCCATCCCGGGAGCAAGCGGTATCGCCGAGCTTTCCTTTGCGTCGCTTTTTAGAGCGCTCCTGGCCGGAAAAAATCTGGGTATTCTGGTTTTTCTGTGGCGCCTGTACACGTATTACCTGGCTCTTGCCGCAGGGAGTGTGGCCTTTTTCCGCACTCTTTCCCGTTGAAGAAGGGATTCTCCCCTCCGGCTACCACAACCAAACACTAAGCAAACCACACCAAACCCACTTGGAAAGCAAAGTTTAGGAATTAGCGCTTATTAGTGTTTCAGCTGCTCTTTCAAAATGTGTTGCAATGTCTTTTTGAAAAATTAAAAAATTTTCTTGATTTTTTAGTATTATTAAATTAAAATTCCTTTAAGCTGAAAATAACCTCAAAGTGAGTGAGACGAAAAGACCTTGCTTGAAAAATACCGTCATGTGGGCAAGCGCATTCAGAAAGAACGCCTCAATTATGGTCTCAGCCTCAGCGAGGTCGCTGAAGCTACCGGTCTCTCTACCTCTTTCCTGAGCCTGCTTGAAAATGGGAAAGTGGTACCTTCGCTCAAGGCGCTCGACAAATTGTGCACCTTTTTCTCCATCCACATGGCTACCCTGTTTGAAGAAGAAGACAACGAACAGGAAGTCCTCTTTTTCCCTCGAGAGAAACAGATTGAGGTCTCCATGAAAGGCGAACGGGGACTACGCTTCCTCCTTCCCAAAAGAAAGGCTCTGGAACCAGTCCTGATAACTCTGTATCCCCAGTCCACAAACCAGGAATTTACCGTTCACAAAGGTATTGAATTCGGCTACGTCCTGGAGGGAAAGATTGAAGTACATCTTAAAGGACGCGATCCTATCATTTGCAAAAAGGGCGACTCTGTGCTTTATCGTGCCGACCTTCCCCACCGCCTCCTCAACCCCACCCAGGAAGTAGCCCGCGGCATCTGGATTGGTTTGCGAGAAAACAACTCCCTGTAAACATAAAGAAAGGGGTGATGCGGTGTCAATGAGTGTGCAAATCCAAAACCATCCTGGAAGTAGAGGGGGTTAACTATGAAAAAAATACTCAATGTTCCCCAGAATGCGGTGCCTGAAATGCTTGCTGGAATGGTAAAGGCTCACTCACGGCTCATAACCCTTTTACCGGGAACCCAGGCTGTGGTCAGAAAAGATGCACCAGTCAAAGGCAAGGTAGCCCTCATAAGTGGAGGAGGAAGCGGTCATGAACCAGCTCATGCTGGATACGTGGGACGAGGCATGCTGGATGCAGCCCTTGCCGGAGCAGTGTTTGCTGCCCCACCACTTGACGATGCTTTAGCCGCACTCAAACATTGTGCAACCGAACAGGGAGTGCTTTTTATAATTAAAAACTACACCGGAGACCGCTTGCTTTTCGATATGCTTTCCGAAGAGGCAGAAGAAATGGGAATACCAACACGGAGCGTGGTGATAGCTGACGATGTGGCCATAGCCGAGAGAGAAGGGACTCCAGGGCGCCGGGGAGTTGCAGGAACTGTGCTGATCCACAAAATTGCTGGAGCCCGGGCTGACCTGGGAGGAAGTTTAGAGGAGGTTCATCAGGTAGCGCAAAAAGCCGCTTCCTGGGTGCGCAGTATGGGAGTAGCTTTAAGTCCTTGCACGCTTCCAGGAAGCACGCAGCCCAGTTTCACCCTGGATGAAGACCAGATTGAAATCGGCATCGGAATCCACGGAGAAGCGGGCGTGCGGAGAGAGAAACTGCAACCTGCCAGAGAGTTAACTCAAAAGCTGCTTGAAAAAATCCTGACTGACCTTCCCTACCAGGCTGGCGATGAAGTAGCAGTCCTTGTAAATGGTATGGGGAGTACTCCTTTAATGGAACTCTACATTGTTTTCAATGAAGCAGAAACCTTTCTGCGCTCAAAAGGGATTACCATCTACAAAGCCCTGGTGGGTGAGTACATGACTTCTCTTGACATGGCCGGGTTCTCAATTACCTTGCTTAAGCTGGACGCAGAGCTCAAAGAACTCCTGGACCATCCTTGCCTTACCCCCTGCTGGGTACAGAGTTAACGCGAGGAGGGAAACACATGGACTTTGAAAGAGAAAAGCTAATGTCGATCATCCAGGGAATGGTCCAAACCATTGCCGAAAATGAACAGTACCTTAACCAGCTGGATAGTGTCATCGGTGATGCCGAACACGGCTCCAACCTGAAACAGGCCTTTGAAAAAGCTCTGTGCAAAATCGAAACACTAAACGTAGAGCAACCTGAAGAGCTGCTCACCGAGTTTGGGAAAGCGGTCGCAGGTTCTGGATGTGGCTCTGGACCACTTTTTATAGGACTGGCCATCAAAGCAGCAGGAAGGTATCTCCTTCAATCTGGGCTTCAAAACCCTTCCAGCATCAAAGAAGCCTTTAGAGCAGCTCTTGAAGCTGTCAAAGAAAAAGGAGGCGCCCAGGTCGGGGATAAAACTTTGGTCGATGCACTGGAGCCAGCAGTGCAGGCCTTTGAAAAAGCTCTGCAAAGTGGCCAATCCTTAGCGGAAGCCTTTGCCCAGGCCAGAGAAGCTGCCAGAGAGGGAATGCTAAGTACCAAAGACCTGGCTGGCAAGCGGGGAAGAGCTTCCTACCTTGGAGAAAGGGGGGTGGGATATCAGGATCCTGGAGCTACCTCAATTTACCTTTTGCTGGAAAGCGTATACCAAAGCCTAACCAGAAAGGAGAGTAACCCGTGATTAAAAGATTAATAATTTTAAGCCTGGTAGTAATTTTTTTCCTCTGGATATCACCGATATCTCAAGCGGCGTCGGACACCATTAAAATAGGACTTTCTGCACCAATCACCGGCAACTATGCCGAATTTGGAGAAAACTTCAACTATGCAGTGCAGATGGCTGCAGATAAGATAAACGCTCAGGGAGGGATAAACGGTAAAAAAGTGGAAATTGTGGTCATGGACAGTAAAGGTGACCCCAGGGAGTCGGCACTCATCGCCCAGCGCTTCGTGCAGGACCCCAACATCCTGGCGGTAATCGGTGACTTCACCAGCACCTGTTCTCTGGCCGCAGCGCCCATCTATGAGCGCTACGGAGTGGTACAGCTCTCTCCTACCGCTTCCCATCCTGACTTTGCACCTTCCGGGAAATATATGTTTGGCATTGTAGGCACCCAGGACGCCGAAGGCCCCTTTAATGCCAAATATATAGCCAAAGAGTACCTGGGGTTAAACTCAGTAGCCATCATCTACATTAACAATGACTGGGGAGTGGTTACCAAGGACCGCTTTGCAAAAGCAGCTCAGGAAAACGGCATCCAAGTGACCATCGAGCAACCTTTCTTTGAAGGCGAGCGTGATTACAACGCCATTTTAACCAAAATTCGCCAGACCAACCCCGAGGGCTTGTTCATTGCCGCCATGTACAATGAGGCCTCCCTTATCTGCCAGCAAATCCGCAAAATGGGTTGGGACGTAAAGCTGCTTGCCCCAAGCTCAGTGTTTTCCGACAGCCTGCTCAAGCTGGGAGGAGAAGCGGTGGAAGGTCTGGTAACCAACACCTTTTTTGCCCTCAACGACCCTGACCCCATGGTCCAGGAATTCATCCAGGAATTCCGTAAAAGAGCTGGTCGCGACCCTAACCTCCACGCAGCCTGCGCCTACGATGCTATGCTACTTCTGGCAGAAGCCATTAAAAAAGCGGGCTTTGACCGCAAGGCTATCAGAGATGCCCTGGCAGAAACCAAAGGATTCCAAGGAGTAACCGGCTCCATAACCTTCACCCCGGTGGGAGATGTGGTTAGAAAATACAAAATCATGGTGGTCGAAAACGGCCAGTGGGTGATTAAAAAAGACTATACCAGAGACTAAGCAGACCAAACTCAGGTGGGGGATGTACATCCCCCACCCGGCTTCAACCCAAAACGAGGGGTGAAATGCAATGTTTTTTCTTCAGCAACTCCTGAACGGTATAGCCCAGGGCTCCATTTATGCCCTTATGGCCATTGGTTACTCCATAATCCTGGGTGTGGTGGGGTTGGTCAGTTTCGTCCACGGCGAAGTTATCATGATTGGAGCCTTCGCCGGCTTTTACGTTTTGACCTTCCTCTACAGTAACGTACTGGTTGCCCTCCTCGCTGGTTTTGCAGCCACCTGGGCGCTGGGAATGTTCATCGAGAAGATTTGCTACAAGCCTTTTCGCAATGCAGCACGAGAGGTGGCTCTCATTGCTACTATTGGTCTTTCCATCACCCTGCGTAGCTCTGCCCAGATTGTTTTTGGGACTCAACAAAAGTTCATGCCCGATATGTTCGGCAACCGTTTTTTCGCTGTCGGAGATATTCGCATCGCCTATACTCAGGTTTTTGTGATGCTGGTCGTGGTGGCACTCTGCATTGCCCTGCAACAGCTCTTTTTCCGCACCCGTTTTGGCATAGCACTGCGGGCAGTAGCCATGGACAAAAAAGCAGCAGCACTGCTTGGTGTCAACGTGAACCGAACCATACTTTTCGGTAACGCCCTGGCCTGCTCTCTGGGTGGAATATCCGGGGTGTTACTCGGTATGTATTATAACGCGGTGCATCCCCTCATGGGAGCAACTATGGCTATGAAGGCCTTCACGTCTACGGTTTTCGGTGGGTTGACCAGTACTACCGGTGCAGCCATCGGTGGACTCCTTCTGGGCATCTTTGAAAACCTGGGTGTGGCCTTTCTTTCTTCCGGCTACCGCGACATCATCGCCTTTTTAATTCTGATTGTGGTGCTTTTGATTAAACCCTCAGGGCTTCTGGGCAGGAAGGGGGTTGAGCTCTGATGGCCACGAACCCCCGGATAATCCTGTTTGTGATTTTGGGTGTTCTCTTGCTCTTGCTCCCCCTTTTGCTCAGCAACGATTACTTTATGCGGGTCGCCACGGTGATACTGCTTTATGTGTTGCTTGCCAGCAGTCTTAACGTGATTAACGGTTACTCCGGGCAATTCAACATCGGACACGCTGCTTTTTACTGTATCGGTGCTTACACCGCAGCCATTCTTTCCACCCGATACGGCTTCAGCTTCTGGGTGCTTTTGCCTTTGAGCGGGCTGGCATCAGCGCTTTTCAGCTGTCTTTTGGGAATACCAACTTTGCGCCTGCGGGGCATTTACTTTGCCATGACCACTCTGGGTTTTTCAGAAATCATTCGTCTATCCGTCCTCAACTGGACTTCTTTAACCCGCGGCCCAATGGGGATACCCGGCATTCCCTTCCCCAACCTTTTCGGTATGGAACTGCGCAGTAATGCCCACTTTTACTACGTCATTCTGGGCATAGTGGCTCTGATGCTTCTTGTGACCCAGCGGGTGCTCAACTCAAGAATTGGGCGAGCCTGGATTGCCATCCGTGAAGACCAGGCAGCAGCAAGAGCCATGGGAGTGGAAGCTTTCAAATACAAGCTGATTAATCTTATGTTTGGAGCCTTCTGGGCAGGAGTAGCTGGCTGTTTCTATGCCTTCTTCGCAAGCTACATAAGTGCCGACAGCTTCACTCTTGACGAAGGTTTTTCCATCTTAGCCATGGTGCTCGTGGGTGGTCAGGGAACGCTACTTGGTCCGGTCATTGGCGCCACATTTCTCACCCTGCTTTCTGAATTTTTCCGGGGCATCGCTCAATACCGGCTGGTTATCTTTGGCATTGCCATTCTGCTCACCGTTTACTTGCGACCTCAGGGCATTGCTGGAAGCAGCATGCTGTTCCGCAGATATCGGGAAACTGAAGAAAGTGGAATAGAAGTCGAAGTCGAGGAGGTGGAGCTTGATGCCACCCATACTTGAAACCCAGAAGGTCAGCCGCTACTTTGGAGGTCTGAAAGCCCTGGATGAAGTGAGTATTCAGATATTTCCAGGTGAAATCTATGGCATCATCGGGCCCAACGGAGCTGGGAAAACTACTCTATTCAACGTACTGACAGGGACCATCAGAGCAAGCAGCGGAGAAGTCTTTTTCAAAGGAAAAAAAATAAGTGGTCTTCCACCTGAGAAAATCGCCAGGATGGGTATGGCCAGGACTTTTCAAGGCATCAAGCTCTTCAAGTATATGACCGTGCTTGATAACGTTAAAATTGGTTTCCACACCCAAACCAGGACTTCCCTGTGGGATGCTATCTTCCATACCCGAACTTACAAAAAAGAAGAAGCAATGGTGGCTCAGAAAGGCCTGGACATCCTCAAAAGGGTGGAATTGGATAGCTATGCCTCCTACACCGCTTCCAGCCTACCCTACGGCATGCAGCGTAAGCTGGAGATTGCCAGAGCCTTGTCCCTGAACCCGGACATTTTACTACTCGATGAGCCAGCAGCGGGAATGAATCCTCGAGAAACCGAAGAACTGGTTGAATTCATAAAAAAACTCAATGCAGAAGGCTTGACCATTGTGGTCATCGAGCACGACATGAAACTGATTATGAACGTGTGCCACCGCATAGCGGTCTTGGACCACGGTGTCAAAATATGTGAGGGCTCACCTCAGGATGTGCAGTGTAACCAGAAAGTTATCGAAGCCTACCTTGGCCGGGGCAAAATTGGCAGCAAAAGAAGCAGCATCGCTGGAGAAAGGAGTGGTACACATGCTTAAGGTGGAAAACCTCCACGTTGCCTATGGGAGCATAAAAGCGCTCAAGGGTGTGAATCTGGAAGTCAAAGACCAGGAAATCGTGACCCTGATTGGGGCCAATGGGGCCGGGAAAAGCACGCTACTTCTCAGCATATCCAACCTGGTTAAAAAGCAAAAAGGGAAAGTTCTTTTCCTTGATGAGGATATCACCCACGAGGAGCCAAGCGCAATAGTGCGCCGGGGCATTTGCCACGTACCCGAAGGAAGACACATATTTCCCTACCTCACCGTGGAGGAAAACCTCCTCATGGGAGATTTTGGGAATCCAGTCTCCAATCCCGCTCGCCGACGTGAAAACCTGGACCGGGTATATCAGCTTTTTCCCCGGCTCAAAGAAAGGCGTAAGCAGCAGGGCGGCACCCTGAGCGGCGGGGAACAGCAAATGCTGGCCATCGGCAGGGGGCTCATGCTGGAGCCTCGTCTGATGATGCTCGATGAACCCTCCCTGGGCCTGGCTCCCATCATCGTGGAACAGATTTTTGAACTCATTCTGGACATTCGCAAAATGGGAACCACCGTGCTTTTAATAGAACAAAACGCCAACATGGCCCTCCAGATAGCCGATCGGGCCTATGTGCTGGAAACTGGAAGAGTAACTCTCTCTGGGAGTGCCACTGAACTTCTAAACGACCCCAGAGTGGTACAGGTATACCTTGGCATCGGCTAATTTCAAAACAATAAGGAGGAACAATCATGACCATCAAAAACGTAAGCAAAATCAACGATCCAGAAACCGAAAAACTGCGTCAGGCCATAGAACATCGGGCAACCTGGTTTTACCTTCTGCTCGATGAGGCCAAAAAAAGAGGCCTGGATTGGGAAGACTTTGCAAGGAAAGCCATCTTTAGATGTGGCTGTTTTCACGGTGAAACCCGTTTCAGCAAAACCGACGACCTGCGCCGGTTCGGCAAGGAATTCGCCAACGAAACCGTTCGCAAAATCTTCGAAATGCAGATTGTGGAAGCCTCCGAAGACCGCTTTGTAGTCGAATTCAACTACTGTCCTTTAGTTGCTGCCTGGCAGAAATTCACCCAGGACGAGCAAGAAATTGCTACCCTCTGCGACATCGCCATGGAAGGCGACCGGGGCATTATAAGCACCTTCCCGGGTTTTAAAATGGAACTTCAAGACACCATTGCCTCTGGCGGAAAGGTGTGCCGACTGATTATCAGCAAAGAAAAACCTCAATGCGAGGGATAATACATGCTCTCACTCAAGGAATTCTTGAGACGTGAAGTCAAGCCCGCTCTGGGCTGCACCGAACCTGGAGCAGTGGCCCTGGCCGTCGCCAGAGCAAATCAGGAACTTCCCTCGGGGGAGTTAAGGTCAATCCAAGTAGTAGTAAGCGATAGTGTCTACAAAAATGGTCTGGCGGTGGTCATTCCGGGAACCGGAGGAGCACGCGGCAACGCTGTAGCTGCAGCTCTTGGAGCCTTGTGCGGGAAGCCGGAATACGGACTTGAAGTCCTGAAAGACTGTACCCCTCAGGACGTGGACACAGCCAAAAGATGGGTCGAACTTGGGAAAGTAAGGGTACAGTGCGACCCAAACCAGCATGATGTGTATATTGCTGCAACCGTTAAAAAAGGCACGGACTGGGCAAAATGCGTGATCGCTGGGGACCACTCCAATATCGTCGAAGTGGTCAAAAACGGAGAGACGATTTTGCGCAGTGAAAATGCTTCTCAAGCAGCAGACCTACTGTTTCAAAAAATTAAGGAACTCTCCTATCCCGAGTTGTTGAAGCTGGTCGAGGAAATGGACGCCGAAGACATTCACTACCTGATGAAAGGAGCCACCATGAATTTAACTATAGCCCAGGCCGGGTTACAGGAAGGTTGCGGCAGCGGACCGGCTTTTGGACGGAAGATGCAACAGCTCATGCACGAAAAAAACCTGGAGGGCGACTTGGGATACCTGATAAAAAGCCTCTGCTATGCAGCAGCAGACGCCCGCATGTCAGGCGTGAAGCTACCAGTCATGAGCAGTGCCGGAAGCGGCAATCACGGTATTACTGCCATATTGCCGGTGGTGCTGGTGGGCGAAAAAACTGGTAAAAGCCGGGAAGAAATCGCCCGAGCACTGGCAGTGAGCCACCTCTCCACAAGTTTTGTGAAAAGCCGCTTGGGTAGGCTTTCTCAGGTTTGTGGCTGCGCTATTGCCGCTGGAGCAGGAGCTGCTGCCGGAATAACTTATCTTTTGGGTGGAAAACTCGAAGAAATGCAGGAAGCGATGCAAATTGTGCTCGCCAACACGGCAGGAATGATCTGCGACGGAGCTAAGGAAAGCTGTTCTCTCAAGGTGGGCACTGGAGCCTTTGAAGCTTATCTGGCAGCCCTTTTTTCACTTCTGGGAAGCAAAACTGCAATCCCCCAGGGGTTACTCAGCCCCTCCATAGAGCAAACGGTAAACAACATGGCCGAACTAAGCCAAGAAGGCATGCGGGACCTCGACCGGGTCATCATAAGCATTTTGGAAAAAAACTTTCACTCACCCAAACCCTGTGAGGACAGCAATAACCTGCAAAAGGAGGTTGAAAACTGATGAAAGAAGCAATTTCCACTTCTTCGGCACCTCAGGCAGTTGGCCCTTACTCTCAAGCGGTACGGGTCGGGGAATGGGTTTTTGTGTCCGGACAGCTGGGACTCTCCCCGCAGGGAGAAATGGTCTCAGAAGATGCAAGTGAGCAGGCACGGCAAGCTCTGGAAAACCTGCGCGCTATCCTCAGGGAAGCAGATCTCGAGATGGAAAACGTGGTGCAGGTTACCGTCTTTCTCACCGATATCCAGGAATTCCAGGCTGTAAACGAAGTCTACGCTCAGTATTTTAAGCCCCCTTACCCGGCGCGCTGTTGTGTGGAAGTGAGCAATCTACCCCGAGGTGGCAAGGTGGAAATCGCAGCCATCGCAAAAAGTAGTTAACACATGTTTTCGATGAAATAGCAAAACCCGGAGCAAAAAAGATACGTATATGTGATTAGAATGCAATTCGAGAGGAACGCTTCATGAAGCGTTCCTTAAAGAGAGGGTGAAATATGCGCAAATTCGTTTTTTCGGTAATTTTTTTGCTCCTGTTTTTTGCCTCGGGCTGCCTGGTGGAAGGCATTCTTCCCTCAGGCAGTGCTTCCTTAAACCCCGACTTTACACAGCACATCAACGCTTTCGGAGTGAACCTCCTCAAAGCCCTGTGGGAAGAGCGCGAGGAAAATCTCTTCATCTCTCCAGCAAGCATTGAGCTTGCCCTTTCCATGGTCGCAAGTGGAGCCCGGGGGACGACGCAATCTGAGATACTCCAGAGTTTGGAGTTTTCTTCCTTCAACATGGAGGAAGTCAACCAAGAAAACGCCAACCTGGTAAAAGCACTCAACCGCACCAATAGTAAAGTTACTCTGAACGTCGCCAACTCCCTCTGGGCAAGAGAAGGTGTACCTTTTTACGAAAACTATCTGCAAACTGTGCAACAATTCTACCAGGCAGAAGCGCGCCTGGTGGACTTTGCAGATCCCCAGACTGTCAACCTTATCAACCAGTGGGTCAGCGAAAAAACGCATAACAAAATAACCCGCATCATCGACCGGTTATCTGACCTGGATGTTTTGGTGCTCCTGAACGCCATCTACTTTAAGGGAAAGTGGAAGTACACCTTTGACGCTGAAAACACCCAGCTTCTCCCTTTTTACACAGCGCAGGGCGAAAGCCAGGAACTCCCCACCATGTGGCAGGAAGGCTCCTTCGATTACTTCGAAAACCAAACTCTGCAAGCGATACGCCTTCTTTATGCCGATGAGCGCTTCAGCATGTACATTTTCCTGCCCCGTGCCCAGGAAGGATTATCGGATTTGCTTGAGGGACTCAACGCCAACCTGCTTGAGGACTGGATACAGAGTATGGAAAAGCGGGAAGGTGAAATCTATCTTCCTCGCTTCAAGTTGAGTTTTGAGCGTTCTCTGAACGCAACGCTTCGGGAGCTGGGAATGGAACAGGCCTTTGACCCCCAAAACGCTGACTTTGGAGGGATGCTCCCCATCCCGCCCAACGCCTTTTTGAGCGAGGTCAAGCACAAAAGCATTCTGGAAGTAAACGAAGAGGGAACCACCGCAGCAGCAGTGACTTCAGTCGTTATAGGGATCACCGCTCTACCGCCTGAGGAACGCTTCCTGATGCGGGTGGACCATCCCTTTCTTTTAGCAATTCGGGATGAAGAGAGCGGGCTTTTCCTTTTCCTGGGAGCCGTTGAAAACCCGGAAATGCTTTAAAGCACTACTCTCCCTTCAGGACCGTCTTCAAAAGTTCCACCATCTGGGGGTCAAACCTGACCCCCTTTTCTTTCTCGATTTGTTCCAGTGCTTCCTGTGGAGAAAGTGAAGCTTCCCCACCAGTTGAAAAAGTTAGAGTAAGGTAGGCATCCACAACCTGCACCAGGCGAGTAATCAGGGGTATTTCTTCCCCTTTCTTTCCCCGGGGATAACCCGACCCATCCCAGTGTTCCCAAAAAGCATAGATTTCCTCTGCCACCGGATGGAGCGAAGGAGTAGCCCGAGCAATACGATATCCAAAGGCCGGATGTTGCTCCCAAAGAGTCCTCTCTTCCTCAGAAAGCGCTCCTTCCTTAGAGAGCAATTCGCGAGGAAGGGCTAATTTTCCCACATCGTGAAAGGCAACCAGAAGTTTCACTCTCTCAAGTTCCTCATGGGAAAGCTCTAACTTCCCGCCCATCTTCAGGGCGAACTCTTCCATAGTAAAAAGCTTTTTTTCATCCTCGATTCCCAGCGCAAGGAGAGCTTTATGCAGAAGCTGAGCATATTCCTTTCCCTGCTCACGGCGTAAAAACTTTTTGCGGTAAGCCTCCTCTTCTGCAACATTTATCACTTCCCAGACGCTCTCCTCCCGATGCCTTCTTACCGCAACTCCCAGCGAGAGCCCCAAAAAGAGTGGTTCTTTTCGAGTTTCTTCTTGACAAAATTCCTCAATACGTCTCGCAATCCCTTCAGCTGCTGGAAGAGCCGTTGCCGGCAAAATCACCAAAAACTCATCTCCACCCCAGCGGGAAACGATATCTCCCTTACGGCAAGAGGATTGTAGAATCTGTGCCGCTCGCTTCAACATATCGTCCCCAAAGCGGTGGGAAAAGGCATCGTTCAGAAATTTGAGACCGTCAAGGTCAGCGAAAATAAAACTGATTGTCGGGTCCCTGCCCCGCTCCAGACGGGCCAGCTCTTCTTCGGCAAACAGGCGATTGTAAAGTCCAGTCAGGGCATCGTGAAAGCTGAGATAACGTATTTTCGCTTCATACTTTTTGCGAGCGGTGATGTCGGAAACAATCATCCCTATCCGGGAGCCATCGAGCACAAACAAGCTCACTTCCCAGAAAACATCGAATTCAGGTACAAACACTTCCTTGCGCAGGAATTCACCTCGCATAAGCAAGGGGGTATGTTCATCGCTCAAAAGCTCCCCGAAACCTGGAAACACCTCTTCTATCCGGAGGCCACGCAGCCCCTCAGGCTTGAAGCGCACCATGGCCGCAAAAGAAGCATTGGCTTCAACAATTTGAAATGCTCGAGGTTTATTTTCTTCGACCTGAACTTCTTCAAGCAAGACAAAGCCATCCGGCATGAAGGTGAAAAGCATTCGATAGCGCCGCTCGCTCTCCTGGAGTTTTCGTTCCATCTCCCGGCGCTCGGTAGCATCCCGGAAAACCAGCACCACGCCCAGGATTTTCCCTGAAGAATCCTTGATTGGAGCCCCGCTATCGTCAATAAAAAATTCTCTCCCGCTGCGGCTGACCAAAATGGTATGGTTGCCAAGTCCCACCACTTTTCCCTCTTTAATTACCCGGCGCACCGGGTTGAGAACCGGTTGACGAGTTTGTTCATAAAGGATATGGAAAACCTCTTCTATGGGCTTTCCTGCTGCTTCCCCAGCACTCCATCCGGTAAGCTCTTCGGCCACCGGGTTCATAAAAATCATCCTGCCCTCTCCATCAGTGGCGATGACTGCATCGCCAATGCTCCGCAGAGTAGTCTGGAACCACTCTGCTTCCTGAGCGCGCTTCCTGGAAATAGCAAGGTAGCTTAAGAAAACCCGCAGGTGCTGAAGAAGCGGGTCCAGAAGCTGGTAACGCTCATCATCTTTGGAAAAGCGTTCCTTAAAGAGGCACTCCACAAACCCCTCTTCGCCACCTTCGCCTGGCACCGCGAAAGCAAAAAAACCCTTATCCTTAAACTTTTCGGGAACCTCCAGCAGGGCTTCAGAGAGGGTCTCAAGCAGGATTCTGTGCTCCTTTTCCCAGTCGCTTTGCAGAGAAGGTTCTTCGAGTAGCTTCCCAAGCAACGAAAACTCTTGCAGAGCATGATTGCTCTCAGCCCAGACCAGCCTCTCCCCATCGGGCAAAACCGCACAGATACAGGAAAAACCGAAGAAATTGCCTATTTCCTTAAAAGCAAAGGAAAGAAGCCGTTCCAGATCCTCATGAGCAAAGAAGCGTAAGTGAATTCTTCCCATCATCCTTTCAAAGTCAAGGTGCAGAGAAAGGCGTGATTCTGCGCTGCGACGCCGCAGTACCTCTTCCTGAAGATTGCGGTTGGCTTCCCGGAGCTCTCTGGTCCGCAGAGCAACCTGAGCCCGCAAAAGCCAGACAAATAAAAGAAGCACCAGCAACGCCCCACCGCCAGCCCCCATAGCGTAAATGAGCCAGCGGGGCATCTCCCAGGGTTTGTGCATCTCCAAGTAGCGATGAACAGCACGGTGGTACACAGAATCCGGGTCCTTTTTGAACTCTGCAAGCCAGCGGTCCAGTGCAGCAAGCAACTCCTGGTTTTTCCTCTGGGGACTGCAAAGCGTAGCTCGACAGGCCTGAAAATGAGGGGGCTTGCTTCCAAACCGTACTGTGCTCCAAACCGGATACCAAACAGCCTGTTGACTACCCCGACATCGCCCTCGCCTCGAGCAAGAAGCGTAAAAACCGCCTGATAATCCTTAACCTCCAAAAATCTACAGTCAAGACCAAAGCCCGAAACCATTTTGAGCATTTCCTGATAATAGATATCATCCTTTACTGCCAGGATGGTTTTTCCGTTCAGGTCCAGAAGGGAATTTATTCTCAAAGAGGGTCGAGCATAGACGGCTCCCCAGTTTAACCAGACGGTCTCCTGATTGAAATCAAAAACTTGTGCACGCTCTTCAGAGTAAGCAATCGCCAGGAGAAGGTCAATCTCGCCCTGACGGAGAAAGTCGAGAAGCCTTGAAAAATCATCACGCACATACTCTATCTGCCAGCCTTCCCGGCGCCCAATCTCTTCCAGAACCTCTGGATAGAGACCCTGAACCTGGCCGCCCTCATCCCAGAAGACAAGAGGTGGGTCCTGGTATGCACCAACTCGCAAAGTCAGAGCAAAAACCCCGGGTAGGAAAGCGTAAAGAAGAAATATAATCAAAACAAAGAATAACAAAAATACTTTTTTACTCTTCAAACGACTGGACTCCATCTTCTACCCATGCTACATCTTTGAAAGACTTAAGATGCTGAACAGAGGAAACCCCTCCCCGAGTTGTCCTTACCAATTTTATACCCTATTTTTCTTTGAAAATAAACACTTTTTGAGGTCTGGAGTAGAAAACAACTTTGAACTGAATCGATACAATCTGTGAAACAGGAAGACCGCAAAACTATCCAGCATCAAAGCAGCACAAGGGGTGTCCGAATATCAAGCCAAATAGGAGACCAAAAAGGAACTCTGATTTTTTAGTTTCCAAAAAACTAAAGATATCTCTTTGCAAAACTCAACTTCACTGTACCGACTTACAAGACAAAAACCCCGCTACTCTTTGAAATAATTACAAGAGAACTCTACCAGCGTATCAGAAGCTTCTTGCTCCGTTAGTAAACAAAACCTACTTCATAAATTAACCCTTAACAGCCCCAAAAGTAAGGCCTCTAACGATGTACCTTTGAATTGCCACCGCAAGAACAACCGGAGGCCCCAAAGCCAGAATCGCCCTGGTAGCCATAAACCAGAACTGAACTCCTCGGGTGTCCTCAGCACCAGCCAGATAGACCGGAAAAGTCTTTGCCTTAAGGGAAGTTAGAGACAGAGCGAAGAGAAATTCGTTCCAGGTAAAAGCCACACAGATAGCTGCCACCGCTACAATGGTAGGAGCAGCCAGAGGAAGGGCGATATGCCAAAAAGCTGAAATCTCTGAGCACCCATCCACCGCTGCGGCTTCCTCAAGTTCTACCGGAAGCTCCTGAAATGCCTGACGAGTGATAACCACAGCAAAAGGAAGAGTAAAAGTGGCGTTGACAATGATGAGCGCCAGACGAGTATCCAGAAGATGCAGTGTTCGCATAATTAAAAAGAAAGGTATGACCACCACCACTGGTGGTAAAACTCGCTGAGAAAGATACCAAATAGTAAGATCCCTATTTTTCACTCTACGAAATTTGAAACGAGCCAGCGCATATCCAGCCGGAACCCCCAAAGCCATGGCAATCAAAGTAGCAAAAATGGCAACCACAATACTGTTTGTAAGTGCCATACGGCTTTCCCGCACTGAAAGCTCTGTGCGCCAGTTCTCCAAAGTCGGCAAGAACTGCAGGAAAGGAACAGAAAGCCCTGACACGGTGAAGGTTTGCGCCGGGGGTTTCAAAGAGGTTACCACTCCCCAGTAAATCATAAAAAGAGCCCAGAAAAGGATAATACCTACCAGAAGATACCTAACTACAAGACCCACCCTTGAACGTTTACGCACTACACCCACAGCAAACCCTCCTATTCATAGACCTCGCGTACCCTGCGGAAGAAGATGTTCACTGCCACCATCACTATAGCCAGCAAAAGATAACCAAGGACCGAAGCATAACCAAAGTCAAAGAATTTCAAGCCAGTACGGTAGGTGAAAAGGGAATACACTTCGGTCGAGGTTGCCGGACCACCACCAGTGAGACTGTATACCACATCAAAGATTTTAAAAGACTCAATGAGTCGCAAAAGTAAAACAATGATTACCACTGGCTGCACCATGGGAAAGGTAATTTTGCGGAATATCTCCCATTCTGAAGAGGAATCGAGATAGGCAGCATCGTAAATCTCTTCGGGAAGCGATTGTAATCCAGCAAGGATAACCAGAAAGCAAAAAGGGGTCCATTGCCAAACATCAAGAAGAATAATAGCTAACCAGGCCCAAAAAGGGTTAGAAAGCCAGGGTATTTTCATTCCCAAAATGCTCATAAGAATGCTGTTTATAGGACCACCTTCTTCATAGAAAACGGTGAGCCCCAGATATCCCACTGCAACTGGGGTACAGAAAATAGGAAGAATAAGTAAGGCCCTGAAAAGCGACTTGCCTTTCATCTCCTGATGGAAAAGAAGAGCAATCAAAAGGCCAAGAACAACCTGGATAGCCACTGTAACAGCCACATAAAGCAGGGTAATACGCAGAGCGTTCCACATTTTGTAATCGCTGAGAATACGAGCAAAATTGGCCAGGCCAACAAAGCGCGCTGGTCTTCCAAGCCGCACCCTGAAAAAAGTCAGACTAAAAGAATAAATAAGCGGAAAGATGGTAAAGGAAAGAACCCAGATGATTGAGGGAAATATAAAAAAATATTTAACGCGCTTTCGCCTTCGCTCCATTCTTCAACCCTCCTCAAAAGAGGGAGGGGTATTCCCCCTCCCTCAAGCAACAGCGCTATTTCTCGTAACCAATGGATTCCTGGTAGACTTCGAGTTGCTCATCCCTACCATAGCGGTTGGTAATATCTTCCCAGTCTCTGGCCACTCGGTCAAGAGCTTCCTTAGCCGAAACCTGGCCAGTATAGGCTTCAGAAAGATGGCGGTCCAAGGCTACCCAGTACTCATTACCACCAGGAATTCTGAGATAGGGAGCAACGTTGGGGGCAAAGAAGTTGTCATAGTAGGCTTTGAGATATTCTTTGGCATCTTCGGGATCGAACCCATTAGCCACATAGTCCTCAAGTTTTGCCGTACCATAAGGTGGCAGGAAATGGAACTTGGCACCCGGGTCAACACCTGTCCAGCCTCGCTGTACGTTCCAGAGACTGATTTTGTTGGTAGCGTGGAAAGCAAGAAGATGATATACAACCTCGGGATGTTTGGAAAGAGCCGAAATTACACCGTGCCAGGAGCCACCGGTGGTGTTGCCCCAAACATTGGGTGTCTCAAATTTTACAAAAGCTCCTTGTGAGCGGTCATACACTTCGTAACTTCCAGGAAGAATGGAACAACCCAGCTTACCTTTAATCTTGGAGCGGGTCTCATCCTGGACCAGAGACCCCACGTCTCCCCAGGAAAAGGTAAACACTGCTTTCCCTCGCAGGAAGTAATCCCAGGCTTCACCAAGACTCCAGGCTACCTGAGCATCAGGACCGGTTTTTTGAAGCTTGAGCTGAAACTCCAGGGCTTTTACGTGACCTTCGCTGTTTATGAGCGGAGTCATATCTTCAGGATCGAACCAATACACGTTATGATATTTATCAACTTTTTCTCCAGGCAAAATGCAGAAAGGCGCAGACAGGGAAGCATAGTGATACATCCCCTGAGCACCAACTTTAAGATGCATCACGATTCCAGAATCAGCTTCTCCATCGTTGTTCCAATCCCAACCGTTGAAGAATTCGGAAATATCATAGAGCTCATCCCAGGTTTTGGGAGGAATATTGTATTCATATCCATATTTTTCCTTGAATCTTGCTCGATAATCAGGATTAGTGAGAATATCCTTGCGATAATAGAGAATTTGGCCATCGCAGTCGTTGAGAGGACCATACCACTTATCGCCCCAGGTATAAAGGGTACGAATGGATGGCGGTAGAGAATCAGGATCCCACTTGGGGAAACGAGGATCTTTCATATAGTCATCGATGGGAATAATGTACTCTCCCGCAACCAGTTCGCCCATCCAGTCCGAACCAATAAAGAATCCGTCATACTGTCCAGTACCAGTCATAAGATCGGTCATAACCTTGGGGTAGTGTTCCGCATAAGGAATTTCCACAATGTTTAGCTTAGCGCCGGTAATCTGTTCCCATGCATCACGCCACTCATAAAGGGGACCCGAAATGCCTCCCTTTGGTCCGCCCTGGTTGACCGTTACCGTAATGGTAACTCCTTCAAAAGGTTTTTCCCCGGAAGCAGCGATGGTTCCAATTTCTTCATCAGTGAAAGTTATAGTTTCCCCTGAAGCATTGGTGAGAGTAATATCCGCATAGGCAACTGACATCGCCAACACTAAAAATACCACCAAACTCATCACGATGAACTTACGCATCACGATTTCCCTCCTTCTCAATTTTATTGGGAAAATTCTCTCAAAATCTCAAAAATCGTTAGGCAACTTCTTTCTTCTCACCCCCTTTTTCAAGCTTTACTACATTCTTCCAACAGAGCTTTGGCCAGTCCCACATCAGTTATTAGAACATTTATATATCCTCCCCGAAGAGCCGCTTTAACAATCTCCGCCTTTCTCGCTGAACCAGCCACCCCGACTACCCAGGGAATCTTTTTGAGTTTTTCCAGAGGAATGCTCACCACCCGACGGTCAAACTCCAAATCAGCAAGCGTGCCATCCTTGCAGAGAAAATGAAATAGAATATCACCGACTACCTCTTTCCTTTGCAAAATAGCAGAAGAAGCAGGGTCATCCAAGAAAAATTTGGGAACCATAGACCCTTCCCACCGCGGATCTCCCATGCCCAGAACAGCCACATTCACTTTATCCCACAATTCTTCTACTCTGCGTACACTCTGGTCAGAAAAAAGTGCCTGAGCAATTTTCTCATGATCTACCAGGGCAGGAGCGTAAAAAGGAACAAAGAAACCTCCAATTTTTCTGGCAAGCTGAGAACCAAGTTCATTAACCTGAAAATCCATATCAACCTGACCCACCGCCCCAATAAGTGGAAGAATATTAACAGCCACTTCTTTTTTAAAATGCCTGCAGACCTCACGAACCGTTCTTCCCCAACCGATACCTAAAAAATCACCCTCCCTAAGGAGGGATTCCAGGTACCTTGCCGCTGCTCTGCCAATGCTACGACAAATAAAATAATAGGGTTGAGTAGGAGCGGGAACAACGATAGCCTTCCGAAGAGCAAACTTTTCCATCAACCGCTCTTCGAATTCTGTAAAGGGAGACACCGGACATACAAGGCGTATTTCTACAATACCTTCTTTCCGAGCTGCTCCAAGAAGACGTTGCATACGTGAACGTGAAAACCCGGTTTGCTGAGCAATTTCTTCCTGGGTAAGGCCGTCCTCGTAGTACAGGCGGGCAATTTCATACAGCAAGAGCAATTCCTTCTCTTCTTTCTCTCGCTGAATCAAGAACCTCTCCCCTCGAGCATATGTTCAGAACAATTGTTTACAAACATTGTATGGGAAATTCTTTTTTGTGTCAACACAAACAAAGGTTTTATCTCAATAAAAGCAGTTACCCCTCAATTTCTTCTTTTACACAGTTATCCCTTCACGCTTGATATTCAAAAAGAGGAGTAGCCATGCTCTCAAATTCATCTTCAGTACCAGGAATTACAGAGAGCAACACTTGATAATCCAGCCCTTCAAACACCTCATAGGCAATGCTTGAGAGACGGTGCACTTTTTCCCAAAAGTTATCAACATTTTTCAAAAGCGCCAAAAGGTCGATGTCTGAACCTTCCTCTCTTGCACAAGGGCTAAAAATAACAACCCTGGTCAATTGGCTGCCATACGCTTCCTGCGCTCTTTTTTAAAACAATTCAATTGCTCCCCAGCATACTGGCTTTATCGCACTCGCCCCCACCACCTTCCAATGAGTGACCCCCTTTACTGTTTCACGCTATCCCAGGTTTTTTGCCGAAAAGAAAATCCGAAAAACACAGTCCCCCGTGCATCACAAAATCGGAACGCAAACAAAAGTCGATTTAAGCAAAGATGTGAAACTGTGCTACACTGTTTGCGGGAGTAAAAGCGATGAAAAGGCTGAATTTCCTTTCATGGATAACCAAATTAATGGTGCTTACTTTCTGTCTTCTGCTTTCCCAGGCAATTGCTTCCTTTTTATCCGGAATAGGCACCACTACAGAAAGCACGGCCTTTTTACCTGCAGTCTTTCTGGTCAGCTTAGCTCAAGCTACTGTACTCAGCTACTTGGTGGTCCGCTCCCGATACAGGGGATGGAAACTGTACCTTGCTACTTTCACGGTATTTTTTGGTATAGCTACTGCTCTTTCCCAGGCGGAAACTCTGGTCTTTCTCCGCTACCTGGTCTCTGTAGTACCCGCTACGATGGTGCCTCGCTTTTTTCTCCAGGGTTTTCTGACCGCACTCATTTTTAGCTTTTTTCTGCTTGCGATACACGGTAAGCTGCTTGAGAAAGAACTACCAACAAAAGTTGCTTCAGCCAGTGTTTCGCAAAAAAGGGTATTTGCGAAACTGCTGGCACTTGCTCTCCTTTACGTGGGCATCTACCTATCCTTTGGTCTTTTCGTCTTCAGGCCCTTAGCTGCTCAAGCTTTCCAGGAATTTTATGCCGGGCTCAGCCTCCCCGCCTGGATTTTACCCTTTCAGGTATTGCGCGGCCTTGCCTTTGCGGCACTGGCCTTGCTCATTACCAAAGTTACCAGAGGGAAGCGGTGGGAAAAGGCTCTGCTTTCGGCTCTGCTTTTTTCGGTGCTGATGGGATTTTTACTGCTGCTTCCCAACCCCTATCTACCTCCATCCATTCGCAACGCTCACTTTGTAGAAGTCACTTCCTCTAACTTCCTTTTTGGGTGGCTTGCTGGCTGGTGGCTGGGAAGCAGGGAGTGGTAGTTCCATCACCCCCGTGCTTTCTCCATAAACTCGGCTATCGAAGAAACGGTGTGTTCTATGGCCGGGTAAGAAATCCAGTAATGAGTGACCAGGCGGTACTCTCCCTTCATGGGCGGGTTGATTTTAATACCTCGCTGAAGCAAAAACTGCACAAAATCAGCATCCGAAAAACCACTCCGACTAACCCGGAAGAAAACCATGTTAATATCCAGGCGGTCAAAGAAAACCTCTATTCCCTCTATCCTGGAGAGTTTGCGGGCAAGCAGTTGAGCTTTCCTGTGGTCTTCCTCTAACTTCTGGGGCATAACCTTTAAAGCAACCATGCCCGCTGCAGCCAGATAGCCAACCTGGCGCATGCCTCCACCCATGAGTTTCCGCATTTTGCGGGCTTTTTTGATGAACTCTTTGCTTCCGGCAAGCAAAGAGCCCACGGGAGCGCACAACCCTTTGGAAAGACAGAACATTACCGAATCGGCATACTGGGCAATTTGTGAAGCGCTTACTTTGAGATGGCAGGCAGCATTGAAAATCCGGGCACCATCCAAGTGAACAGGCACTCCTTTTGCGCGAGCAAACCGATGCACTTCTTCCAGGTTCTCAAGGGGTACCACCGAACCTGAAGAATGGGCATTTTCCATGCAAATCAAGCCGGTGCGGGGATGGTGGATGTCTTCTTCCCGATAAACTCTTTCCAAGTCTTCCACACTGACCCTTCCCCGGTCATCACGCAGGGTGCGCAGTTGCACCCCGGAAATAACCGCCATAGCCCCTACTTCATGTTCCACGATGTGGTTGCTTTCTGGAACGATGACTTCGTCTCCACGCTGAGTGTGAGTCAAAATGGCCAACTGGTTCCCGAAGGTACCCGAGGGAACAAAGAGAGAGGCTTCTTTACCCACCATCTCCGCTCCCAGTGCTTCGAGCTCTTTAACCGTGGGGTCATCTTCATACACATCGTCTCCCACCCGGGCAGAAACCATGGCCTCCAGCATCTCAGGTGTGGGATGCGTTACCGTGTCACTGCGCAGGTCTATCCATTCTTTGTGGTAGGTGTCCAAAGAATTACGCCTCCAGACGTTTTTTCTCAATTATACACCAGAACTCTCATTGAAAAGTCAGTCCGGGAAGCAGTGAACCAGTTTCGCTCAAGCACCTCCCCGGAGCTTTTCATACACTCCAAAACGGTGCACGCAACGAACCATGTGCAGGAAGTTTTCAGGAGGTATACCTTCGAATATGCTGGTTGAGGAAGAAAGTACGTACCCACCACCGGGCGCCAGTCTGGTCAGGTGTTCTTTGACGTCTTCCTCAATCTCCTCTTTGCTCCCGTAGGCAAGAAGAGGTGTGTGAATGTTACCTATCAAAGCTACTTTCCCATACCACTTCTTTTTCAATTCATAAATGTCGTTTGACTCCGGCTCACAGGGATGCACAGCTCCCACTCCCAGCTCATACAGAATGGGAAGAACCTGGTCCATTTTTCCATCAGTGTGCATCACGATTTTCTTACTCTGCGCTCGAGCGGGCTCGGTCAGGGCTTTGAAGCGCTCGCAGAAAAGCTTTCTAAACAATTCAGGCCTCACTGCCAGACCCGAATTATACGCAATATCATCGTTAACCATCATAAAAAGGAGCCTGTCGCCATAATACCGAAATACTGCTTCCACCACCTTAACCTGATGTTCAAGGAGAATGTCCATGAGCTTTTCAATGAGCGCCAGATTATCGTAAATCTGGTAAAGGAAATACTCATACCCCATAGCAAGCTGCGCCGAATCAAAAAAGGAAGTAAAGTTAGGGAATATGCCTACTCCGTACTTCTTGCCTGCTTCAAGGTAGCGCTCAAGAAGAGCTAATTGCTCTTCAAGGGGAGGAGGAGGTTCCAGAGTTTCAAGGTCTTCCCAGGTCTTAATTCGACCCCCAACATAGTGCTCGGTGCCATCGGAGGCTTTTTTAAAAACATTACCCGGACGCCAAGAAAAATTGCAGGGGACAGCATCCATACCAATTCGAAAGGCAAACTCGACCTCGTCTTCCGGAGCAATGCTTTTTTGTCCTTCTCTGGCGTCGATGATCTGGTAATTAAGTTTTCTGCCCAACACATACTCATAAACTGCTTTACTGGTTATCCAGAACTCAAGATGCGGCACCCTATCTGGTTCCTTAAAATCCAGGATAGCAAGCAACCTCTGGGGAGAGGGCTTTTCAAGGGAAGTTTCTGAATACAAAAACTCTTCAGTCATTTCTCAACCACCACCATTTGATGTCCTTCAAATTCAGGCACCGAGAAAAGGGCATAGTTGTCTTTCCACTGAAAGGCAAGCTCCTCACCATCTGGAGCAAGGTACACCCTTCTGGGTTTTTGTGGCGTTCGGTACTTCAAAACCACATTCCTGAGAGGAACCAGGTCTTCGATAACGTCTATTTTCCCCCGACGCTCAGGAACATAAAAAAGAAGGTGGATGACATCCCGCCTCTCTTTTTCCTGCTCAAGAAGCGTAATTTCGCAAGCAGAAGGTGCATTCTCTGCGACAAGCTGGGGCTCAGGAAGCAAAGCCCTCAACGAATGCTTGATAATTAACTTATAGGGTAAATATGCATACTTCCGATAAAGCGTAAACAGGGGATGAGAGATATAAATAACTCTCCCTTTTCTTACCCAGAAAGGATCCGAAGATTTGCGGTCTGGGGGAGTTTGCCGATGAGAGCAAAACTTTTCCCAGCTGCGGTTAAAATAAGGATGAACCAGGTAAGCAAGCACTTCCCCTTCCTGAGCAACCACCCGGCTGCCCTTGCCATAGAGAGCGTAATCGTATTCTGGGTCCAATCCTTCTACTTTTTCAATGTCTGGGCGAAAATAATCGACGTCAAACTCTAAATCCCCCAGGTAGTCCAGCCTGAAGCCAGGAATGGCAAAGTTCTCAGATTCAGGGCTAAGACCTGAGCGATGGGTGAGAAGCAACGCGCCACCCTTTTCAAGAAAGCGAGAAAGCTTGTCCTGCAAAGACGTACTGAAAGGCACTCCGTCGGGAGCGATAATCACCCGGTAAGCATCAAAATCGGATTCCTCATCAATAAGATGAAACTGTTCATGCAGCTCCATAAGCATTTTGGTGGCACCTTCGTCGGCTTCCAAACCAAAAAACTGTGAAAATCCCAGGGCTGCTCCCTCGGTGACTGAATTAACCAGAACGCCTATTTCGGCCCTAAGCTTTGCGTCTTTGCAGAAAGGTTCTTTCTTTTCAACTTCCCGATACACGGCACCGATTTTTTCATAGGTTACCCTGTCCAGTTTCCCCCGAGGATGCAGCTGGTCTCCAACTGAACACTTAGCACCAAAGGCAATCATGCGATTACACTCATATTCAAGAGCTGCCTGGTTTTTGAGGCCTCCAAAATCTCCCCACGCAAGGTGGAAACGCCCGTTCATACCTACTATCTCTTTGTCAAAAGGAGCAAAGTAACGAGCATACATTGGAAAATGTAAATATCCCCATATGCCTGAAGGCAGAGATTCAATTTCAAGATGCGTCATATAGTCAAGTTCTTTTCTTATCCCTTTTCCCGTCCGCCGATCCAGACGCACCCGGCAGTTAAAGACCACCAGGGCTTCAGGAAGTTTACTCTTTACAAGCTGTGAGAGGCGCTGCATGGCTTTCCTTTCTACAAGCAGGTTGTGTTGTAAGCGGTCTTCTTTCACATCGACTCGTAAGCCCTTATCACGCATGCTCTTTTGGCAGTGGGGACAGAAACAGCCATCGGGATGCTGGATAATGATGTCAAACCAAAGGCCATCAATTTCTGCTCCATAGAGCTCCATGAGCTCTTTAACGTGCTCTTCCAGATAGTCCATATAAGGAGAGTTCAGACATAAAAACTGCCAACCTTTACTCTCAAGTGGTGCCCGACCTATGAGTTTACCCTGAGAATCAATCTGTCTCCAGTCAGGATGCTCAGAAGCAGAGAGTTCATCCCAGACTACTGAGGTGTAGATGGGGCAGCGAATACCTCTTTGGTGCAGGGCTTCAATCATCTCCCCCAGAAGGTCTCGCTTGAGAGAAGGGTGCATTTTGCCTACCTTGGTTGGATAATAGCAGTATCCATGATGGCAGCGAGCAAAGATGTTGATGGAGTTCACCCGGGCTTCAAGGAGGGTCTGGGCAAACTCTTCAGGATCAAAATCCTGAGCAACATCAGGGATAAAGGGAGAGGTATGGAAGTCCAAATGTACCTGGCGAAATGGTAAAGGACTCATAATTTTTCCTCCTCAAAACTTTATTTTTCGAGCTTCATCATACATGGCAATCACGTTCTTTACAGGGATATCTGGCATTAGCTCCTGGCTGCTGGCCAGGATATAAGCTCCACCAGATGAAGCCAGCGCAGAAATAGCTTTTCTCACCTCCTGGCGAACTTCTTCTTCGCTTCCAAAAGGAAGCAACTCCTGAGTATCAATACCTCCATGAAAGGCCACTAAATCCTTAAACCTGGAAAGGTTCCCAAAATGCATACCATTTGCTCTGGTTTGCAAAGGATTGATGATGTCAACGCCAGCTTCGCTTAACTCAGTAATTAGCTCCGCTATAGCGCCGCAGGAATGGAACATAACTCGAAGGCCATAGCTTTTCGCCTGCTCACACAAAAGCTTGATGCGGGGCTTAAAATACTTTCTCCACAGCTCTATACTGATGAGAAGTCCCCTCTGACAGCCATAATCATCACCCAGAAAATAAACATCGAGATAGCCCCGGGTGGCTTCAAAAACCTTTTCATTAACCCGCAGGGTAAACTCAGTAATGCGGTCAAGAAGGCGATTAACCAGCTCTTCATTTTCCAGCAGGTCAATGAAGAACCTTTCTACACCTCGAAGCGCCTGAGAAAGCTGAAAAGAAGCCCACCAGGTACCCCACGCAGGAGCAGTCCGTAAAGCAAAATCCTTGTATTTTCTACATTGCTCTTTAAGATGGGCCACCTCAAACCACTCTGGGTCAGGAAACGGATAAGCATCGACATCTTCGGGAGTTGAAGCCTTTTGAAGAGGCGCTTCACCGTAACCCAGAAAGCCGTCTTTTTCCCAAACCCCGAACACGTTTTTCTGCATTCCGTTTCTCTCCTCAAGGGGAGGACCAACATAGCGGGGCTCAACGGTACGAAAATCAATACCAAAATACTGCAAAAGCCCCTCGTCATCTAAAGAAAGTTCCCTGCAAAGTCGCTCTTGCATCCGAGGAGTCGCCCAGAAATCAAGGGGAATCCGGTCTACTTTTTCTCTATTTAGCATCCTGAGTACTCTCTCTTTAGCCCTCATCAATGTCCCCTCACCTACCTGAAAGACCCAAGGAGCATTCCTTTGGTAATCTGTTTTTGGAAAATCAGGAAAAATATGATGGTGGGCAGAGCTGCGATGGCCATGGTGGCAAACATGAAGCTCCACTGCACTTCATACTGACCCCGGAAAGAGAGCACTCCCACGGTTATGGTTTTCATCTTTTCGCGGTTCATAATCAAAAAGGCAAAAAGAAGCTCACTCCAGATACCCACGAAATTCACAATTGAAACGCTACTCAAAGCACCTTTAGAGACGGGAACTACAATCCTGAAAAAAGTGCCCAGCTCGGAAAGACCATCGATTCGGGCTGCGTCTTCCAGTTCCCTGGGAAAAGAGCCAAAATAGGAATAGAGCATCAAAATGGTAAAGGGTAGCCAGAAAGCGGTGTAAACAAAAATCAGCCCCAGGTAGTTATTGCGCAACCCAAACCTCCCCAAAAAGTGAAAAACGGGAATCAGGGTGGCATGGGCAGGCACAGCCAAAGCAAATATCAAAAATTTCTGGAAGAAGCTTTTGCCAGGGAAAAGATACCGCGAGAGACCATAGCCAGCCATCGCTCCCAAGAAAGTCAAAAAAAGCAGAGTGCCACCCGTTACAATGACGCTGTTTAAGAAATACCTGCTAATGGGAACCCCCAGATTTCCCCCTCGCCAGGCCAGGATGAAGTTCTTGAAAGAGGGCCTTCGAGGAGGCAAAAGAATATTGTTCATAATTTCTTCGTCCGTTTTCATTGCCGTCAGGTAAAGAAAAACAATCGGGAAAAGCTCCGCAATTGCCCAGAACACCAGAAAGAACAACATAACAAAGTAACCAATCCGTACCAGACGTTTTCTAACCATGCTTTTCTCCCCCAGGTCTATTCTTCGACTGCCTCTTCAAGGCGGGTCAATCGGATATAAAGCAAAGACAGCGGGAAAATTATCAGAAACATGGCAACTGCAATGGCCGCTCCGTAACCAAAGCGAGTATACCGGAAAGCAGCTTTATAAAGGTAAACTCCCAAAACTATGGAAGAATCTCCAGGGCCTCCCTGAGTCATGGCCCAAACAATGTCAAACACCTTAAAAGAGAAAATGATCTGCAAAACAGTAATCATCAAAAAGACTGGTTTTATAAGCGGAAATATTACGTACCGTATTCTCTGCCATTCGCTTACTCCATCGATGGTAGCCGCATCATGAATCTCAAGGGGTATGTTTTCCATGGCCGCAAGCAGAATAATCATAGGAAAACCCGCATACTGCCAGATAGCAACCCCTATGATACTTAAAAGTGAAGTTTTGGGATCACCCAACCAGAAAGGCGGCGAAGCGACACCCAGCTTTTTAAGCAGGAAATTTACAGGACCCAAGGTGGGGTCAAGCAATCTGCCCCACAGAAGTCCTACTACAGTCATGGAAACCATAACCGGTAAAAAATAAACTACCTTGTAAAACCACCAGCCCTTTACCCTGCGTTCTATAGCCACTGCCAGGAAAAAGCCTAAGATAACCGTACCTGCGGTAGCCAAAACAGTAAAGATAAGATTGTTTTTCAGAGCCAGCCAGAACACGCGGTCTTTAAGTAAATAACGAAAGTTCTCAAAACCCACAAAGGTCTTTGCACTAATGCCCGTCCAATCATAAAAACTCAATATCAAACTCTCTATAAGGGGATAAAGAATAAAAACTGCCATGAAGAAAAAGGCGGGCAATACAAAAGCATAGCCTATCCATTTCCTGCGACTTCCCAGTTTCATAAAGGTATCCCCCAATTTGGTAAATTAGGCCTCCCGTTTCCAAAAAAGGGAACGGGAGGCAGCTTGCGCGTTGCATTTACTTCTTTTTAGAACGATACCTCTCAGCAATGGCTTCCAGTTCCTGTCCTACTGATTCAGGAGTCCTCATCCCAGAGAGCATTTCCTGGAAGAGGATAAAGCTTCTTTCGGCGAGTTCTGCAGGCACTGGATCATCCCATCCAGTGGAAGATCCAATTTCTTGAAGTTTCAACCACATTTCATAAACTAAAGGGTCGGCGATTTCCTGTATAAGGCTGGTATCAATATCCAGCCGGCTCGGGAATTCGGTGGTTACCCGAAAACCGAGTTCCTGTCCTTCTCTGCTCATTATGAACTTCAGAAACTCTTTACAAGCGTCAAGATGTTTAGTACCTTTGAGAATCATCATACCGTTGCCCGCATAAAGCAAGAATTTGGGATCAATTTCCTGCTTTATCTTGGGATACAGCATCCAGCCAAAATCAAGCTCAGGTGCCTCATTACGAAGTATACCTACTCCCCAGGAGCCATCCTGATACATAGCAGCTTTACCCTGGACAAAGAGCATCCTGCCTTCTGGATAGCTTCTGCTCAGGAAACCTTCAGCAAATACGCCCTTTTCTTTCCACTCAAGGAGCATCCGGTCAACCTGCAACCAGGCTTCATCGGTGTAACGCACCTTGGGTTCCCAGCCAGGACGCCAGTTGTTGTAGAAATCGTTCAAAAGTTCCTGGGGTACCATTCTTTGCAAGAGTGTGTCATGAGTATGACCAATGATCCACCCTTCTTTGCCACCGAAGGATACCGGCTCGTATCCTGCATTTCTTATTTTGCCAATCACATCATACCATTCCTGATTCGATGCATAAGCAACATAAGATGTTTGAGGTGGTACTACTCCTGCTTCTTCAAAGATTTTCTTGTTGTAGTAGACCTGAGGATACCAGACCACAGTCACATTTACTGCATATTTGTGACCGTTAGGGCTGGTATACTTTTCCAGAGTAGACTGGGGAAGCACTTCGTTCCATCCTTCAGATTCATACAGGTCATCAAGTGGCACCAGCAAACCAGCCGCAACCAGGTCCTGATACTGTCTGCCATCAACCCAGTACCAGGCCATATCTGGGCGATCCGGAGAAGCAGCAATGACCGGGAAGTTGGGTTTGTAAACTTCTTCTGCTCCACCAGCCACATCAATAACCACTTCTATATCGGGATTTTTCTCCATAAAAGCTTTGGCCTGTGCCTGGAGTCTCTCTGCTGTAGGACCAGGTATGCAGGTAACCCTGATGCTGGTTTTTGCCAGAACAGCGAAACTCAAAAGCAAAACCAATGCAACACTCAGAAATACCAGAAAACTTGTTTTCCTCATTACCAATCCCTCCCTCATTTTGAGAATTTAATTTTTAACGCTAAACACCAGGCTCCAAATTTTGCAATTTCTGGACAAACTCCCTATCCTTGCTGGAAAGTATCCCTAATCACCATCTCACATTTCAGACGTATTTCTCTCTTAGCTCTTCCTTCCTTTTTTTCCTGGATTTTTTCAAGAAGTAAAGAAGCAGCGGTCTCTCCTATATCCCACGAAGGTTGAACACAGCAGGTTAAAAACGGCTCAATCACTGGAGTCCACTCAATATCATCAAAACCCACCAGTTCAATATCCTCAGGAACTCTCACCCCCTTTTCCCTACAACCTTCCAAAAAACCTACCGTCAAATTGCCACTTGCTGAAAAAACTGCCTCCGGCGGAGAATCAAGCGATAATAGATAGTTTGCTCCCTCAAGACCAGTTCTCTTACCAAGATTTTTGCCTTCGAAAACGTACCGCTCATCCACAGAAACAGCGTATTCCTCTAAAGCCTTGAAGAAACCATTTCTCCGCTCCCGTGCAGTTAAAATCCGGTGGTCACCATTCACCATGGCTATCCTGCGGTAACCTTTCTTGAGAAGAAGCTCGACAAGCTGGAAAGAAGCCTCTTCGTTATTAACCCCTACAAAATCAACGTTCATGCCTGAAGGATAGGTATCCACAAAAACACAGCGTTCCTCAAGAAAGTTCATAATCTGGGAACTTATAGGGAGTTCTTTTTCATTAATTTCGTTAATGCAAGTTGCAATTATAACCCCTCCCACCATACTCTGAAGCATGCTTTCAATGAGCTGTAGCTCCCTCGCTGGGTCGCCATAGCTACATCCCAGAAACATCTGATAGCCATTTTGAGAAAGAGTGTATTCAACAGCACGGATAACTCTTAACCAGAAAATACTGTGGAGTTGCGAAGTCACAAAACCGATTACCTGAGAGTTGCGCGAACGTAGGGTAGAAGCCAGAGCATTTTTTTGATACCGCAAAGTTTTTACCGCCTGAAGCACCTTTTCTTCAGTCTCAGGAGTTACCTTTTTGGTTTTATTGAGTACATGAGAGACAGTAGCCGGAGAAACCCCAGCCAGACGAGCTACATCAACTATGGTAGGTTTCGAGTCTCTGGATCCCTTTTTCATAGAAATTTTCACCTTACTCTCCATTTTTGAACTTCGTCAAAATAGGCAAACATGTTCTCAAGGGGTATATTGTGAGGAAGGTGACCAGTACAGTTAACGATGTATCCGGGGCAGTCGCGAGCACAGAGCATCGAACGCCGAACCTCATCTCTCACCTCTTCCGGAGTGCCAATTGTTAATACCCGGGAATCAATGTTGCCAACCAGGATTTTTGAATCCCCAAACTTTTCAACCATCATTTCCATGGAAACCGAAGACTCAAAAATAAAGCCGTCAGGTTCCTGTTCGGCAATGAGGTCCACAAGAGAAGAATAGTTCCCATCTGAACAGAAAAGGACCTTTATCCCCTTTTCTTTAAGGGGTCTCCAGAGCTCTCCATAGCGGGAAATAACGTTTTTCTCCAACCAGCGAGGCGAAAAAATGGGCCCGGAAGCCATGGCCAGATCATCATGACTTATAAAAAGTTCCACCCCTTCAATTTCCGCATAGGCTTCAAAGTCCCGCTTGGAAACTTCAAAAAATTCCTGCATTATTTCTTCAAAGCGTGCTGGAGCAGAAACAGCCGCTTCCATGAACAGTTCCCAGCCAAAGGTCTCCACTCCCCACATAAAAAGAGTGGTATAAATACCCCCAGGAACCAGAGCTACTCCTTCCCACATTCTATTTTGTTCACGCCATTCTCTCTCTAATTCCTGCTTTCTCTGTTCCTTGGTCTTGGAGTGTGCTTTAAGCGGGGAATAATTTAAAACCTCTTCCACACTTTCAAAGGGTGGTTTCCTCCAAATGCTTTCTCCACTACCCCAGGGAGTTTTTTGATACACTGCTTTCTTTTCCTCTTCTTCCGGAAAATCCACTGAAGCAGTATGCCACACCAGGTTGATACCCAGCTTTCTATAAGTCTCTACCAGGCTCTTTTCGGGCTCCTCATAGGGGTCGATGCCGCTCACTTTTCTTTGAAATTCGGGATGAGCAAGGTATTCGAGTTGAGGAATAAGAGCAGGTTTTTCAAGTCGTATAGCTTTTCTTACGTCCTCAACCGATGCTTTCAGCACTAAAAATTACTCCTTTGTAAAACGTTTTTCCAAATTTTACCACCATTTTCCTGTCTCGTCAATCACGGGTTTGTTTTTTTCGGGATTTCTAAAAGGGCTATTCAAGGCAAGTTGCTGGTTCCAGAACCCCAAAATATCTGAAAAAGAGAAGCTAAAAGAAAAACTCGAAAAGGTATTTTAGGAAAACGTTTTTCCAAATGAGCAGAAAAAAGTTACCTACTGGAAGCCTTTTGCTCGTAGTGAAGCTTTAAAACGGGGTCTCCTGCAAGCGCACCACAAAACCCAGATAATTGGCCATAAACCGGAGCGCTTATGCTCTCCTATCTTCCTCCACCAGCTCAGCACCAATGATCAGGCTGGTTATTTCCTCAGGAGTGGTCTCTTCTCGCAAGCGCTCCCCAACTTTCTCACCGCGACGCAGGACAACCATGCGATCAGCCACCTGGAAAACGTCGTAGAGTTGATGGCTGATTATGATTATTGCCACTCCCTGTTCCCGAAGGGTGCGGATGAGGTCCAGAACCTTGCGTTGTTCAGCAACGCCCAGCGCGGCAGTGGGCTCGTCCATGATGAGCAGCTTAGCATTCCAGTAAATAGAACGTGAAATGGCTACCGACTGCCTCTGGCCACCCGAGAGGTTCTTGATCTTGCTCTTGAGTGAAGCGATTTCAATGCCCAGGCGGTCCAGAATCTTCCTGGATTCCTCAAGCATATAGTCATGGTCCAGGACAGAGACCAGGCCCAGCCACTTTTTCAGCTTCTCTCTGCCCAGAAAAATGTTAGAGTACACATTCAGGTTCTCAGCCAGTGCCAGGTCCTGATAAATGGTCTCAATACCCAGCCGGATGGCGTCCATAGGGTTCTGGATTTTTACCTCTTTTCCTTCAAAAAAAATGCGCCCTTCGTCAGGCCGGTACACCCCGGATATTACCTTAATCAGCGTCGACTTACCCGCTCCGTTGTCCCCGAGAAGAGCAACCACCTCTCCGGGATACACTTCCATACTCACCCGGTTCACCGCTACCAGACCGCCAAAGCGCTTGACAATGTCCCGCACTTCCAGAAGGGGTTTTCTCTCCTCCACTGCCTTCAACCTTCCTTTCTGTGCTCTTCCAGGAAAAACTGGTCAATCAAAACCGCCATGACCAGGATGATACCTACCCAGATGTACTTATTATAGGTGGGCAAACCCCGGTTTACCATTCCCGTCTCCAGAATCCCGATGATCAGCGTCCCCAGTATGGAACCAATCATGGTCCCGGTGCCCCCGTAAAGGCTGGCTCCGCCGATTACCACTGCAGCGATTGAGTCCAGCATTCTGGCTGCACCTGCATCAGCTCTCCCGGTAACGAAACGCAGGGTATACATCACTCCACCAAGCGCTGCAAAAAAGGAGGAAATCATGTAAACCTTGATTAAGTGGCGCTCTACGTTGATGCCTGCCCGGCGGGCGGCATCAATGTTTCCTCCGATGGCATAGGTGTGCTGGCCAAACTGAGTCCGGGAAAGCAGAAAGGCAAAGACCAGAACCACCAGAAGTGCGAAAAAGAAAACGTTGGGAATAAGGGGAATCAGTTCTCGTATCTCGGCTCTACTGATGCCTTGAGGAGGACTCAGCCAGGTAAGTGCTTTCCCTGGCAAATAATACAGGAGATAGCCGTTACCGATGAAGCCCACCATTTTGGGAAGGTTGGCTATTGGGACATTACCACTTATAATCTCGGCAAAACCATAGGCGATGCCATACATCCCGAAAGTGGCAATAAAGGGTGGAACGCGCATCCTGGCTACCAGAAATCCGTTGACAAAACCTGGTAAAAGCCCGATGAGCAGGCAACCACCAATCCCCAGCAAGATAGCCAGCGGCTCGGCCAAACCCAGGGCCTGCAGAGTAACCATGATTTTGGCACACACCACACAGGAAAAACCCATCACAAAGCCCACTGAAAGGTCAATCCCACCGCTTATGATTACAAAAGTTTCCCCAGCAGCGAGCAAAAGGATGGTGGTGGAAGTAACCAGGATGTTCTGGAAATTCCTGGCACTGAAAAACCCCATACCGGTAAGACTGAAGAAAGCAGCTTCACCGATCAGGAAGAAAAGGATCCAGTACCTGCCAAAGGTTTCCAGCCAGTGCTTTTTCCGAACGCTCAGAATCTGCACCGCAATCTCTCCTATTCAAAGCCCAGCTCAGGCAAGATTTGATCCACAATCACAGCAAAAATCAGAATAGCACCTACCGCAATGTAGCGGTAAAAAGGCATGATACCCGAAGTTAAAAAGCCTACCTCAAGAACCGACAAAATAAACACTCCCACCACTGTCTTAGCAATGCTCCCCTTACCTCCCATGAGACTGGCCCCACCGATTACCACCGCGGCAATGGCAAAAAGCTCTAAGCTCGACGCAAATTGCGTGTGAGTGCCAATGGAAAAAATGAAAATCGACATAATTCCACTCAAACCAGAAAGAAACGAGGAAATCATGTAAACCTTGATTAAGTGGCGCTCTACGTTGATGCCTGCCCGGCGGGCGGCATCAATGTTTCCTCCGATGGCATAGGTATGCTGGCCAAACTGAGTCCGGGAAAGCAGAAAGGCAAAGACATAAAGGATAACCCCTACAATGATGATGGCGTAAGGGCCAATACCTACCAGATCCCTCACCCGCTCATCCAAAAAACCAATAGGGCTTCTGAAAAAGCTAAAGCCTTCTCCCGGAAAATAATAAGCCAGAAAACCGTTGCCAATTTCGCCCACCTGAGGTGGTAAAAAGGTGACTGGGAAACCCTTGCTATAGCGCAGCGCAAAGCCGTTGGCAATGCCATAAGTACCCAAAGTGGCAATAAAAGGAGGAACTTTAAACTTGGCCACCAGGACGCCGTTTAAAAGCCCTGGCAAAAAGCTCAACCCCACTCCCACCAGGACACCGCAGAAAATGGAAAAGGCAGGAGAGAAATGCAGAGCAAAAAGGTCGCGCATCACTATGGCGGCAATGACCGAAACCAGACCCCGTACAAAGCCCACCGAAAGGTCAATGCCCCCGGTAATGATGACAAAAGTTTCTGCTGCAGCAAGAAGTAACGCAGGAGAAGAACTGATCAGGATGTTGTTGAGGGTTTTAACCGCAAAAAAGCCCCGCCCCGTAAAGCCAAAAAGAACCACCAAGAAAACCAGAAACAGATAAACCCAGCTTTCACCAAGCCTACCAGCTAACTGTGAATAACGCCCTGAGTTTGCAAGCATCGCAAAGAGAGGGAGAAACGGCGCTTAGCGCCGTTTCTCCTAAAAATCGCCTCGTTAATCTACTTTGTAGATGTACTGCTGTGCCTCCGGATCGTCCACGTTTTCCCTGGTGAAGAAGAAGAAACCAGGAACGATGCGCTTGGGAACTTCCTGACCCTCTACAAAATATTTGTAGGCCCATTCCACAGCCAGGGTTCCCATCTCATAAGGCTTCTGAGCCAACACCAGGTCCACCTTGCCCTCCCGCAGGGCTTTGATGAGGTCTTCAGTAGCGTCCCAGGAAGCAATCTTCACTGCACCTTTCAGGCCGGCATTCACCACCGCCTGATACGCTCCCTGTGCACTGTAAAGATTGGTGCCGAAAATGCCCACGATGTCCGGATTGGCTTGCAATGCCGCAGCAACCTGTTGCTGAGCCTTTTCCTGAATGTCCAGGCAGTACTCAACGCCCACCAGCTCGATATCCGGATACTCAGAAATTCCCTTCTTGAAGCCCTCCACTCGTTCCACAACGCTTGACACATCGGGGTTGGTAGTTTCCACAAAAACCTTGCCCTTTTTGCCAATCATCTCAGCAAGACGATGGGCTATCTCCACTCCACCCTGGAAGTTATCAGTCCCGATGAAAGTAAGCGGGAAAGAATACTCGCTGGGCTTGGAGTAGTCACCATCACCGATGTAGGTGTCCACAGTAATGATTTCTATACCGCTATCGTAGATTCTTTTAAGAGGCGCAATCAGGGCTTCTTTGGAAGTTGGTCCAGTAATAATCACATCGATGTCTCCGCGTGCTGCCACTGCTTCAAGAATGGGTACCTGCACTTCAGGACCCCAGGCCTTGGGATATTCCGCCACAAAAAGCTCAAGACCCAGTTCCTTGCACTTATCTTCAATGCCTTTTCCAATCATGTAGTAAAAGGGGTCGCTAATGGCAGGACACCAGGCTATTTTAGGTTTTTTACCTTGCGCTAAAGCTGCCGCTGAAAGAAGAGACACGCCAAGAACACAAACCAAAAGTAAAACCAGAAACTTCTTCACAAAAACCCCCCCTTTTAAGGAACTTGTTTTTATTATAGCACAGGTGGGCAGTAGAGCCGGAAACTTACTTGAGTTTCTTCCACCTAAATACTCAAAATTCTGTCTGCCTCTATGATTTCTTTCGCAATATCAACAAGTTTTTTATTGCTATCCCGGCTTTTGCGCTGTAGTGCCCTCATAGCTTCGTCTTCTTTTAGGTTATTTCTGTACATCAAGATACCCTTCGCTTTCTCGATCAGCTTTCGTGCTTCCAGGGAATCCTTAACTCGCTGGTATTCCTTTTTCAGCTCCTGAAACTCACGAAACCTGGCCAAGCAAACCTCGATGGCAACTTTTAGTTCTTCTTCTCTTACTGGCTTCACCAGATAGGCAAAAACACCCACTTCATTGGCCCTGTCCACCAAGTTCTGGTCATGGTACCCGCTGATAATGATTACTGGGATGATTTCTTTGCCCGCCGCTTCTCTGATTTCGTTGATTTCTTCTACGGCTTGAATGCCGTCAATGCCAGGCATATTAATATCCATTAAGATTAAATCGGGATCCAGCTCCGCTGCTAACCTCACTGCTTCTTCGCCGTCTTTGGCCTCGCCTATTACTTCATGGCCCAGGTCTTCCAAGTTAACCCGAAGACCCATCAAGTTAACATATTCGTCTTCCGCAATAAGCACCTTTAACCTCTTTGCCACTTTTACCCCCTCTAAACCAGGCACTTTTTGTAAGGAAGAACCACCCTTGCTTCAACACCAGGGGTATCTTTGCGGTTTTCCATGAGGTAAAATCAAAAGGTGTGGAAATTCCGTTGAAGGCGATGTATCCTCCCTTCTAAGAGGAAAAACCTTGAGAAAAGGAAAGGAGGAGATACACCGCCATGAACAAGCGTACCACGGAAGGATGCCTCTCATCAAGCCCCCGAGTTGAATCATCTAAAATCTTGATGAACTCCTATCGTTGCCTCAACTAAAAATCTTGATATAAACTATTCTACCTCCAGGTGATTTTTTTAAAACAGGAGGTAACGAAATGAAGCTCACCATGAATACCAGAAGGGAAATCATTAAGAAAATGGCACCCGAGTATCAAAAAGCCACTAAGAAAGAAAAAAGAAAGATCTTGGATGAACTCGTCCATCTCACTGGATACACCCGGACGTATGCCTCCTGGCTCCTTTCTCATCATGGACGGAAAGTCTATCTCACCGGACGAAACGGCAAAAAGTATCGAGTCATTGGATCCATCACCAAGGTAAAAAGGAACCGAAAAAAGATCTATGATGAGGAAGTCCTTTCTTCTTTAAAAAAGATCTGGCTCATCTTTGATTGCCCCTGTGGGAAAAGACTCGCTCCCTCACTTCCTTGGATGATCAAAAAACTGGAAAAGCATGAGGAACTGGTTCTTTCCCAAGAGGTCAAAGCCAAACTTCTTTCTATTTCTCCAGCCACCATTGATCGGCTTCTCCAAAAGGAAAAACGAAAGTTCACCCCCATCTCCCGGTCCTACACCAAACCCGGGACTCTCCTTAAACACCAGGTTCCAGTTCGTACCTTTGCCGATTGGGATGAGAAAAGACCAGGATTCTGTGAAATTGATCTGGTTGCCCACGATGGCGGAAACCCCAGTGGGGATTTCTGCCAAACTCTTGATGTGACCGATGTCTTGACAGGCTGGACCGAAACTCAAGCGGTCAAAAACAAAGCTCAGAAATGGGTCTTTGAAGCCTTAGAACAGATCCGAGCCCAGCTTCCCTTTCCTCTTTTAGGAATCGATTCTGACAATGGAGGAGAATTCATCAATCACCAACTCATCCGGTACTGTCAAAAAGAACAGATCGTCTTCACCCGGTCTCGACCTTCTAAAAAGAATGATAACTGTTATGTCGAACAAAAGAACTGGACTGTGGTGAGAAAAACGGTTGGCTATTGTCGCTATGAGACCGAAGACGAACTCCTCCTTCTCAACCAACTCTATTCCCTTCTTCGTCTCTATACTAACTTCTTCCAACCGGTTACCAAACTGGTTTTCAAAGAGCGAGTGAATAGTAAAGTCAAAAAACACTATGATGAAGCCAAAACCCCACTGATGCGAGTTCTTGACGCCTCATCGATTGATGACTCCATCAAGCAATCCTTAAAAGACCAATATGAAGAACTCAATCCAGCCGAACTCAAACGACGGATCGTCAAAATCCAGAACCAATGGATCGAGATGGTTACCTTGAAAAATGATTCCATTCCTCACCCTGAGGAGGTGAATTTGGTATAGAATTTTAAATGAGGCAACGAATCCATTTCATCAAGATTTTTAGGTGAGGCATCACTGAGGATGCTGGAAGTATCTCTGGAGTTACTGGAGAAAGGAATCAACTTTCAGGAGTTTGAAGAAAAGCTCTGGGAAATCATGCACAGTACTGGCAAAGATATTCTGAAAGCAGTTCTAAAAGCTCGGGATCAGGAAATCTACCAGGAGAAAGCCCAAAGAGAAGGTTTCACAGTAATCCGCAGGAATGACCCAAGGACCATCCTGACACTCTTTGGTGATTTGAAAAAACACCGGAGAATACCAGCACCTCCTGGATGAAGAGCTTGGTTTTTCGAAAAAGAAGAAGAATCGACCCACTGCTTGAAGCTTTGATCCTCGAGAAAGCTACCCTGCTTTCCTATCATCAAGCAGGAAGCGATATCCTTCCTGAAAACCAAGAAGTAACCGTGAGCCCTGAGGTAGTGAAAAGGTTAGTCCATAACTTAAGCAAGGAAACCGAAGCTGAACTTCCTGAAACCAGACCAAAGACCCTCAAAAAGCTCCCCTACCTTTTCATCGAAGCAGATGAAGACCATGTACCCTTTCAAGAGAAAAGGAATCAAAGAAACAAGGTAAAGCAAAAGAGCAAGAAGAAAAGGCTCCTGGCCAAGTTAGTCTATGTCCATGAAGGGAGAGTAACCTTTCAGGGTATCCTTGCTTTCAAACACTATTAAAAGCTAAAGCTCAGAATTAGTGCTCGAGGTCATGTGAGTCACGTACTCTTTGCTCGTCTCTCCCAGCGTCCTATGCAATGAGAATAAGAAAGGAGCAGATCCTATGAGCTATCTCCGGGCTATGAAGTTCAACCAGCAATCAGTGAGGAGTTTCTACCTGAGAACCCATAAACAAAAACTCCCTGCTTTCACTTTATCTTCTGAAAACCATCCAGAGAGAAAAGGAAAGAGGAAAGGAGATAGTCATCTCAACACCATACCTTCTGGATGGATGCGAGGTTTAAGAGGAAAGAAGAAACCATGTTCAAAGTGCAATCGGAAAAGAAGAGGATTTCAGAAAATGTACCTACAATAAGTTGACGCTATCAACTTGATGCGGATTGTTGACAAATCCAATCAGCTTTTGTAAACTCTTTGTAAGAGTAAATTCTGTTATTAGTAACAAAGGTGATGATCAGGAATGGTAATTACAGGCCGAAACACAGAAAATATGTGCGAAACTCGTTCAGGAAACAAGATTTACTGGCTGGTAACTTCTGAAATGGGAGCACCTAACTTTGAAATTCGATACATCGAGATCCCTCCGGGTGGAAAAAGCAGCTATGGTTCACATGAACATGAACACGGTGTCTTCATCGTACAAGGTAAAGGCAAAATTCGAGGTAAAAATGAGGAACACGAGCTCTATCCAGGTTTAGGAATTTTTGTTGCCGGTGGCGAAGAACACCAATGGATTAATGTAAGCAGTGAAGAATCATTTGGTTTTATCTGTGTGGTACCGAAGGGCGCGGAAAAGGAAGTTAAGCCTCCCTGCTCTAAATAGCCATGATGATACTTCAGTTTGGTGCTGGGAACATTGGCAGGGGTTTTATGGGACATTTGTTTCATGAGGCTGGGTATAAAGTCGTGTTCGTTGAAAGCAACGAAGAGTTGGCGCATCTCTTGAACAGGCGGAAAATTTATCCATTGCGTATTCTTGATGCTTACAAAAGAGAAATCATAGATTTCGTAATAACCGATATTTGTGCCATCTATTCTATAGAAAAAGAGCGGATTGCTGTGGCTTTTGAGGAAGCACAGTGCGTGGGAACAGCAGTAGGTATTAGTAGCTACCAGGCAATTGCACCCCTCCTTGCCGCAGGCATCCGGCGAAGAAGGGAGAAAAGACTTGGACCCATCGACTGTTATCTCTGCGAGAATGACCTGACAGCGCACATCAAATTGAAGAATGCCGTCTGGTTGCACTTTGATCCCATAGACCAAAAATGGGCCGAAGAAAACGTTGGTTTTGTTAGAGTAAGCGTAGCCAGAATGGTGCCAGGTCAAAGGAAAGATGTAGGCGATCCATTATTGGTCGTTGCAGACGCCCATCGCGAATTTCCTTACGACGAAAAAGCCAGAAAAGCATCTCCTCCGCATCTTCCTACAGCAAAGGCTATTAAACATTTCGAAGCAGAGTTTCAGCGAAAAATCTATACTTACAACCTGGGTCATGCAGTGCTGGCCTACTTGGGATACCTGCGAGGATACCAGTATGTGCACGAGGGCTTTAACGATACTTGGATTAGTAATGTCTTCGATGGTGCCCTGGGGGAAACTGCTCAAGCGCTCTTTCAGAAATACCCGAAAGTGTTCACCCCGGAGGAACATGCCCATGTTCTGAAAGATGTACATGTACGATTTGGAAACCCTTTGCTTCAGGACCCTATCGTGCGGGTAGCCAGAGACCCTATTCGTAAACTTGGACCATCAGATCGCTTAATTGGCAGCGCCACGTTCTGTCTTGAGCAGGGGGTATTTCCGAAAAACATCGCCCTTGCTTGTGCAGCGGCACTCTTGTATGACTACCCTGGTGATCCAGCAGCACGCACCTTGCAGGAAAAGCTACAAAAAAGGGGTATTAAAGAGGTATTACAAGAAGTGAGTAGCATCCCACCTCAAAGTCCTTTAGGTAAAAGAATTCAGGAAGAATATTACAAACTTAAGATGTTAAGAAAGGGGTGAAACCATGAGAGCGGCTGTACTATATGGACCAAGAGACTTACGAATAGAGGATGTACCAATTCCTCAAATCGGACCAGACGAAGTACTGCTGAAAGTAGCTTTCTGTGCTATTTGTGGCACAGACGTGCGTATTTTTAATTATGGTCACCGTTCGATTACCAAGCCACAAATTATTGGTCATGAAGTTTCGGGAACCATTGTGGAAAAAGGGACGAATGTTGAGGACTTTGAGGTGGGAGACCAAGTAGTAGTTGATCCCATTGTTTCTTGTGGAAAGTGTCACTATTGCCAGCGTGGAATGACTAATTTGTGTCTCGAATTTAAAAAAACAACAGAGGCTTTTGGTTATTATTACCCTGGCGGTTTTGCTGAATACATGGCTATCCCTAAGAAAGCGCTCAGGCGAGGAAATTTGGTTAAGGTACCCAGCGGAGTAAGCTTAGCGGAAGCGGCAATCGCAGAACCTTTTGCTTGCGCACTTAATGGACAAATGCTTTCTAAGGTTGGCCTTGACGACACGGTTCTTGTCATTGGTGCCGGACCAGTAGGATGCATGCATGTGGGATTGGCAAGAAGCCTGGGAGCCACCAAAATTATTTTGTCGGAAGTCAAGGAAACACGGTTGGAAATTGCCCGTAAATTTCTCGCCGATGTTTATGTTAACCCGCTAAAGGAAGATCTTTTCCAGGTAGTAATGCGTGAGACCAACGGCATTGGGGTCTCCGTTATCATTGTAGCGGTTTCGTCACGTACATTGCAGGAAGAAGCACTTCGATTTGCTGCCTGTCGTGCACGGATCAATTTTTTTGGAGGTTTGCCAAAAGAAGATAATATGGTTGTTCTGGATAGCAACACAATCCATTATAAAGAGCTATACATTCACGGTACATCTGGAACGACCACCAACCACATTCGCACCTGCCTTGAGCTTATGAATTCAAAGAGAATTATGGGAAAGGAGTATATTAGTACTGTTATCGACCTTAAAGAACTTCCTATATTTTTAGAAAAAGAAATTCAAGAAGGAAAATACTTGAAGGTTTTAGTAAAACCTTAAAAAATGACTATGAAACACTTAGCGGTTGGCGACCTTGGAACAAGTGGAATCAAGATTGGTTTGGTGAATGAAAAGGGAGAAGTGGTCGAAAGTATTTACTTCCCTACCCGTTATAGCGCTAAAGGATTGGGGCGAATAGTTCAACAAAGCGATGACTTTGTTGAGGGAATACTCAAGGGCATCCGCCTCCTCTTTGAGAAAAGTAGAATTGCCCCAAATAATATAGTAGCTCTAGCTCTAAGCGGGCAAATGGGTGGGATCATTGGCGTAGACAAAGAATTCCGAAACCTTACCGGTCTTGATATGGGTCTGGATCTTCACTCAGAGCGATATAACCGCTTTTTCCAAGAAAAATATGCTAACTTCGTGAACACCAAAAGTTGTGGTTCACCTAGGAATTTCCCAAAAATCCTGTGGTGGAAACATGAACGACCAGAGGTTTACAAAAAGGTCGCCAGGTTTGTGACTCTTAACGGGTATGTTGTGGGCCGTTTGGCGGGAATGCGTGCTGACAAAGCTTTTATTGACTATACTACACTTTCCTTCTTTGGCAACGAAGAAATGGAGAAGAAACAGTGGTCAGAAGAGGTGACTCGAGATCTTGGTATCGATCTTACAAAGCTTCCACAGATTGTAGAACCATGGCAAGTCGTAGGGAAAGTGTCTCCAGAAAGTGCTTCTTCCTGTGGGCTTCTTTCTGGAACCCCTATTGTGGCTGGCTTAGGAGACCAACCAGCTGGTTTCTTAGGTGGTGGATTGAACATTCCCGGTATGCTCGCCGATGTTGCAGGGAGCTCAACTATTCTATCTCTTTTTGTAGATAAACCGGTACGTCAAAAGGAAAACCCCACTGTGATGTATATGATTGCTGCCCAACCTTCTGGATACCACGCCTTCACATACATTAACGGAGGAGGAACAACTATTCACTGGTTTATAGATACCTTCCTAAGCGACCAAGAGGGAACAAGCGAAAGTCAGTTACAGTGGATCACTAAGAAAAGCGCTCGAGTACCGCCTGGATCTGAAGGACTGCTTTTTCTTCCCTATTTTGGAGGTCAACAATGCCCGTATAATCCATCCGTACGAGGAGCATTTATCGGTCTGAGTTGGTGGCACAAAAAGGAACACCTCTTTCGCTCTATTCTCGAATCAATAGCTTATGACTATGCATTGGGGCTTGAAGCACTTCGCGCTACTTTCCCCCGATACCCTTATAAGCAGATTTTTGCTATGGGTGGTGGCGCTAGGAACGAACTTTGGAATCATATCAAGGCAAATGTTTTAGGCCTTCCTTACATTCCAATTGATGATTACAAATTTCCACTCTTGGGATGTGCCATTGTGGCTGGATACGGCATCGGTCTTTTTTCAAAAATTGCTCCTCTCAAACGGAAGGATGACTTATTTCATAACAGTGTTATACAGCCCAATGCGTCTTTACACCATGTATACAAGCAGTATTGCGAGATCTATGCGAATCTCCTTCATCAGCCGTTACGATCTAGTTTTCAGGCGTTAGCGTTACTCTCTGAGGAGGTAATAACCAATGTATGATCCTCAAATCGGCATCATTAGTGTTCTTTACTTTGAAAAAGGGCTATCGCAACAAGAAATTGCTATCCGTCTGGGTGTTTCCAAAATGACCGTTTCCCGAGTACTTCAGCGAGCTAAAGACCTTGGAGTTGTGAAAATTCAGATTTCAAAACCTTTCGAACTTCACGAAGAACTCGAGAAAGCGATCCAAGCAAAGTTTGGAACAAAAAAAGTTTACGTGGTAAATCCCCACAGATCAGAAGAAGATGCTACCGCCTTACTCGGGAACTTTTTTGCTTTTCAGATAAACACAAATCTTCTAAATAACACGATTTTGGGAATTGGAGTTGGAAAAACCATCGCCAAAATTGCTGATTGTCTTCTTCCTATGAAGACAAAAAACATTGAAATAGTCCAACTCCTTGGGGGTCTTACTAACGTCGTCAAAGAGAATCCCTTTTCCATAGTGCAAGAATTTTGTCGTAAACTCGGCGCAAAAGGAACTTACGTTGCATCACCAGCAGCTGTGGAAGACAGTGCTTGGAGAGATCAAATTCTCTACCAAACCTCTAATGGCGTTACCCTTCTTGAAAAATGGAAAGAATGCGAGCAAGCACTCTTCGGGATTGGAGTTCTAGATGGAGGAACCTTACTTAGTCCAAGTCTCGTGACTGACGAGGAAATGCGAGAGATACGAGAAAAAGGAGGAATAGGAGATATTTTGGGACATGTCTTTGACGCTAACGGTCGGTTTCTTCAAACGAATCTGGAGAAACGCTTAGTAAGCATTCCCATCGATACCCTCTTGAAAATACCAGAACGCATTGCTATTGGCGGCGGGGTCCTCAAGGCCAAAGCTATTAAGGGGTTATTGCGTACTGGCATAGTAACGACTTTAGTAACTGATGCGAAATGTGCACAGTATGTAATAAAATAAAAACCATTCTCTCCGTTACATCTTCTCTCAAGTTCTTTTCTTCCGACTTACATGGCACCTTTTTCTTTTCACACCTAAAAGATCTTTTCCGAAAAGGTCGTCATGTGACGTCCTCTCCTCAATAAATTGAGGGGCATCCTCAAGCGGATGTGCGCAAAGGTTTACCCTCGCGCTTCGGTTCGGCGACGCCGTGCCATCCCAAGAGGTATGACACGACCGCGGGCCGCGCCACTCGGCCACTACTCCCCTTCACGGGAGATACCTGATGCACCCTCTCGAAGATGTTCAGGGCACCATTTACATCCGCCTGTGCCCTCCACCCACAGGGACATATATACAAACCCCGATATCTCCGGTTGGAAGGCATAACCTTCCCGCAGGCGTGGCAGGCAATGGAGGTGCTCTTCTCTTCTACATCGTCACGGATTGTGACCTCCACTAGGGCACCTTTATATCTCAGCATGTTGATCAGCTTCCGGTACGGCCAGGCATGCAACCGCTGGTTCAGCCGGTCTCCATAGTCAACGCTCTCTCGGATTCCGTTAAGGTCCCCTATAGCTATTTCTTTTACACCCCGCCGCATGCACTCCCCAATAAAATGAGAGGTGGCTATGTGCAGTAAGTGCTCCACCTGTCTTCTTTCCCGGTGTGTTATCTCCTCCCACCTCCGTGAGTTCTGCTTAAGACTGGCCCGTACCTTCTGCCAGTACCGTCTTATAGCTTTGATCTGCCTGCCAGAGTAGAGCATTACTGTGCCATCATCAAAGGCACAGGCTATGAGAACCGTCTCCCCAAGGTCCACCGCTACCCTCCCCGTCCCGTTGTTCTCACAAGCCTTAACTTCCACCACCAGACGGGCCTCTATTCGCCTGGAAACCTTGTCGTAGGTAATGGAAAGTTCCCGCACCCGTTCGTACTCCACGCCAGGACGGTGAGATATCCGGAAGGTGACTTCTCTTACCCCGTCTTCCCGGCCGCTACCCAGACTCAATGTAACTTTATCCCCTTTCACTTTGAAGCCGCTCTGCACGTACTTAAGTGGCGAAAGCTGACCCTTACGGCGGAAGCCGGGAGCCCCATGCTGCGTGAGACCCTTTTTCTTGAGGGCAAAGAAAGACTTGTATGCTTCCCGTACTTCGTCCCGGGTGAGTTGCACTGACATCGAGTAGTACCCTTTGGCCCTGGGTAGCTCCTTTAAAATGCGGTTGAGGTTCTTCCGAGAAATATTTACCCTTCCGGTTTCTTTGTACTCTTTCCGCAGATGCCACAAAAGCCCGTTGTAGACCTTGGTGGCACAAAACATGGCATCCTTCAGAACAGCTTCAGTCTGCGGGTCCGCATGGATTTGGGCTTTGAGTGTGATTAGAGGCACTCATTCGCCCCCTTCTTCTATTTTTTGAGCTTCGATATACCGACTGATAGTATCACTAGAAACCTGTCCCGCTGTAAATGCTAGGGCGAGGGGGTCCGTGTATCCCCTCAATAAATTGAGGGGGATTACTGCCCCCTTGCACTCCCCCATATCTCTAAATCTCCTAAAACATGCAACACCACTTGAAACGCTTTAGTTCGCCTATGGTTATACCAAAATTCCCTTCTTTACCTCCTCACCGAGATCCATAAAGATGACACCTGACCATCCTTCCATCAACAAAGGTCTCAGCAGGCATTTCTTCAGGGCATAGCTCTCCCTTTTCCGGGCAGCGGTTTGCAAATTTGCAACCTTCCAAAAGGTACTCCTCTTGTTCCTCAAGAAGTTGGATAGTGGTTCTATACCGCATTCTGGGATCCGGTTGAGGAATGGAATTCAAGAGTAGCTTCGTGTAGGGATGTTTTGGGTCTCCAAGCACTTTCTCAGTCGGCCCCATCTCAACCAGGTTGCCCCGAAACATAATTCCAATTCGGTCACTTATGTAATAGGCGGTAGCAAGGTCATGGGTGATATAGAGCACACTGACGCCAAAATTGTCGCAGAGTTTCCGAAAAAGGTTAACGATAGACATGCGCAGCGACGCATCAACCATAGAAACCGGCTCATCAGCAATAAGAAGAGAAGGATTGGCAAGCAGTGCCCGGGCTATGGAAGCCCTTTGCAATTGACCGCCGGAAAACTCACTGGGGTATTTGCCGGAAATCTCTTGCAAGGAAAGGCCAACTGCCTTTAGCTTTTCATCGATTAAAGAGTATGCTTCCGAGGGAGTACCTGCCAAATCAAAGTTATGCACCGTTTCAAAGAAATAACTTTCCACTCTTCGCAAAGGATTGAAAGTCTCGAAGGGATTCTGGAAAACTGCCTGCACCTGGAGGAACCATTTCCTCCGGTTTCTAAATCCCTCCACATCCTCTCCCCTAAAAAGTATTTTGCCTGAAGTAGGGGTCTCAAAGCCCAGAATCATCCTGGCGGTAGTTGTCTTGCCACATCCGCTCTCCCCAGCAAGGGTGAAAATTTCGGCACTCTGTATGGAAAAAGTAACTTCATCCACAGCTTTGATGCGAACTCGAGATAAAAAACTACCCAGAGTAAAAACTTTGGAAAGGCCTTTTACTTCAAGTAAAGGTCCCATGGTCAGCTCCTCCGTACAACCAACAAGCTACCTTGTGTCCAGCACTTACTTCCACAAACTCGGGTTGTTTGCTGCTGCAAAGCTCTGTGGCTTCTGGACAGCGAGGATGAAAAGCGCAGCCAGGAGGTGGGTCTACTAGGGAAGGTGGATTCCCGGGAGCACTTTCTCTCACTCTTTTGTCACCAATCCGGGGCAGGGAATTGATAAGGTAACGGGTGTAAGGATGAAAGGGATTGGTAAACATTTCTTTGGTTGAGGCTTCCTCAACAATTTTTCCAGCATACATGATGACCATATGGGTGGCAATGTTAGCATGAATGCCCATGTCGTGAGTAACCAGGACTATAGTGTTTTTGAGCTGTTTCTGTATCTCCTGAAGAAGCTGCAACACCGCCCTTTGCGCCACTACATCCAAAGCGGTAGTGGGCTCGTCAGCAAGGATAACCCGGGGGCTAAGCAAAGTGGCAAGCGCTATGGAAACTCGCTGCCGCATGCCTCCTGAAAGCTGGTGTGGATAGGCATCCAGAAGCCGTGGATAAAGACCCAGTTTTCTTAAATGCTCCTCAGCAAGCGCAAGAAGTTCTTTTTTCACCCTGCTTTGCACATGACTTTGCAAAAAATCCAGAAAAGTGGACTTTATCTTCTTCACCGGGTTAAAAACGCTCATCGAGCCCTGAGGAATGTAGGAAATGTAAGTCCAGCGAAGTTTTCTCATCTGCTCAGAATCAAGTTCTATAGCGTTGAGCAAGCTATCATTTTCACGATAGTAAACAGCCCCTTCAAAAATCTGAAGCGGCGGGTCCGCCTTTGCAAAAAGAACCTTAAGCAGAGTCGTCTTGCCGCATCCACTCTCTCCGGCAATGCCATAAACCTGATCTTCCTGGATATCCAGATTTACACCGTTAACCGCCTGAATCACTTTTTTTCTTCCCGCAACTTGAAGGACATAAAAAGCCCGCAGGTTTTCAGCTTTTAGTACGGTTTTCATACTGCCTTCACCGTGTCCCTATTCTTTGAATCCGCACTCGGGGATCCAGATATTCGCTTACACTGACTGAAAGAAGGTACAGAGCAACCAGAAGAAATACGGTCAATACCAGGGGAGTCAATATCCACCACCAGTGACCAAGAAGCATTGCCTGGTAATCTATGGCCCACTTCAGCATAGTTCCCAGGGTAGGTATCTCCAGTCTGACTAGACCAAGAATGGCCAGAACGATTTCCATGCCAATTGCCCAGGCAATGTTGTTAATCAGAGTAGAGAGTATCAAGGGAATAGTAAAGGGTAGATATTCTTTGGTAACCAGAGGCAAAGTGCCATTACCCGAAAGAAGGGAAGTTTGGGTAAATTCCCGCTCTCTCAGGCTTAAAATCTGGGAACGGATGGTTCGTGCATCCCAGGCCCAACCAAAGAAAGCAAGGAGCAACCCGGTGTTTATCAGGGTCATTGCCTCCCGCAAAAGCATGGCAATCATCACCAGAATTAGGAAAAGAGGTATAACCAGCAGTGCATCAGCAATACCCATGAGCATTCGGTCCACAAGACCACCCCGGTAGCCAGCTACAAAGCCAACCAGCACCGCCACAACCCGTGACACTATGCCAGCGATGAAAGCAATAATCAGAGAATTTCTAATGGCAAAGGTAGCCTCCCAAAACACATCCTGGCCTTTGGAATTGGTACCCAGAATATGGGGCCAGGCAGGGGGCTTATCTCTTGGAACCTGAAGCCAGCGGACAGGATCATAAGGTGAAAAGAAGGAAAGCACAGCCAGCGCTAAAAGCAAACAGAGTAAAACAAAACTCACGGTAAAGCGATAATCTCTAAACAATTCTTTTAGCCACACCATGATTTTCTCCTACCTGTGTCGAATCCGAGGATCAAGAAGTGGATACAGCAAATCGAGCAAAAGAACCGCAGTGGTGATGGTTAAGATGGAAAGCACTGTGATACCCATCACCAGGTTATAATCGCCTCTGGTAACTGCCCGATAAAGCAAAAGACCCATACCGGGATAGGAAAAAACCATCTCCACCATCAAAACACCACTAAAAACCTGACCCAAAAGAAGAGCAAGCTGGGTAACCTGAGGAAGCATGGCATTGGGCAATATGTACCTGAAAATAAGGGTTTTCTCGCGTATTCCTCCACTCTGTGCATACTGAACAAAGTCTTCCCTTTTTACATTCTGAACCAGAAGCTTCATCTGCTGAAACCAGGCCGCACCACCCAGTATGACTAAAGTAAGTGCCGGCAAAAAGGAATGTTTCAAAACAGCCACAACCAGAGCAAAGTTAAAAACCACTCTCCTTCCAAACACCAGACCTCCAGGAGGAAAAATCCTCCAGGCATAAGCAAAAAGGATTAACAGGAGAACTCCAAAAATGTAGTGAGGAATTGGTCGTACAAACATAATTGCTGTATCAAGCGCTTTCGACCAGCTTCGGTGAGAGAAATATCCGGCAATAGCTCCAACTATGTTGCCCAGAAGCCAGGCTATCACAGTAGAGGTTAGAAAAAGGCCCAGAGTCCAGGGCAGGTATATCCGAAGCAGGTCAGAAACCGGGGTCGGAAACTGGAAAAAAGAAGGTCCAAAATCAAAGTGAAGTACTCTTTTCCACATGGTCAGGTACTGTTCCAGCATGGTGCCCTTGAGCCCATACAATTCTTTAAGCGTTTCAGTAAGGCTTCTCACCGCCGTCGGATCCAGAGCACTGCCCTGTGCCTGAATCTGAGCAATCATCTCCAGAACCGGGTCCTGGCCGGTCAAGCGCGGAATGAGAAAAACCGCCGTTATCCCTGAGAAAACCACCAGCACATATTGTATTAACCGTGGCAGAAGATAGCTTCTCAAAAACCGCATCACATTTCCTCCCCAGGGGGGTCCGGCACAGAACCCCAGACCCCCTAAACTCAACTGAGCCTACTTACTTCTTCGCTTTCTCTAAGAAAGGAAGCATATACTTGAAGTTCGGCCAGTGCTGATAGGGCTGAGTATAAGGATTTTCTGCACCAGGATAGTTGGTCCAGTAGTACTCGTCCCAAGCCACAGCGCCACAATAACCATAGGTGGGTATGGTTGGCATTTCTCTTACCAGGATTTTCAAGGCTTCGATACCCAGAGTGATCATAGTGTCAACCGCGAAAGGATCTGTTACTCTTAACTCTTCAATAACCTCATCAAGTTCTGAATTGGACCACCTTGCTGATCCACCTGCAACCGATGTTACTGGCTGCCCGAGAGGAGCCACAAAGCTTGAATGCCAAGGTTCTAGAGTACGTGACAGATCCACTCCTGCACCCCAGGGTTCAGCTGCAGGCCACTGAGTAGAAACTTCAAATTCTCCATTAAGTACTAAGCTATCAAAAGCTTCGGTAGGAGACATGCTCGCCTCTATACCAAATTTCTTCCACTGTTCAGCAACAGCTACTGCATTCCTAAAGTTATGATGTGCAGGATTAGTAGCCGAAAATACTTGTATCTTCCACAAAGATCCATCAGGCAAACGCCACTTTCCATCTTCACCCCTGCTAAAACCGTTCTTCTTAAGGAGTTTCTCTGCAACATCGGGAGCGTACTTCCACCAGCCAATGCCAAAAAGTTCCTTAATGACCTCAGGGTCTTCAGGAACCGGGAAGCCTCGTTCCTTGGCAGCCTGGGCTATCTTGAAAGGCACTTCGGGGTCATAAGGTTTGAACTTTTCACCGTTCCCCAAGTCGAGTTCAAACTCTTTCAACCACCCTTCCAAAGGTTCGAAAAAGGCTTCTCGGTAAGCAGGAACCGGTGGAAGGTGGATGGGGCTAACCGGGGCCATGAGGTCAAAAGCTATCGCCATGTAATCGACGATGTTGATGGCCAGAACCAGAGCCCAACGCACTTCCCTGTTGTCGTAGGGTTTGACCATGTTGTTAAATGTCACCCCAGTAATGCAAGGGTCAATGTTTACCACCCAGGGCCACTCTTTTCTCCAGGCTCGGGTCGTGTCACTTCTCGATAAAACCACTTTTAAACCCTCTGCATTATAGCTTCCCATATCCAGCTCATGTCTCAACATAGCAAGGATTCTTCCCTCTTCACTCTCAAAAGCTCTAAAGAGAACATGCTTCGGTTCTGGTTTTCCATAAAGTATTCCTGTTGGACTTTTTTCCCAATCGCTTCTCAGTTCCCATAAACTCCAAAAACCCGCAGGGTCGTAATCTAAAAGCTTGTATGGACCGCATCCTACGGGTGGATTAAATTTAAAAGTAACAGGATCCTCAACCTCCTCAAAGATATGTTTAGGCATAATATACAGGCATCCCCATCGATCCAGAAAATAGGTATGGAACCGGGAATTCGGCTCTTTTAGTTCAACAACAACTGTATAGTCATCAGTCTTATAGACCCTGTCGACAAATTCGGCCATAGGACCGTGATAAAGAAGTCCTGGAGTCTTGGTGTGTAAGTCGATAGTATACACTACATCGTCAGCAGTAAAGGGCACCCCATCGTTCCAGCAAATACCACGGCGAAGCTTGATAATCATTTTAGTAAAGTCTTCGTTGTACTGTGGCAATTCAGTTGCCAAGGCACAGATAATCTCATTAGTTGCATAATCCACCATCCAGAGTGGTTCGTGAATAAGCTGTTGCAGTCCTTGGTCTGGCCATCGCCATCCAGCCCACTGATTAAAATTGCCAGGAGTACCAACACGCCCAGTCGCAATATCGCAAACTATGGTTTCTTCCCTCGAAAGACCAGCCGGCAACTGTGCCAAAGCAACTGAACTGAGGAAGATTATAATGCTTAATAGAGCCAATATACTCACCGCAAGACCCCATTTAGGTACAATGCCATTACCTTTCAAATACTTCACCCCCCACTTTATAAAAATTATTTTGTTACTTTTAACTCTCCTTAAATATAACATGGTTTGATTTGTAAATCAAGTTGACTAAGCAAAAATTTAACTTATAATTCTAAATTGAAACAAACCACAGAAAAGGGAGGAAAAGAGAAATGGGACGTTTTGCTTTTTTCCCAAAAGACTTTGTATTTGGAGTAGCAACTTCCTCTTATCAAATTGAGGGTGCCTGGAACGAAGATGGAAAAGGAGAAAGCATTTGGGATCGTTTCACGCACACTCCAGGAAACATTCAAGATGGAACCACAGGAGACGTAGCTTGTGACCACTACCATCGCTTTGAGGAAGATGTTGAGCTTATGGAAAAGTTGGGGATAGACGCTTATCGTTTCTCTATCGCTTGGACCAGGATATTCCCTGAAGGAAAAGGGCGAATAAACGAAAAAGGAGTGAAATTTTATCAACAACTTATAGAAAAGCTCAAAGCAGCTGGTATAAAACCCGTGATTACTCTCTATCACTGGGACTTACCTCAAGCCCTTCAGGACATAGGAGGATGGGAAAGTGAAGAAACGGTGGAAGCTTTCGAAGAATACGCACGCTTTCTGTTTAAAAACTTTGGAAAAGAAGTTTTTCTGTGGATTACTCACAACGAGCCCTGGGTTACGGCTTTTATCGGAAACTATGAGGGACGTCATGCTCCTGGAAAAAGGAATTTTCGAGTAGCTCTTTCTGTTTCCCGAAACCTCCTCCTTGCTCATGGAAGAGCTGTAAGAGCTTTTCGAAATGAAAAACCAAAGGGAAAGATAGGTATCACTTTAAATCTTTCCCCTATATACCCGGCAAGTGGAGAAGAAAAAGATAAAAAAGCAGCTCAGCGTTTTGATGGTTATCTAAATCGCTGGTTCCTAGACCCCCTTTTCCGAGGGCAGTTTCCAGAAGATATGCTATCCTGGTACGAAAGGAAAGGGTTTTCCATAGATCCCTTATCACAAGAAGAAAGTACTCTCGTTGCTCAGCCACTTGATTTTCTTGGGATTAATTATTATCATCGGTTCGTCATCCGTCAGGGTAACGAACCGGTCCTCGAGGTTGCAGAAGAAAGAAATCCCTATAATGAGAAGTGCGATATGGGGTGGGAAGTGTATCCTCGAGGAATTTACGAAATCACAGAACGAATAACAAAAGACTATCAACCCTCAGCTATTTATATAACCGAAAATGGCATCGCTACTCCAGACATTTTAGAAGAAGAAACGGTAGAAGATTTGCGAAGAATAGTTTACCTCAGAGATCACCTTCTTTGGGTTTATCAAGCCATAGAAGCAGGATTCCCAATACAGGGCTACTTTGTATGGAGTCTTCTCGATAATTTCGAATGGGATAAAGGTCTAACAAAACGGTTTGGTATTGTATACGTAGATTATACAACTCTACGTCGGTTCCCAAAGAAAAGTTTCTTTTGGTACCAGCGTTTGATTACTAAGCGAAATTTTCATTGATCGGATTTTGCAAAAAGAACGTAATGATATGCTAAATGATTTGGTAAAACACCACAAGCGAAGATCCTTGTAAACAATAACACATAGATCTCGCCTTCATATAGTTGCGCAGCTTAATTTGCACAACAGTAACAAATATTCTTCCTGGAGGCGAGATCTACGAAAATTAATTCCTTGTAAAAAGGGTAGTCTGTGGTTATATAAATTGGTTATCCCAAAAGAAAGTCAGAAGAGGCTACCCATGGGGGAATAATACCAGCAAGCAAGAGATCAGAAGAGGCGCTGAATGGCGTAGAAAGCCCAACTTCCAATGTTTTGTAAAACAACGAACTCCACCTCCCGGCATACGTTCTTTTAACTAAACTCTCCTAACGCTATGGAGATGGAGTTCGCTCTTTTGAGTCCAACTGCTCTACGGATTCATTTCGACACCACCCCTAAAAACCTAAAAGAGGAAATATCTTTGGGCCAGAGGAAGAAAACTTGCAGGATAGCTTGTGACAACTTCTCCATCAATTTTAACTTCATAGCTTTTGGGATCTACCTCCACTCTGGGCAGAGCATCGTTAAACCTCATATCTCTTTTCGAGATTTTGCGAACGTTGCCCACCGGAAGCATGGGCCTTTTAACCTTTGAAGGAAGATGACCACGCTCCAGGGCAACTCGGGAAACAAAAATGCAGGAAACGCTTGAAGGTGCTGCGCCAAAAGAACCAAACATAGGCCGATAACGTACAGGCTCCGGAGTTGGGATAGAGGCATTAGGATCGCCCATGAGAGAACCCACAATCATACCTCCTTTAATAATCAGATCGGGTTTCACCCCAAAAAATCTTGGGTCCCAAAGCACCAGGTCCGCATATTTGCCTACCTCGACAGACCCCACATAGTCTGCAATACCATGTACGATGGCTGGATTAATAGTGTATTTGGCTATATAGCGACGAATACGAAAATTATCGTTTCTGGGGTCATCCTCAGGCAATGAACCTCGTTCAAGCTTCATCTTGTGGGCAGTCTGCCAGGTTCTCAAAATAATCTCACCTATCCTTCCCATGGCCTGGGAATCACTGTTTATAATGCTAATAGCACCGATATCATGAAGTACGTCTTCTGCAGCTATAGTATTCGCTCGTATCCGAGACCTGGCGAACTCCAGATCCTCAGGAATTTTAGGATTAAGATGGTGGCACACCATAAGCATATCCAGATGTTCGTCAACGGTATTCACCGTGTAAGGAAGGGTGGGAGTTGTGCTGGAGGGAAGTACATTGGGATATCCAACTACCCTGATAACATCAGGAGCATGACCCCCTCCTGCTCCCTCAGAGTGGTAAGTATGGATAGTCCGCCCTTTAAACGCTGCCAGAGTATCTTCCACAAAACCTAATTCATTTATGGTATCAGTATGAATAGCAATTTGTATATCATAAAGTTCTGCCACTTTGAGGGCAGTATCAATCACCATCGGGGTAATACCCCAGTCCTCGTGAATCTTTAAGCCTATCGCTCCAGCAAAAATCTGTTCTTCCAGAGGTCCAGGCTCAGAAGAATTACCTTTACCAAGAAAGCCGAAATTCAAAGGAAAGTTATCCACTGCTTCCATCATACGATGCAAATGCCAGGGGCCTGGGGTACAATTGGTGGCTTTAGTACCTTCAGCGGGGCCAACCCCCCCACCAATCATCGTGGTAATACCACTGTATAAAGCCTCCCAAGACTGCTGGGGAGAGATAAAGTGGACATGGGTATCAATTCCTCCAGCAGTAAGTATTTTGCCTTCGCCCGAAATCACCTCGGTTTCGGGTCCAATTTCCAAACCCGGAGTGACATCAGGTTGAATGTCAGGATTTCCCGCCTTTCCTATAGCCACAATCCTGCCATCCCGAATGCCAACATCTGCTTTCATTATTCCCCAATAATCCACAATTACTACCCTGGTAATAACCAGGTCAGGAGCGCCTTCCGCCCTTGACCTTCTCGACTGCCCCATACCATCACGAATAACTTTACCACCACCAAAAACCGTCTCTTCTCCATACACCGTGTAGTCTTTCTCTATCTCCAGAAAAAGCTCTGTATCTGCCAGGCGAATCCTGTCTCCTTTGGTAGGACCGTAAAGGTCCGCATATGCTTTACGGTTTATCTTCAAGCTAAAAACCCCCTTTCATTCGCTATTTTCATTGCTTCACTACGTCTTTGGTCTAAATCGCCCAAAACCAGGCCACTTAAACCAAAGACTCTACGCTGCCCGTCTATTTCTACCAGTTCAACCTCTTTGCTTTCTCCCGGCTCAAAGCGAATAGCAGTGCCCGCCGGGATATTTAGACGAAAACCATAGGCTTTTTCCCGATCAAACCGAAGCGCCCGGTTAACTTCGAAAAAATGAACATGAGAACCAACCTGAACCGGTCGACTGTCAGTATTGGTCACTACAAGCCGAACAACCTTTCGGCCCGCATTGATCTCGATTTCTTCCTGTGAAAACAGATATTCCCCGGGTACCATCATCGCTTGTTCTTGCCCCCTTTTCTCCACTCGGCTCTCTACCGAATGGGATTGTGGATAGTAACTAGCTTAGTTCCATCCGGAAAAGTGCCCTCCACCTGAATCTCATTTATCATTTCTGCTACGCCTTCCATCACATCCTCTCTGGTCAAAATTTGAGTGCCAAATTCCATAATCTCAGAAATACTTCTCCCATCACGTATTTTCTCCAATACCTCCGCAGTGATAAATGCCACGGCCTCCGGGTAGTTGAGCTTAAGACCCCGGGCACGGCGTTGTTTGGCCACCTCTGCTGCCATAAAAATCAGGAGCTTGTCAACTTCGCGCTCAGTGAAACGCATATTCACACCCCCAACATAGCTTCTATTTCACCGGGATCGCGATCCCGGGTAAAACCACTATCCACAATTTGACCTTTGTGCATCACGTAGTAGCGGTCGGCGAAAATCCATGCAAAATCCAGACGCTGTTCAACAATCAAAATGCCTATCTTTGACTCATAGCGAATCCTTGAAAGAGCTTCCCGAATCTGCTGAACTATCGAAGGTTGAAGTCCCTCAGTAGGTTCATCCAGAAGCAATAACCTTGGTGCTGTAACCAGAGCCCGGGCAATGGCAAGCTGTTGCTGCTGCCCTCCCGAAAGATTTCCACCCTTGCGGTCCCGAATCTCGTACAAAGCTGGAAAAAGTTCGAACGCGTAATCAAGAAGTCTCTCATTCGCCCGAGAGGATCTCCCGTAAAGAGCAGCAAAGGCTACCTTCAGATTTTCTTCAACCGTCAGATACGGAAAAATGCCGCGACCCTGAGGTACGTAAGCCATGCCCAGGCGCGCCCGTCGGTAAGCTGGTGCAGTAGTTACGTCAAAATCCTGAAATACTATGTGGCCCTCAATTACGGGATGCAAACCCATTATAGTGCGCAAAAGAGTAGTTTTACCTACACCGTTACGTCCCAAAATGGCCACTGCTTCTTCTCTCCGAACTTCAAGACTTACCTCTCGAAGAACAGGACTTTTACCATAGGTAACCGTTATGCCAGTTATGCTGAGCACGCGTACTCCTCCCTGGTACTCTCATCGCGACCAAGATAGACAGATACAACCTCAGGATTTTTGCGCACAGACTCCACAGTACCCTCACATAGTACCCTGCCCATGTGCAACACGGTTATTGGAGCTTCAAGGAGTTCCACAAAAGCCATATCATGGTCGATAACCAAAATGGCATGCCTGTCAGCAAGCCTATGGATTAAATCTGCCGTTTTTTCCGTCTCCTGGACAGTCATGCCGGCTGTAGGTTCATCCAGAAGAATCAATTCCGGTTGCATTGCTACAACCATGCCAATCTCCAGCCACTGCTTTTCTCCATGAGGTAGCAACCCCGCTGGAAAGTCTTGCTTCTCAACGAGACCAATTTCCTCAAGAACGGCCCTGGCCTGCATTTCCTCTTCGATTGAAATGCGACTAGTAAGCAATTCTTTCAAGGACCCTTTATGCATCGCGGATTTCACAGCAAGAATTAAATTTTCCAAAACAGTGAGGTTTTCTAATATCCCTGGAGCCTGAAACTTTCTACCTATTCCCAGACGAACTATACTATACTCTGGTAAATGGGTAATTTCCTGCCCTTTGAACACAATACGCCCTGAACAAGGACGCACCCTGCCAATGATGGCGTCCAACAAAGTGGACTTACCAGCACCGTTGGGTCCGATCAAAACCCTAATTTCACGGGGTCGTAGAGCAAGGCTTACTCCGTTCAAAGCACGAAAACCATCAAAGCTCACCACTATTTCTTCCACTTCAAGGAGAAACATCCCCAAACACCTCCTCTTTCTTTTTTGATCGCTGACGCAAGGTTAATCTTTGAAAATACCCAAGAAAGGAACCAGAAGGCCTGAATACCACCAGAATAAAGAGAAATCCTACCAAATAAAGCCATATATCGGGAAACGCACTGCTAACGCGGTCTTTGATTAGATTACCCAGTACCGTTCCCAACAAAGCACCAAAGAGGCTTTCTCGGCCTCCTACAGCTGCCCAAACTACCATCTCGATAGAAGGCACGACACCTACCATAGCCGGCGATATAACGCCCGCATAGAGCACAAAAAGTGCTCCGCCGATGCCTGCCAAAACACCGGACAAAGTAAAAGCAAAAACCTTGTAGGGAGTCGGGTCATAACCAAGAAAGCGAACCCGGTTTTCACCATCCCGAATTGCCACAAGAAGCTTCCCCAGGTGTGTGGAGCGTAACCAGAAGCTGAAGCACAGGATTCCTACCACAAAGGCAACAGTGAACCAGTATAAACCGCGCTGAAACTGATCACTCCACAGATAAAACCCCAATAGAGTAGTAAAATTTGTGAGTCCATTAAACCCACCAGTAAGACCCTGTTGGCTGATAAGTAAAGTGGAAAAAGCCAGTGCCAGAGCCTGGGTAATCAAGGATACATACACTCCTGTTATACGGCGGCGGAAAAGAAGGAATGATAGTAACAAAGCGAGGATACCCGGCAGAATAATCACCATTGCAAAGGCGAAAAACGGGTTTCGGAAGGGTAACCACCACCAGGGAAGGTTACTAACACCGTTCCAGATCATGAAATCAGGCAGTTCTCCCGGAGGTAATTCCGCCAGCTTCAGATGCATCGCTAACGCATAAGCTCCCAATCCGAAAAAAACGCCCTGTCCAAGACTGAGAATTCCCGTATATCCCCAGCTCCACACAATTCCTATGGTGACTAAGCTCAGCGCCAGAAAACGTCCCAGCAAAGAAAGATCGTAACTCGACAGAAAATAGGGTGCACCAAAAAGCAAGCTTAAACCCAGCACCCAAAAAATCACTCGCCGACGCAACACGTCTATACCTCCTTAAGCTCTCGCGAGCGTGTAGCTATAAGTCCCCGAGGCCTACACTGTAAAAACCCTATAACCAGAACGAGCAAAATAACCTTGGCAAAACTAACGCTGGTGAAAGTCTGCAAAGTAGCAGATACCAAACCCACAAGCACCGACGCTAAAGCCGTACCGGACAGGCTCCCGATTCCACCCAGAATGACCACTAAAAATGCATCCACAATGTAGCTTTGACCAACGGTGGGAGTTACAGGAGCTATCAACGCTAAAGTAGCTCCTGCCAGTCCAGCCAGACCTGAGCCCAGAGAAAACACCAGAAAATCAATCCACCTGGTATGCACTCCAAGGCTTTCTGCAATCTCCCGATCCTGATTAACTGCTCGAACATAGAGTCCTATTTTGGTATTTTGCAAAAGCAAGTACAGAACTGCGAGAATCAGCACAGTAAACCCAATTACAAACAAACGAACATGAGGAAGGACAAGTCCGGATAAAGGGCCAGATTCCACGGTAAAAGTACCGCTTAACCAGGATGGAGCAGTTACCGCTACTCCAGTAGGACCGAAGAGATTTCGCGCCAGCTGCTGAAAAATCAGACTGACCCCCCAGGTGGCGAGCAGGGTATCGAGGGAACGACGATACAGGTGACGAATCAGAAGAAGCTCGAGAACCCCACCCAGAAGCGCAGCTCCCAGAAATCCCAAAGCCAGAGCAACAAAAACATACATGGGACCGGGCAACAACTGGTAGGACAGGTAAGCCAGATAACCCCCAAACATGAGAAACTCTCCATGCGCCATGTTGATAACCCGCATGAATCCAAAACTCAAAGCCAGACCAATAGCGGCAAGAAGCAAGATGGAAGCTACGCTCAATCCATTGTAAATCTGTCCTACCAGCAGTGCCCATTCGCTCATTGACTATTCCTCCTCACCTATTTCGTGAAGATTACAGCTCCGACCAGGGAAAACCAAAGGATCATAAGGCTCGGGCTTAACGGGTTCCCCAGAAGACCAGATAATTTCGAACTGACCATCTTCCTTAAGTCTGCCTACATAAACCATCTGATAGAGGCTCTGGTTCAGGTCCAGCTTTACCTTGCCCATCGGTGTTTCCATCCAATCAAGCCTCACCGCGGCTTTCCTTACTGCATCTGGGTCAAAGCTGCCCGCTTTTTCAACCGCCGCTTTCCAGAGATAAACTCCTATATAACCATGGACCATTGGGTCAGTAATGACAGAATCTGAACCATATTTATCCTGATAGGCTTTGACAAAAGCCTTGTTGGCCTCGTTATCCAGGCTTTGGAAATAGTTCCATGCTGCAAGGCTACCTGCCAGAAGTTCCGGGCCAATAGCCTTCGCTTCTTGCTCCGCAATGCTGAAAGACATAACAGGCAACCTATCAGGAGTAAGGCCAGCAGCTGCCATCTGCTTGAAGAAAGCCACGTTGGAATCCCCATTAATGGTGTTGAAAATGATGTCTGGTTGAGAAGCCTTAATTTTGTTAACTACGGAACTGAAGTCCGTTCCTCCCAGAGGAACGTATTCCTCTCCAACCACGGAAGCACCCCTGTGCTCAATGTGCTTTTTAAGAATCAAATTAGCAGTGCGAGGAAAAACGTAATCAGACCCTACCAGGAAAAATTTCCGGTAGCCCTTCTCGAGTGCCCAATCCAGTGCAGGTAAAATCTGTTGATTGGGTTGAGCACCAGTATAGATGATGTTTGGAGAGCATTCATTGCCTTCAAACTGCACCGGATACCAGAGAAGATTCTTAAACCGCTCGAACACCGGCAACATAGCTTTACGGCTTGCCGAGGTCCAGCCTCCAAAGACTGTAGCCACCTGGTCTTGCTGGATGAGTTTTTGAGCCTTTTGGGCAAAAATAGCAGGATCAGAGGCACCATCCTCTACAATAGGTACGATCTTCTTGCCCAACACTCCTCCTCCAGCATTGATTTCTTCAATAGCAAGCAAGGTAGCATTCTTAACCGTAACTTCGCTGATAGCCATAGTGCCAGAGAGAGAGTGTAAAACACCAACTTTAACTTCATCCTGAGCCCAAGCAAGAACACTACCACATACAAGAAGAACAAACACCAAAGCAAAAACGACCAAAAAACGCACTACCATCACTCCTTCCCTGTTTTTTGTGTTTGACTAAACAAAAAGCCCCTGACCCGAGAGCCTCGTAGCTCCCAAATCAGGGGCTTCTGTGCCTCCAAAAGCACATTGCACAAAAAAGGGCCTTCACACACCTTTGTGAAGGCCCCTCTTTGTTGCCAAGTTACCAAGCTACTTTGCTTTGAAAGCTATTATACAGGAGTTTTTTAACTTGTCAACACATTCGGGATAAAATTTTGTTTATTCCGTGATAATGTCACCTTATAGTTATTCCGATAAAATGTCACTATGAACGAGGTGCGATATCTTATGTCTCAAGAAATAACTTAATAGGTATACCGTGCTTTTCAAGCTCATTGAAGGTCAGGTAACCACCAAAGAAGCTGCAGAAAAGTTAGGCCTGAGTGAACGCCAGGTAAAAAGACCGAGGAAAGGAGTAGGTGAAGAAGGTCCAGCATTTCTCATCCACAAAAACACTAGCTGCAAACCTGTACATGTCATTCCAGATGCCTTGGTGAAGAGAATAATTGAACTCAGAAAAAGTGAAAATTACCAGAACGCTAATTTCCTTCACTTCCAGGAACTCTTAAAAGAGCATGAGAGCATTGAAATCAGCTACAAGGCTCTCTATGGTATCTTAACCAGGGCTGGTTTCAAAAGCCCTAAGAAACGACGTAAAGGGAAAGCCCACCATAGGCGCAAGCGCAGAGCTCAAGAAGGGCTGCTCATTCAAATGGATGCCACCCCCTTTGCCTGGTTTGGCGCTGACCAGAACTACACTTTGCATGGTGCTATTGATGATGCAACTGGTAAGATTCTTGGCCTTTATCTTGCCAGGAAGGAGTGTCTGCAGGGCTACTTTGAGGTGGTAAGGCAGATACTTGGAAACCATAGTATTCCAGCCAGTATTTACTCCGATCGACACATCATTTTCCATTCCCCAAAGACTGCTCAGGTTTCTTTTGAAGAACAGCTGGCTGGCAAAGAAGCTCCCAGGACTCCTTGCTCGCTCCCCTCAGGCTAAAGGACGCATTGAAAGGCTGTGGGATACCTTACAAGACAGACTCCGGTGGAATTGAAGATAGCTGGGATTGCGGATCTTCGCAAGGCAAACCAGTTCTTCATGTATTACATTCCTGCCTTCAATGCCAGGTTTGCAGTGAGTTCGGCAGTTTCAGAAACTGCTTTTACTTCTCTTAAAGAAAGTCTAGTTATTGACCATATTCTGTGCTGTAAACAAACAAGAACTGTCGACAACAGCGGAGTGTTTTCTTTTAAAGGCCAGCACTTCCAGGTAACGTCTCAAAAAGGTGCTCTTCCTATACCACCAAAATCAAGAGCTGAGGTCCTGGTGAGTCCTGCCTTTGAGATACGTCCAGTACCAGAATACCATCTATAAAGCTATTCCCTGCATTCAAGCAAAAAGAAGAAAGACCTCCATCCCCTGTAAAGAGAAAAGAACCTATCATCCACCTGAAGATCACCACTAAAAGTACGGGCGTAAACTATGGCCTAAGCTGAGCTTTGCAGAAAGTGATGCTGAAATCCTGCAAATGCTTGAAGAAACATTCCTGAAAAAATATGCTTAACCCTGCAGGAGTTGCTTATCTTTTAATGCCCCTGCAGGGTGACATTTTCATAGACTATTGACAGCCATTACATCAAGTGGCACTGTCAACCTCCAGTGTTGAAAATTAATCTGAATTGATAGGGGTTATCTCTCCTGGTTATTGCTTTTCTTTTCGCTTCCAAGCTCAAAAGGTAAGTAGCCATCACATAGCCCTTGTGCTCTTCATCGTTGAGTCCAGGAAAACGTCTCAAAAAAAGTTCTCAAGTGTTTGAAGAAGCTTTCTCCCCGGTTGGTGGTTCGTACTCTCTACCTCCGGTGATACGGAAGACTCAAATAGGCAAAGAGCTTTTCCTTCCGTTCCTGCAACACTTCACTCACTGCGGGTTCTTCACGCTGCCACTTGTTGCAGAAAAGTTCCAGTTTCCTTTGCGCTTCTTGGAGACTCTCCACTTCAAAGATCTGCCAGTAGCTCTTTCTGAAGTATTCTCTCCAGAGTCCTATCGAGATGCCAGAAACACACTTGTTTCTTCGCTTCAGGATATACTGTATCCAGAGCTTCCCATATTCCCCAGGCCTCATCAGCCACTACCAGTTCCACCTCCTGAAGTCCTCTCTGGTAGATGCGGTTCAGGAGTTTCTCCCAGGAGGAACTGCTTTCAGAAGGAGCAACGCTTCATGCCAAGACTGAAGAGCTGCCATCCAGTCTCACTCCCAAAGCTACCAGTAACACTTCCTTCTTTTTCTCCTTACGCTTTTTAAACCATACCCCATCAAGGACCAGAGCTCTGTATTCTTTGGAATGGAGTGGTTTTCTCTGTCTTACTCTGAGTTCCTGAACCTTCTTCTCCATCACCTTCCCCAAAGTGGAAGCACAGCCTATTCCAAAATCTAAGCTTCCCAACCATACCTGCAAGGATCGAAGACTCATTCCCTGAGCAAAGGAGAAAAGAAGCTGTTCGGCAAGCTTCCAGAACTTGCGCTCATACTTCCCTCTTCTCACTACTTCACTCCGCAGTGTTTCCAGAAGCTCCTCAAGGGTGTGTTTCAAAAACTTGAGCACTTCATCTTTGACTCTTTCCTGGGCTTTCGCTAAAAGCTGACTCAGAGTAATATTTTGATTGCTCAGTATTTCCATAGGGGTATCTCCTCCTTTTCCTTTAGTCTCTCTTTTACCAGGAAATACCCCTATTTCTTTTTGGAGTCAATAATTTCAACATAAAATTGTACAGTATCAGGATAATAATTCTTGTAAATAGATCTAAGTTTCAAAACCAGGTAAAAAGAACTAAAGAGTATAAAGCAGGTTGTAGAAAGTATCTCGGGCTCTTTGAGGGTCTGTCAAGTTTTTTGTGTAAACCCCTTAATTGGTAACTAGTTTAGAGGTAAGGCTCAATCCTTTCTTTGAACAGAATTATCAACTGGGATAGAATCAGTCCCCAGTTTTTCACTGACACTGTCCACTTTTTGGTCACATCCATGGTGACCAGGTACAGGATCTTGATAAGGGCATCGTCATTGGGAAGCGCCGCTTTGCTTTTAGTTACTTTTCGCAGTTGGCGGTGAAAAGCCTCGATGATGTTGGTTGTGTATATCAACCTCCGTATCTCGGGAGGATAATTGAAGCAGGTGGACAACTCGTCCCAGTTTCTAATCCAGGATTTTACCGCCAACGGGTACTTGGCTTGCCACTTGTCTTCTAGAGCTTGCAAGGCGCTGAGAGCTTCTTCCTGGTTCACTGCCTTGTAAATGGCTTTGAGATCTTTGACAAACTGAGAACGGTCTTTGTAGCTGACGTAACGCACAGAGTTTCTTATCTGATGGACTACGCATTTTTGCACTTCTGCTTGAGGAAAGATGGCTTTGATGGCCTGGCTTATCCCGGCAAGGTCGTCAGCCGAGATAATCAGTATATCCTCAACTCCGCGGTTTTTTATGTCGCTTAATACCGACAGCCAGAACCTGGCACTTTCGGCTTCGCCAATCCATATACCCAAAACATCTTTCCGGCCGTCAAGATCGATGCCTATTACTACGTAGGCTGCTTTTTTAACAACCTGGCCGTCTTGCCGCACGCTGTAGTGCACTGCATCAATGAAAATGAACGGGTATATCGGCTGCAAAGGCCTGTTCTGCCACTCCCTGACAACCGGAAGTATCTTGTCTGTAATGCTTGATATCAGGGATGGCGAGGCGTGAACCCCGTATATCCTTTCCAGGTGCTCCTGTATGTCGCGGGTGCTCATTCCCTTGGCATACATGGACAGTATCTGGTCTTCTATGCTAGAGATATCTCTCTGGTATTTCTTGACTACTATCGGCTCGAATTCGCCGTTACGGTCGCGGGGAACGCTTATCTCTAAGGGTCCAAGTTCAGTCTTTACCTTCTTTTTGCTGTGACCGTTTCTTGCGTTGTCTGTCTTTTTGTTGCGGTAGTCATAGCGGCTGTAGCCCAGTTCGTTTTCGAGCTCAGCTTCTAACATTTCTTCGATGAGCTCGCCCATGAGGGACTTAATAGCGTCCTGGGCGTCTTGGGCCGTGACCAGGTTGTTCTCTTTGATGAACTCTCGAAGCTGTTTTCTTAATAGTTTTTCCTTTTTCATTTTCATAACCCCCTTGGTAAAAGTTTATCTTTTTCCCAAAGGGGTTTACACAGTTTATTGTACAGTCCCGGCTATCTCCCCGCTGATCGCCACCTTCTTGGTTTAATAAAACTTTTATCTGTTAGAGAAAATATTTTTTTATCAACCCCCTTAACGAAATGTGGTTTTATCCACACTAAGAAGGAAAAGGAACACACTGTAAACTACATCAACATGCTAAACATAAAAACAAAGAGTGACTCTCAATTAGTTCGTTTTCTTAGCGGAGGTAATCAACAAAAGGTCCTTCTGGCAAGGCTGTTGGCTTCTTCTGGTGAAATTTTGATTCTGGAAGAACCAACCCGCGGTGTCGATGTTGGAGCAAAAGCAGAAATATACCAGATTATCCAGGAACTTTCCCAAAACGGCAAATCAATTTTGATCATCTCATCCGAAACTAAAGAACTATTACTACTTTGTCATAGGATTTTGGTAATGCGAGAGGGGCATGTGGCAAATGTTTTTGATCAGAAAAGCGCAACCGAGGACTTAATCACTGAAACAGCTTTAGGCGTAAGAAAAAGTATGCATCGGGGAGGAGAAGGCAGTTCATGGCTTATTTATCAAAAACCTTAACTAAGACAGATATTATACAAAGAAAGGTAAGTTCATATGGCTTTGTCATTGTGCTTTTCTTAATAATAATCATAATGTCGATCGTTGCTCCTTCTTTTTTAACTGCAAGAAACATTATGAATCTCCTCAGACAAGTATCAATCGTCGGGATTACAGCTTGTGGAGCAACCTTCGTTATTTTACTAGGTGAAATCGATTTATCTGTTGGTTCAGTTATTGCACTTGCAGGCGTGCTATATGCTTCTTTCCAGTTTTTCGTGCCAGTTACTTTGGCAGTACTCGGAGCAATAGCAGTTGGATGGTCGATTGGCCTGCTAAACGGTTGGATAATTGCTAAAACGAAAATTGCTTCGTTTGTCATTACCTTAGGTTCGATGGCAGTAGTTCGAGGCCTTGCACTTCTATATGCTAATGGAAGACCAATTTTCGGTTTAAAAGCACCAGCTCGGTGGCTTGGTACTTCTTATATTGGTCCTATACCTTTGATGGTTATTCTATTTCTGCTAATAGTAATGGCTGCGGCGGTCACCTTAAAAATGACTAAAATAGGTCGTTTCATCTACTCGATTGGGGGTAACGAGGAAGCATCATACCTGGCCGGAATAAAAGTCAGTTTTTACAAAACTATAGCTTTTGCTATCGCAGGCTTAACAGCGAGTTTTGGTGGGGTATTATTAACGTCGCGCCTAGGTTCTGGAGATCCGATCGCAGCACAAGGATACGAGTTTGACGTAATTGGTGCAGTAGTAATTGGAGGAACCAGTCTAAAGGGAGGTTCTGGAACAGTGATAGGAACTCTACTTGGTACAATGCTTCTAGGTATCCTCACCAATGGAATGAACCTTTTAGGCGTGAATCCGTACTGGCAGCAAGTTGCTAAGGGGTTAATCATTATCGGAGCAGTCCTCGTCGACAAACAGCGACAGAAAGGACTGTATTCTGAGTAGGGGGAAAGGAGGTGCTACCAAAGAATACTTCTGCTCCGTTCGTTTCGAGGCTATACAGGTTGTTTAGGAAGGTACCTTGGGTGAAAGGAAAAACAGCTTGAATAGAAGTCAAAAGTTATGTGAAATCAAAGGGGAGGTGTAACAAAAATGTCTCATATCCCAAGTGTCAAGAATGTTCTATTGTGGGTTTTGATAGTCTCTTTAGTGTTCGCTCTTGCCTCCGTTTGTTTTGCCGTAGAAAAAAAATACACCGTAGGCGTAACAATCTACTCATTTAATCACAAGTACACCCTTAGAGTTTTGGAAGGCATCAATAAAGCAGCCGAAAAGTACAATGTCGAAGTTATAGCTATTGACTCTCAAGATGATCAAGCAAAACAGGTTGCTGATACTGAAGCTTTGATCGCTAGAGGGGTTGACGGGATCATTGCTACCCCAATCACAACTGAGGGTGGTCAAGAAGTCGTTAACCTCGCCAATGAAGCAGGAATACCAATTACATGCGTTTCACGAAGAGTTCCTTCCGGTGAATACGTCTATATAGGTTCTGATGACGTAGAAGCGGGTCGTATGGCAGTACGATACTTTGCCGAAAAACTGAATGGAAAGGGAAAGGTTGCTATGGTCATGGGAACGATGGGCTCTTCTTCAGAAATAGACCGTTCTCTTGTTTGGCATGAAGAATTAAAGAATTATCCTGGCTTAGAGTGTGTTGCAGAAATAACCGGGCAGTTTTTCCGTGATGGAGGCCTGAAGGCAACTGAAGACATCCTTACAGCCCATCCCGATGTTCAGGCGATTTGGTACCAGAACGACGATATGTTATTAGGTGGCATCGTCGCTTTGGAAGGCATGGGCAAACTGGGAAAAGTAATTACCTTAGGAGTCGATGGCGATCCGGAAGCCATTCAAGCCATTAAAGACGGAAAAGCTGATGCAACACTATTCCAGGAAGCGGAGTTTCAGGGTGGATTTGCTCTAGGCTTGCTAGTACTCCAGCTTGAAGGAAGGTCCGTCAATGGATACGAAACCAAGTTCAGCATAGTCGACAAAAATAACGTCTTCGGCATTTTCCCCAGCGAAGATAACTTAGCCAAAACTTTCCCATACTAATCTGTTTTGAATAACAGCACAAATTCAAGAGCGGTAGGAAGCAAAAGATAAGCTTCCTACCGCTGAGCCTATACTTAAAGGAGGTTATTGTCAATGAAAAAAGCCTTGATAGTTCATGGAGGTTGGGAAGGCCACGATCCAATTGCTATTTCTCAGCTTTTTTGCTCCATGTTGGAAGAGAATGGCTTTGAAGTGGAAGTCGCGAATACCCTAGAAGCATTTCAAAACGAAAAACATCTCTTAACGCTGGATCTAATAATTCCCCACTGGACAATGGGAACTATAAATCGCGAACAGTTGCTGCCAGTTTTAAAAGCGGTTTCATCAGGCGTGGGAATCGCAGGCGTTCATGGCGGAATGTGCGATTCTTTTCATGATAGCATTGATTGGCACTTTTTGACTGGTGGTCAGTGGGTTGCTCACCCTGGGGGACCCGAGATAGAATACGAAGTACATTTTGTTCCCGGCAGTAGTCCAATCGTCAATGGTTTAAGCGATTTCAAAATCAAATCCGAACAGTATTATATGCATGTTGACCCAGGAGTAAACGTATTGGCCTTCACAATCTTTCCTATTGGTTCCGGCCCCTACATTCCAGACAATGATATTCGCTTGGAAGAAAACAGTGGGTTCGGAATCTGGAATTTCGAAAAGAGAGGAGCCACCCATGGACCCCACGTGGCAAATGGTCCAGTTGAGATGCCGGTAGTGTGGACTAAATTTTTTGGCCGAGGAAGGGTCTTTTATTGCTCCATTGGGCATTCTGCAAGAGAACTAGAAAAAGAACCCTTACGTACACTGTTGCAACGCGGCTTTTTGTGGGCAGCTGAGGGAAAATACTATTAAAGAGCGGGGTGATCTTGATGGACAAGGTTAAGATTGGGTTAGTAGGCTGTGGAAATATTTGCGACATCTATTTTCAAAATGTTAAGAAATTTTCGAACACCGAAATCATAGCTTGTTGCGATATCATTGAAGAAAGGATGAAAAAAAAGGCACAAGAGTATGAAATTCCTCAGTATGGGTCGCTGGAAGACATCTTAAACAATCCAGACATCGAAGTTGTTCTCAACTTAACACCTCCTCAGTCTCACGCCAAAATTACTTTAGCTGCATTAGAAGCAGGAAAACACGTTTATAGCGAAAAACCATTATCTGTCGATTTAGAAGAGGGAAAAAAAATCATTGATCTTGCTCAATCAAAGGGGTTAAAAGTAGGGTGTGCTCCCGATACTTTTTTAGGGGGTAGGCTTCAAATGTGTAGGAAAATCATCGATGATGGTTGGCTTGGAGAAATTATTGGTGGTGTAGCTTTCATGATGTGCCATGGCCACGAAATGTGGCATCCAGATCCTGAGTTTTTTTACAAACGTGGAGCCGGCCCACTCTTCGATATGGGTCCATATTACTTGACCGCTTTAATCGCTCTTCTTGGACCAGTAAAGAGGATTTTTGGGGCAACTCGAACTTCGTTTGCTAAAAGAAATATCACCAGCCAACCAAAGTACGGCAAAAAAATAGAGGTCGAAGTCCCAACGCACGTTTCTGCTATACTCGATTTTGAGAATGGCACCGTAGTAAGTTTGATAACCAGCTTTGATGTTTGGGATTCTCATACCCCTCGTATTGAGCTTTATGGGAGCGAAGGTACTTTGAGCATTAATGATGCTGATCCCCTGGCTGGTCCGAATATATTTGGTGGAAAAATCGAGTTCCGAAACAAGAAGGACGCCGATTGGAATAGCTTTCCAAATATTATCCCTAGAAAAGAAGAAGCTACCCCATGGTCCTCAATACCAAGTTTATTCGGCTACAACGACAACTCTCGAGGCATTGGTTTAGCTGATATGGCAGCCGCTATCAGAAACAACCGTGAACACCGCGCCAACGGTACTTTAGCTTACCATGTTTTAGAGGTAATGCATGGTATTTATATCGCATCGCGAGAAAAGCGAGCATATGAGCTGCAAAGTACTTGTGAGCGTCCAGATCCTCTCCCAACAAATATCCCAGAATTTATTTTTAATACTTGAGAGCGTTGTTACGATTCACCTTGGGAACCCCTCACAACACCAAGGGTTCCCAAGTAACTTCTCATAAATTCACTATTATTTGGAGTTCGGCGAATTATCTTTGAGTGCAATAAACTTTAAACACCATGAATAAAAAAAGCATAGTCCACAAATCAATTCCTTAATTCTTGAGGAAGAAAGGTGTTCATAATGTCTCGTCTATTGTGTCTCTTTAGCATGGCAACCTACTTCAGTAATTTCTGCAAATCCTGGAGATAGCCCTAAGTTGCGTTCACGGTATTTCGAGAAGCTAAAAGAGGTATTGAAAAAGGTAGGTATCCCTGGGGTATTATATGTGTGGAAACGCCAAAACACTCCAAAAAGAAAGGACAACCGCCTTTGCAAATCCAACAACCCAAAACCCCAACCAACCTTACCCGATATAAGGCCGTACTTTACGCACAAAATCCACAAAATCCTCTATTTCGGAAAGATACCGGTAGAGTGCCTCCACATCAATGGTTGCATATTCATGAATAAGGAGATTACGCAAACCCACCATACTGACAAGCCGTCGAGCAAGATTTGAATCAATATACCCATTTTTCTCAAGAAGCGTAATGCGCTCAGAATAAGTAGCAGGACTTCCCAGATTATCAAGGCTCACCAGATGACAGGCAATATCAATGACCGCCTGAATAGTCTTGAGTAGACCATATCGAAGTGCTCACTCCCGTATTTTATCAGAGCGAACTTCTTCAAGTTTCACTTTTTCTCGAAAAAGAGAAAGCTCTTTTATGTTCTCTTCCAGTCGCCTGATGCGCTCAAGAAGTGCTTCTTTTGCCAAAGCGACCCTCCTCTATCCTTTTGAGTAAAGCCTGGTTCAGCAGGTTGCGGAGAAACTGGGTGTCAAGAAAGTGCAAAAAGGCCTTTTCTTTGAAAGCAACAAAACGTGCGCTGTCTCGTGCAAAAAGTAGCTTCCCACGGGCAACCTCGAAAGCCAGAACTGGGTTTCGGAAAGGAAGATCATTCACAATAACCAAATCAACCTCTTTCCCCACGATTTCCTCCAGTCGGGCAACCAGAAAACCAGCTTCAAGAAGGGAAACCTTACGGGTAGTGGCAATCCCTAAATCACAGTCGCTACCGGGATGCGGTTTTCCGTGGGCCAGCGAACCAAAAAGGATTGCAAAATCCACAAAATCAACGCTCTCCAGGTACTCGACCAGCTTCTTGCGCGCTATTTCAGTCAAACCTTCAAGGGACATCACGTTTTCTCAAGTTTTCAAAAATTCCTACTTCCCCAGCTCATCAAGCGTTCTTTTTACCACCGGCAAAAAGGTAAAAGCCGGTCCTCCCCCCATGACCACACCGACAAAAGCCGCCTCCAGAATTTCTTCACGTGAGGCACCGGCTTTTTGGGCTGCCCTGGTGTGTAGCAAAACGCAGTTTTCACAGTGAATAGCCACACCAACTGCCAGCGCAATGAGCTCCTTGGTTTTTACATCCAAAACCCCTTCCTGCATTACTTGCTGATAAAAGCTGTTGAAAGCTCCCAGAGAAGCCGGTACTTCTTCTTTGAGCGCACGCAGAGCAGAACGGTATTCCTCCATGAACTGGTTAATATCCCCCACTCAAAACACCTCCTGATTATCAAACATAGGTCAACCAGTGCCTATAGCTGGAGTCCTCACCACGCACGATGCGGAAAAAGTGCTCCTGGAGCTTGCGGGTAACCGGACCAGGTTTGCCACTCCCAATCTGTCGGTTATCGATTTCCACCACTGGAGTGATCTCTGCCGCTGTTCCGGTGAAAAACACCTCATCAGCAAGATACAGGTCGTCCCGAGTGCACAGGGTTTCCTCAACCTGCATCCCCAGGTTTCTGGCCAGCTGAATCACCGCATCACGAGTGATGCCCAGAAGAATTGAATAAGGATGTGGCGTGAACAACACACCATTTTTAACGTAGAAAATATTTTCTCCACTTCCCTCAGAAACAAATCCATCTTTGTCAAGCAGGATAGCTTCATCATAGCCCAGTTCCCGAGCTTCCATTTTGGCCAGAGCCGAATTGAGGTAATTGGCGCTCGCTTTAGCCCGGGGAGAACCAGCGTTGATATAAGTCCTTACATAGGAAGAAATCTTTGCTCGTATCCCCTCGGTGAGGCCTTTGTCTCCCATGTATGCTCCCCAGCACCAAGCAGCGATAACACAGTCCACCTGACATTCCGTAGGGTCCACTCCCATCCTGCCATAACCCCGGAAAGCGATGGGACGAATATAGCACTCTTCAACCTGGTTTTCCCGAACTACCTGAAGAACTGCTTCCTCGATTTCCCTTTTACTGTAAGGCAAGGTCATGCGGACTATCTTTGCCGAATCGAAGAAACGCTGAATATGTTCTGAAAGACGAAAAACCGCAGGACCTTTTGACGTCCGGTAGCAGCGTATACCCTCAAAAATAGCTGTTCCATAGTGAAGTGCGTGAGAAAGCACATGAACTCTGGCTTCTTCCCACTTCAACAATTTACCATTCATCCATATCCATCGCAGCTCTTGCATCGGCCACACCCTTACCTTGTTTTTCCTTTTATTTTACCCAATTGCACAAGATAAAAAAATCGCTACAATAGAAAAAAACAAAAAGGGGGTGAAAAAAACGTTTTGGGACGAACGCATGGAGCTTCTTCCTCGGGAAGAACTCCAGAAAATACAGCTTAACCGCCTGAAAAAGATTCTGGTCAGGGCCTACCATAACCTTCCTTATTACCGCAAAAAGCTCGATGAAGCCCGTGTTGACGTGTACCGCTTAAAAATGCTGGAAGACCTCAAACACCTTCCCTTCACCACCAAATCCGACCTGCGTAAAAGTTATCCTTTCGGAGCCATAGCTGAGCCAATGCACAACATTGTCCGCATTCACTCTTCTTCGGGAACCACAGGAACGGCAACCGTGGTGGGCTACACCCGCAAGGACATTGAAACCTGGGCAGAACTGATGGCAAGGACACTCTGTGGATGTGGTGTGACTGAGGAAGACATCATTCAGGTGGCTTTTGGATACGGATTGTTTACGGGAGGGCTAGGGGTTCACTATGGGGCTGAAAAACTGGGAGCAACGGTAGTTCCGGCTTCAGCTGGCAATACCTTGCGCCAGATTCAGATTCTTAAAGATTTTAACATTTCGGTCCTCTGCTGCACACCATCTTATGCCCTGTATCTTGCCGAAGTGGCCCGGGAAAACCACATCGACTGGAGCCAGACCCGCTTTCGCCTGGGAATCTTTGGAGCCGAGCCCTGGTCGGAAGAGATGCGGGCAGAAATCCAGAAAAAGCTTCCCATTCAGGCTTTTGACATCTATGGATTAAGCGAGGTTATTGGCCCAGGCGTGGCATTTGAGTGCGAAGAACACCAGGGGCTTCACATTTCAGAAGACCACTTCTTGCCAGAAATCATCGACCCGGAAACTGGAGAAACACTTCCTGAAGGCACCGAGGGAGAACTGGTGTTCACCACCCTGACCAAAGAAGGAACACCGGTCATTCGCTATCGCACCGGAGACATTTCAGCCCTTTATTATGAGCCCTGCCGGTGTGGAAGGACCCTGGTGCGCATGAAGCGGGTCGCTTCCCGAACTGACGATATGCTCATCGTCCGGGGAGTGAACGTGTATCCTTCCCAAATCGAGAGCGTGCTCTTAAGTTTCGATGGTGTGGAACCCCATTACCAGATCGTGCTTACCCGAGAAAACTATCTGGACAAGATGGAAATACACGTTGAGGTCTCTCCAGAGGTATTTTCGGATGAGGTCAAAAAGCTGGAACAGTTGAGAAATGCGATTCAGGAAAAACTCAAAGCAGAGCTGAACCTGAGCTCTGAAGTAAAACTTCTGGAACCTAAAAGCCTTCAGAGAACAGAAGGCAAAGCCAGGAGAGTCCTCGACCTGAGGAAAAAAGAGGGGTCAAAATGAAACAAATCTCGGTTTTTCTGGAAAACAAACCCGGAAGTCTCCATAAGGTGCTTCAAAAGCTCAAAGAGTGGGGTATCAACCTGAGAGCTCTGGCCCTCGCTGACACCGCCGACTTTGGGGTTTTGCGATTCATTGCTGAAAATCCCGAAGAAGTAGCCGAGAAACTCAAGCAAGAAAACTTCACCGCCACCATAACCCCGGTTATCGCGGTAGGAGTTGAAGACCGACCTGGAGGGCTGTGTGAAATCGTGGGCTTGCTTGCCGAACAGGGAATATCCATTGAATACCTCTACGCCTTTGTTTCTCCACAGAAAGACAAAGCCTACGTGGTGCTGCGGGTTGAAAACCCCGAACAGGCAGAAACCGTTCTTCGCAAACAGGGGAAAGAAATCCTGGAAAAAATCCCGGTTTAGAAAAAGCTGCTGGCTTCCGCCAGCAGCTTTTTTCAGTCTACATTCACCACCACTTTTACCGATTCAGCTTTGTTCTGGTGAGCGAACTCCAGAGCTTTCTGGGTTTCTGCAAGAGAGAAACGGTGGGTAATCAGAGCCTTAAGGTTAACCTTGCCAGAGTTGAGTAAATCCACACAACCCGGATAGGTATTAGCATATCTGAAAATACCCAGCACATCGAGCTCTTTGTCAATAACCTTGATGATGTCATAATCGATTCGGTTTTGAGAGGGAAGACCCACCAGCACCACTTTACCTCCCCGTTTGACCACTTCTGTGGTCTGTTGGGTGGTTGCCACACTCCCTGCAGTCTCAAAAACCACGTCCACTCCCTTTCCACCAGTAAGCTCTTTGACCCACTCCACAACGTCAACTTCTCGAGCATTGGCAACTTCTGCAGCGCCAAGCTCCCGAGCTTTCTCGAGGCGCAGGGCGTAGATATCCACCGTAAACACTCTGCTTACACCCCGGGCCAGCAAAACCAGGAGGGTAACCAGACCAATGGGGCCACTGCCCAGAACCAGTGCACTCTGTCCAGGCTCAATACCAGAACGTCTTACCGCATAGAAACCCACTGAAAGAGGCTCCACGAGAGCCGCTTCTTCAAAGCTAACCCCTTCCCCTATGCGATAGGTGAAGCCTGCCGGGTGAGTAACATACTCACAGAAGGTGCCATCGATGGGTGGCGTGGCCCAGAAAACCACATCCGGGCAAAGGTTATAGCGCCCTGAGCGGCAGAATTCACACTTTCCACAGGGGATACCTGGCTCCATGGTAACTCTGTCTCCTGGACGCAGAGTTTTCACCCTGGAACCCACCTCAACCACCTCGCCTGAGCACTCATGCCCCAGCACAAAAGGTGGCTTTACCACGTAATCCCCTATTCTGCCTTCTGTAAAATAATGGACGTCGGAACCGCACACCCCCACGCTCTTTATACGTATCAACACTTCCTCTTCAAGGGGCACCGGAACCGGTCTTTCTTCAATCTCGATTTTCCCAATATCCCGCATAACTGCAACCTTCATGGTGTTTTGCATGATACACACCTCCTCATTTTGCCGAAGCCTCAATAACTTTCCGCAAAAATTCCTCTTCGGGATAGGCACCCTCAAAAGAAACCTTTTCATTAATCACCACTTTGGGTACTGCACGCACTGCGTAGCGCTGAGCAAGATGGGGAAACTCTGCCACCTCAACCATGGCTGAACTAACCTTTTCACTGGCAATGGCCATCTTATGAGCAAGAACTACGGCTTGAGCGCAATAGGGACAGGTAAGGGTCACGAAAACCTGGATGGAAACCTCTTGAGGGAGATTACGGAGAGCTTCCTGAGTTTCAGGAAGCAGGTCTACATTGCCCCGGGAAACCCAGAATAAGGTCTCTATAAATCCCGAAAACTCATAACCCGAAGGTATTCCGTAAAAACGGATACCATAGTCTTTTTCTCCCTCTACCACAATGGCCGGTATCTTGTCGATGCCATACTCCTTTACCTTTTCTTTATCAAGGATAAAGTTGTAGACTTCAAGATTAAGTAGTGGCGAAAGGGCAACTACTTCCTGAAGCAAAGCCCGGGTAGCCTGACAGGTCTCACACTCAAGCTCCTGGGTGAAGAATTTCAGGGTGACTTTCCCTTCCAGATTTTCCTGCAAAAACTTGATGAGGGTTTCCTTATCTTTGTCCTGTAAAAAAGCCATCTTATTCCCCCCTTTGCAAAAGGATTTCCAGCTGGCGCTCAAAGCCCGGAAGGTCTTTCAATGCGCCATCCGGACAGCGCTCTGTATAGCGAACGGCTCCGTTACGGTCGATGATGAAAACATTCCAGTCCAGAAGCCCCATTCCACCCAGTACCCCAAAGCTCCGCCCCAGTCGCAGCAGAGGGTCACCAAATATCTGGCAATCGGTTTTTACCTGGGTGAGAAAGCCGCGAATTGCAGGAAATGGATCACCGCTTACTACCAGGAATAACCCACCTCGTCCCCTTATGTTTTTGCTGAATTCCTGATATTCGGGGAGGAACTCGCTAAACAGAGGATTAAAAACTGAATCCACAAAGAGAATAACCGCCGGGGTGCGCCTTATGAAATCCGAAAGCGCAACCAGGTTGCCCAGTGAATCATAGAGAAAGCCATCGGGGAATGCCTCGCCCAGTCTTGGTCTTTGTCCCCATAAAAACCCGAGCACTTCCTGCATGAAAGCCGGCAGTTCTTGAGAACTTTTTGCGGTTATAACGTTACCGTCAACCACTACTGGAAGGTCCACAAACTCTCCACCAGCGTTTTCAACGTCATCCTTTACTGAAATTGCTCCGGTAACCCTTTTACCTCGCACTATCCCAGCAGAAATGAGCACCCAGGGACCATGATGTAAGGCAGCAACCAGCTTTCCCTGCTGATAGCACTCCCTGACCAGGTTGACCACTGCTGGATAGCGACGCAAATAAGCAGGAGCAAAACCACCGGGAATCACCACGCCGTCAAACTTGCTGGCATCAACTGAAGAAGCAAGTTTTTCAACCCGCACTGCAAAATTATGCCTTCCCAGGTAATCCCCCTGTGTGCCGGTACCAATGGTCTCTACTTCCATCCCTTCTTCACGGAGACGAAGCAAGGTGTACCAGACATCCAGTTCCTGATATAAATTTTCAACCAGCAGGGCAATCCGTTTGGAGGCCAATCAGGACCCACCTCCCCACTCCTTTTTAAGCCCACTGAGGTAAACAAAGTGTCTGCGTTCTTCGTCAATTACCTTTTGCAGCCACTCCATTTTTGCCTGGGGAACAAAATCAGCAAAACCCTGATAAAAGAGAATGCTCTCCTTCTCTACCTCAATACCAAAATTGATGGCTTCGATAAGGTCAGCCTGAGGAGAAGGCACCCCCACTCCTCGCAACACTTTCCCCAACACCCCATCTTCAACGATGACTCTCAAATAGCTTTCCACCTCACCCATGGTATCGATGAACTCTGCACTGGTATCTATCTCGCTGAGCAAGGAAGAAAAAAATTCCAGGTGTTTTGCCTCCTCATCTTTCAAAAGAGAGAAAGCTTCCTTTGCGGAAGCGCTGGTTGCCTTTTGAACCAGTCCCTCATAAAAAGCCATGCCCTTTTTCTCAAGCTCTACTGCCATAGTGAGAATCTCCTGAGGAGAAAAGCGCATTACCATAGCCCCTTCACCCTCTCCAAAGCTTTTTTCCATTTTAGCACTTCCTGCGCCCTTGCGTCACTATACATGAATATCCACTTAAGACCATAACGCGCAACGTATTCATGCCAGCAACCAGAATTGAGGAACTAAAGCACTCCTTTCTTTACTCAAAGGTTATAGAATATATATAGTTATAAAAATGTATTGATTAGGAGGCCGCTATGGGAACAATTCGCACACCCAAACCAGTAAAGCTCTTTATTGCTGTCCTGTATCCAGAACGGGAAATACTGGAAAGTGTGAAACCAGTTCTCCGGGAACACTTTGGCGAAATAGAGTGGGAAAGCCCTCATCTCCCCTTCACCCACACCGATTACTACCGTTCCATTGGGGAAAAGTTAACCCGGGTTTTTCTGGTTTTTGAACCTCTCATTGACCCTGGACAATTAGCCGATATTAAAATCACCACCAACCAGATAGAAGCCCAAACTGGAGATGAAGAGAAAGAGCGCAGAATTAACCTGGATCCGGGGTATTTCGATGGAGGGAAAATCGTCCTGGCTACCACCAAAAACTTCTCTCACCGGGTATACATTGGAAAGGGAATTTATGCAGAAGCCACTATCAAGTGGGAAAAGGGAGCTTTTCGACCCTTCGAGTATACCTACCCAGATTATGCAAGCGAAGCCTATCAGCCAATTCTGTTAAAAATTCGCGAACTGTACCGCAAATCACTGGCGGAGAGAGAATCTTCCACCAGGTAATCAATCAAATCTCTGAAGCTCATGCCAATGACCTGACAGGCCTGAGGAATAAGGCTGGTAGGAGTAAGACCAGGTATGGTGTTGATTTCAAGGAGGTAGAGCTGGTCTTTTTCTTCATCGTATATAAAATCAGACCTTGACATACCCCGACAACCCAGGATTTTATGGACAAGCAAGGCCGTCTCCTGTAAGCGTTGGGTAACACTTTCGGGAAGGGGAGCAGGAGTGATTTCCAGCGTGGCTCCAGGCGTGTACTTGGAAAAATAGTCAAAAAACTCGGCACTGCGGGGTACAATGAGAGTAGGAGGCAAAGGAATAATCTCTTTCCTCCCGCCTCCCAGCACGCCACAGGTTACTTCTTTTCCCCGGATTCTCTTTTCCACGACAATTTCCTCATCCAGCTTCAGGGCTTCATCGATGGCTTCCCTGAGTCCTTCGAAATTTTCCACCATAAAAACGCCAATGCTTGAACCCTGAGCAGCTGGCTTCACCACAAAAGAGCCGAAAGATTGAACCCGAGTGAGCACTTCCTCTGGCCTCTCTTCCCATTCTCCTTTTCTCACCACCACACCCGGGGGCACCAGAATACCGGCATGCTCGGCAATGGCCCTGAAAAATGCTTTGTGCATCCCCAGGGCACTGGCAGTAACTCCTGAACCCACATAGGAAATGCTGGCCATTTCCAGTAAACCCTGAACGGTACCATCCTCCCCGAACCGCCCATGCAAAACGATAAAGACAAGATCCACCTCTCTACGGAGGACTTCCACGGCTTCCCCAATCTGATAATTCTCAAAACGCAGCTCTTCCAGAGCTGCGGGTGCAGTCAGAAAAGTAGCGGCAATTCTCCACTGTCCCTCCCGGTCAATAATCACTGGACGAACCAGGTATTTTTGGTAGTCAGCATGCTGAATGACGCCCTTCCCTGAGCTCAGACTCACTTCATGCTCTTCACCCAGACCACCCATCAACACAGCTAAACGGATTTTAGCCATTCCCCTACTCCTCCAAAAAGGCGGCGATATTCTTCACAGGAAGAGAGAAGCTCTTCGTGAGAACCCTCAGCCCGCACCGCTCCATCCCAGAGCAGGACTATCCTGTCTAAGTCTTTGACCATAGCCGGCGAGTGTGCCACTACGATGACGATTTTGCTGCGGTCAATTTCGGCGATGGCTTCGCGGATGTAACGTTCTGATTCCGGATCCAGGTTGGAAGTTGCTTCATCAAATACCAGAATGGGCGGGTCTTTCAAAAAAGCCCGGGCAATGGCAATGCGCTGTTTCTGACCCCCGGAAAGGCGACACCCGGTATCTCCAACGTCGGTATCGTACCCCCTCTCAAGCGCCATCACAAAGTCATGAGCTCGCGCTTTCCGCGAAGCTTCAAAAATCTCGGCAGGTTGCGCATCGAGTTTCCCATACAGGATGTTCTCCCAAACTGTCCCTCCCAGAACCAGGGCGTCTTGAAGCACCACCCCTATCAGGTTGCGCAGTGAAGAAAGTTTGATTTTGCGAATATCAATCCCGTCTATTTCAATACTTCCCGAATCCGGGTCATAAAAGCGGAGAAGCAAGTTGATTAAGGTACTCTTTCCGGCCCCGCTGGGGCCCACAATGCCCACTTTCTCACCGACTTTGATTTCCAGGTTAAAGTTTTTAAGCACCTTCTCTCCCTGATAGGAGAAGGATACGTCCCGGATGCGCAATCCATGGGTCACTTCCTTTTTCTCGACACTTCCTTCTTCATCTTTTACCTGGGGAGGAATATCCAAAAATTCGAAAATACGCTCTGCCGAAGCCAGGCTTTGCTGGAGAACCTGGAAACCCCTGCTGAAGCTGGAAAGAGGTGACGCAGCAGTAACCAGATAGCCAAGAAAAGCAACCAGACCACCCGGTGTCAGGTTCCCCCGGATTACTTCTCTCCCTCCAAACCAAATCACCGCAGTAAGGGCACAGGAAGCAACCAGTTCCACAAGCGGAGTAAGCAGGGCTTTGGCACGGGCTTGTTTCATGGCCAGCCTGAAGTTAACCTCGTTCTCGGCTTCAAACCGCTGTACCTCGTAAGGGGAACTTACATAAGATTGAATAATCTTCATCCCGGTAACCGCTCGCTCGATGAGCGAAGTCAGGGTCGCCGTTTTCCTCTGAAGGAGGTGTGAAGCCCCGCGAATTTTTCTGCCCAGATAGTCTATACACAGCCCCACCAAAGGGAAAACAGCAACCGAAAAAAGAGCCAGTTTCCAGTGAATGAAAAACAGAAAAACCATGGAACCTAAGAAAATCATGATATCCATAAAAATGTTCAAAAACACATTGGCAAAAAAGTTTTGCAGGATGGATATATCATTGGTCATGCGGGAAATAACTTCACCAGTTGGGTTTTCGTGGAAAAAGGAAGCAGATAGGTTGTGAAGATGGGCATAAAGCTCAGAACGCAAACGGGTGATGGTCCTGAAACCAGCGATGGAAATCCAGTAGTTCTGCACATAGGATGCCACGCCTTTCACAAAAAAGATAATCACCACACCAAGAGAAATAAGCATTAAAAGGCGGACGTTGCGCTCCAGAAGCACCTTATCAATGATATCCTTCACCAGCCAGGGAAGAACAATACTAAAGCTGGCTCCAACAACGGCCATCAAAATAGCACCCAGGACAAACTTCCAGTAAGGTCGCAGATACCTCAGCAAACGCCAGAGGCTGCTTTTCCTGAAAACATTTTTACTTTTTAAGAAATGCGCAGACTTTTTCAGCCAGCAACTCCGCTGCATTCCGGGTAACCCTCTTCTCTATTGGAGGAAGTCCTAAAATTCCTTTTCTTTCAAGTTCCTCCTTCACCTTTATTACCACTTCCCGGGCAGTGATTCGCCCTCTGCACTCGGGAAAAATCTGGGTATCAAAAACCCGGTTGGGGAGCGAAACCCATTTGATTTTTTGGTTCAGCTTTTCAACCAACCTGGGCTTTATTATTTTACCCCAAAACGGCAAAACATCCAGCAACCCCCAGAGACCTTGAAGGGGAACCTTTTCCATGCCTTTCCAAAGCGGTAGCACCACCACCCCTCTTTTCCCCCGATAAGCTACTTCCAGATTTACTGAGCCGGGAATCATAATTACCAAATCGCTTTCTCCAATTAAAGAGGAAGTATGTCCCCAAACCGACTTGAGTAAGGGAGGAATCTGGGCGGAAAGAGCAGACAAGCTTCCTGGCTTCAGAAACTCTGGAAAACCCAGCACAAAAGAAGCCTGGGGATAGAATTCTCTGTGCAGGAGAGAAGCGACTTCAGCATAAAAAGGCAGAATATAGGGATAAAGAGCTGGGCGGCTTCCGGGAAGAAACAGAAAGCGGGGTTTGCCTGGTTCAAAAAATTCCTGGGTAATTGTAAAGGAAGTCAAACACAAAGACTGCAAAAGGTCGCCAAGCAGAAAGCGTTTGTCAGGGGGATAACGCTCAAAGTCCTTTTCAAAGCGTACCAGAAAAAGGTCCACCTCTTTGACCCCACGGGGAGGAACACCATAAGCCCAGAGCGGATACCCGCTTTTTCGCTTCAGTCGGTAGGCGTAAAAAAGGTCTCCACCCATAAAAAGCACCAGTCCCGAAGTTGGAAAAGTAACCCGTTCCAAAAACAGAAACCTGAAAATATGCCGGGAATCTACAACTTTTTCAACAAGTGGCAGATCTCGGGTGATTTTCTCTTCCCAACCACTCGCAAATTGGCAAGGGGGAATGAACACCCAGACTCGCACTTCCCGGGTCATTGTCTGGAGTGCTTCCAGAAATGGGCGCAGACTGTAGCAGACCTCGCCAGGACCATTGACAGTCACCAGGAGCAGAGATGGTTCACAAATATTTTTTCACCACCTGGGCCACGTTTTCAAAAGGATTACCCCTAAAGAGCTGCTCCCGTAACTTCCCGCTCCAAAAGGCTGCCTGTTCCCTCTGCTTTTCGCTTTCCTTCAGGAACTTTTCTGCTTCCTGAATTAAGCGCTCTGGCCTGAAATCATCCTGAATAAGCTCCGGAAAGATTTCCTCTTGAGCAAGGATGTTAGGAAGTCCCACCCAGCTACTTTTGACCAGGAGTTTCCCCAGCCGGTAGGTCAACCCAGAAACCTTGTAAACGATAATCTGCGGAACACCGAGAAGGGCCATTTCCAGAGTTACCGTGCCAGAACAGGAAATGGAAAAAAGAACTTCCTGGGCAACATGGTAAAGCTCCTGATGCGCAACCAGGGTCACCGGCAAGCTTTGCAATTTTTCATCCACCACACTTTGTATTTCCGAAGAAGCGGTGACCAGCTTCCAAACCAAATAAGGGTATTTTTTGGTAAGGACCTGCAAAGCAGGGAACACTCGCTCGAGATAGGCTTCAACTTCACCTTTCCTGCTTCCCGGAAGTAAAAGCACCGTTTTCCTGTCTTTTTTTTCCTGGCTCTCCTGCTTTTTCTCAAACTGCTCTACAAACCAAGCTACCGGATGTCCCACCCACAAGGTCTTCTGAGGGTCAAAATACGCTTCCTCCCAGGGAAATATGGTGCATATGGAGCTTGCCCAGCGGGAAAGTTTTTTTGCCCTGCCTCGCCCCCACACCCAGACCTGTGGGGGAACAAAATAAACCACCGGCAAACCCTGAACATAACAAAAACGAGCCAATCGTAGGTTAAACCCCGGGTTATCTACCAGAAGCACACAGTGAGGACGTGCAGAAAGAAGATAACGGGTAGTTCTTCCGAAAAGAGACCACCAGCCACGCAGGGAACGCACCGCTTCCCAAACGCCTACCGTGGCCATGCGCTGTGTATCACCGAGTAGCAAGGCACCGGCTGTCTGAAGGGCTTCTCCCCCCAGAGCAACTACTGAAAGCCCGGGGCACATCCTGCGCAGGGATTCGACTACCAAAGATGCATAACGGTCCCCGGAAACTTCTCCGGTAGACACAAAAACGGTTACATTAGAAGGAAAAACTTTCATCTTTTGAAATGCCTACAATACTTACACCCAGCAGGTTGGCGAGGCGAACCACTTCGGGAAAATTGACAATCAGCGTTTTACGAGCTTCAAGGGCAATGACACCACCCTGTTCACCAAGAGCACGGACAGTTTCTTCACCAATCGCTGGCACATCCACAAAGAAATCTTGGCTGCTGCGTGCCATTTTCACGACTACCACTTCACCTTTTCCAAAAGATACACCCCTCCGGATAGTTTCAGTGGTGCCTTCCGCTGCCTCAACAGCAAGCACTGCACCTTCTTTAAGCACCACAGTCTGTCCCACTTCCCAATCAGCAAGAAAAGATGCAATCTTCACACCCTTTTTGATGTCTACCCAATGCTGGGGGGTGGGCTTTTTAACGGTGAGCGGACCCGGTGGCGTCAGGCTGCTGGATAGAAAATCAACCGGCGAGAGCAAATGATGGTTTCTCTCTCTAAAGAAGGTAAATACTGCTTCCAGAATTTGCCGGTCAGCCTTTGCAGTCAAGCGGGACAAGAAAAGTTTCAGGTCATCAGCAATAAACTCTTCGCAAAATAAAAACCCCCGAGGAACTTTGCCGGCAAAACACAAACAATGGAGAGAATTGTCATTCAGATAGTCCAGGATGTTCTGTAGGGAAAAACGCTGGTCTACAAAATCGAGAACCAGCGAAGGCCCATAATGCAAAAAAGAGTAACCGTATACTTTTACCCGGGCAAAGCTTTTTTGAGCTTCCTGATACACCAGCTCAGGAACCAGTCCTTCTCCAGCGATCAAAAGCAGTCCCTCACTCAGCACTTTCTTTCAACCCCCGGTTCTCTCTCCAGCGCAAAACGCCCCTTTTGCTCTCTTCAAAAAAGGCAACGATTTCCCGAGCTACCTCTTGAGAAAATTCTTCTCTCACCATCTCCAGGGCTTTACCAAGCGGGAGTGAAGAGTGATAAAGAATTCGATAAATCCTTTTGATCAATTCTCGCTCTTTGGCAGAGAAGCCTCTGCGGCGCAAGCCTACCACGTTCAGGCCGAATATTTGAGCCGGGTGTCCATCAACGAGCAAAAAGGGCGGAACATCCATGACTACTTTGGAAAGCCCTCCCACCATAGCCAGCCTCCCAATACGCACAAACTGATGCACTCCCACATACCCACTGAGCACTGCCTGAGGACCGACGGTCACATAGCCAGCCAGGGCTGCTCCATTAGCCATGGTTACCTCATCCCCGATTTCGCAATTGTGAGCGATATGGCAGTAAGCCATTATGAAGCAGTTATTGCCCACCCGCGTTGACTTCCCCTCACCGGTGGCCCGGTGTATGGTAACAAACTCCCTCAAAACGGTATTATCACCAATCACTACTTCGCTATCCTCGCCCCGATAAGCAACGTCCTGGGGTGGAGCACCCAGAACCACATGGTGGCCTATGGTGCAGTTTCTTCCAATGCTTACTCTGCCCTCAATAACTGAAAAAGCACCAATCCTGGTCCCCTCGCCAATCCGTGCTCCTCCACCAACAATCGAGTAAGGACCTACTTCCACACCGGCATCCAGAAGAGCTCCCTTTTCAATGCAGGCAGTAGGATGAATATTCACTGTTTGCAGCCATCTCCTCACTAAGCAATTTCGCCATTTCACGATTTAGGCTATGACCCGAACGCACTGCAAAAAAGCAACCCCTAACCCGCACTTTAAGCAGAAATAGGTCACCCAGAAAATCCAGGACCTTATGCAGGGCGGGCTCTGCAGGGGAACGAAGCGGCAGTGAAGGACGACCCTGAGCATCGAAGATTATCGCCCAGTCTTGGGCTCCCTTTCCCAAACCGCTTTCTTTAAGGTAAGGCAACTCAAAATGAAAAGCAAAAGTGCGTGAAGCGGCCAGTTCCAGAAAAGGATCTTCCTCACTGAAGGTCACGAACTGAGCAAAACGAGAATGCTCCACAGCATCCAGAAAATAGAAAACTTGCATTTTTCGAGCAGGAAAAGCCAGAATGTAGTTCTGACCGTTCCCAACCTGCAGAAAACGGCGAATCTCAAAAAACGGAGAGCGAGCGTCCTGAACAATAATACCTGCTCGACCAAACTTTTCAACCCAGATACGAGAGCTGGTATCTCCTGCAGGCAATTCGTTTCCCCAAACCAGAACCTCCAGATTGTCAATACCCATAAGGTAACAGGCGGCCAGGAAATGCTCCACCGTCTTGAGTTCTACACCTTCTCTCATCAGGGAAGTGGAACGGGGAAAAGGAGAAAGCCACTGCAAAGAAGCGGGAATGACAGTTTCCCCACAGGAAGAATAAACTCTGAAAACAATACCCCGGTTCACATCACCAGGAAGCACTTTAACCCTGGCTTTTTTTCCACCGTGCAATCCTCTACCCTGTACTTCGAAAGGTTGAGCAATGGTCCTCTGGAAGTGCCAGGCTTCATTCATTGCTTGCGGAAAACAGCCTTCTCCAGTTTCCTGATGCGCTGGAAAAGCTCGGGCAGTTTTCGTATCAGTGCCTGCTGGCGCATCTCCCGGTGATGCTCCTGAGCAGGAAAACCAGAAACCACCGCGTCAGGACCAACCTCAGACACCACTCCCCCTCTTGCTGCTACCTTGGTAGCTCTGCGCACTCGGGTATGGTCAACCACTCCACTTTGTCCACCCAAAACAGCCAAATCTTCAACCACCGAGCTTCCCGCAATACCAGATTGCGCAGCAATCAACACTTTTTCTCCAATCTGGACATTGTGGGCTATCATGACCAAGTTGTCTATCTTGGTCCCCTGACCAATTCTCGTTTCCCCCAGTGTAGCCCGGTCTACAGTTGAATTAGAGCCAATTTCCACCTCATCTTCAATGACCACCCGGCCCAGATGCGGTATTTTCAGGTGCTTTTCCCCATCCCATTCATAGCCAAACCCATCTCCACCGATAACCACACCGGGATGCAGAATAACCCGGTTGCCAATTTCACAATCTGCTCCGATGACCACACCTGGGTAGATGAGACAATCCGACCCGATACGAACTCGCTCTCCAATGTAAACCTGAGGAAAAATTTTGGTTTGCGCCCCAACCTGAGCCCCCTTCTCAACCACCGCAAAAGGCCCAACCCAGACTCCTTCGCCAAGAGAAGCTTCGGGATGCACAAAAGCACTGGGATGCACGCCTTCTCTTTCTTCTCTCGGAGAAAACAAAGAGGCAATCTTCGCAAAGGCTAAGCGAGGGTGAGTAACCACCAGGAGGTTCCTATCGGGGAACTCAGTAACAAACCTTTCCTCCACAACCAGAACCCGGGAACGGGAAGAACGTACTTCCTCTAAAAATTCTTCACGAAACAGAAAAACCAGCTCCCCCGGTTCTGCTTGAGCGGGAGTGTTAAGACCCGTAATCTCAAAATCGGGGTCACCGACTACGGTGACCCCGCCCAAAAGCGTAGCAACCTCTTTTAACTTCAAGGTATTGCTCGACCTCGATTTCCTCTTTACTTATTTTGTGCAGCCACTATTTTCTCAAGCTCTGCAAGCACCTGTTCCGTAATATCCACGCCTCCATAAAAAACAAGGGGTATATCCAGGAGTTCCTTCTGGCTCACCGGAACTCGCACTTCACTCCGCAAAACCAGAGTAAGCCCCTGTGCTTCAGCAACCTGCTTGATTGCCTGAATAACATCCTGGTAGCGCTGATTGACCAAATCCTGGCGCTCAGCAAGCATTTGATCTCGGACTGGCTTCCACTCAGCGTTCATTTCTTCTTCGAGCTTTTGAACCTCTTCCCGGGTCTTTCCTTTACCCTTTTCATTGAGCTCGGCTTGCCTTTTTTGCATTTCATCGAGCAGCTTCTGCTCCAAATCGGCAATTTTCTGGGTATTGGGATGTGCCGCAAAAACCTTGTTAATATCCACCAAACCGATTTTCACATCAGCTGGCTTGCTGGCAGCCCAGGACACCACAGAAAGACCCAACAGCGAAACAACCGTTACCAGTGCTACAACCACTAAACGTCCACGCATAAATTCTCTCCTCTCTTTTTAGAAAGTATGGCCAATACTGAAATAGGTTTGACCCCCGCGTTCTCCTATACCGTAATCCAGGCGCACCGGACCGATGGGGGTATCAACCCGGATGCCCACTCCGTAACCAGTCTTTATGTCCTCAAAAGAAACTGGCTCTTCATAAGGCCAGGCATAACCCGCGTCGCCAAAAAACACCACCTGGGTGTTTTCAGAAACTGTCCAACGGTACTCAAGGTTAAACACCAGCATCTTTTCCCCTTCAAACTCAAAGAGGTCGTATCCCCGCAGCGTGTTCACTCCACCAACACCAAATTTCTCATAGTCGGGAAGCGGTGTATCAGCAGTGCCACCAAGAAGGCGTAGAGCCAGCACTGTGTCTGGACCAGTATCAATAAAATGGCGTACATCCAGCACGTATTT